>CAZGAX010000112.1:0-12988 GCA_964523745.1 uncultured Halobacteriales archaeon | reverse complement strand
CGCCGACGCGCATCAGGTCGTGGAGGTGCTTGTTGAGCTTCTGCTGGCGCTCGGCCAGTTCGCCCCGTCCGACGTACTCCGCCCGGAAGTGGGCCGTGAGCGAGTCGACACAGAGGAGTCGGACGGGGAACTCCTCGTCCTGGCTGCCGCTGGCCAGCTCCTGGGCCTTCTCGGCCAGCAGGATCTGGTGGTTGGAGTTGAACGCCTTCGCGACGTGGATGTTGTCGAGGACGGACTCCAGGAGCGCGTCGAGAGCGTCGTCGTCCGTGGGGTCGGCCTCGCCCTCCTCGGCGAGGCCGTGGAGTTCCATCGTGTCCGCGATCACTTCGTCGTCGAGGCCGTTGACCATCTGCTCGATACGTTCCGGACGGAAGGTGTCCTCGCTGTCGATGAAGATGGCGCTCCCCTCCAGCCCGCCGTGTTCGCTGGGGAGCTGGACGGTGACGGAGAGTTCGTGGGTCACCTGGGACTTGCCGGAGCCGAACTCGCCGTACACTTCGGTGATCGACTGGGTTTCGACGCCGCCACCCAGGAGGTCGTCGACCTCGTCGACGCCCCAGGTGAGCTTGCCGATCTGCTCGCGCCGTTCGAGGACAGACGCTCCCGTTTCGAAGCCGCCGATGTCCGCCGAATCGCGGGCCGCATTGATGATGTCGGCCGCGGACGACTCGCCGATGTCCGCCGTGTTCGAGAGTTCGCCGGGGCTGGCCACGGCGATGCCCTGGTAGGAGTCGAAACCGTTCTCTTTGAGCTTCTCGGCCGTCGCCGGACCGACGCCCGGGAGGTCTTCGAGGTCTTCGGATGCTGCCATGGACGTGCCTTGCTCCCGATGGTACAAAAAGGGTCGTTTACAGCATAGTGGAAGTGAAATCGCAGTACGTAAGTGGGGTGTTTTGGATTCGCGTCCGGAGGTTGATAGGTGAAGGCGAGACGTGAGGTGGGTGTTGTCGAAGTGTCCGATAGCACTGTCATTCCAACCACGGCGTCGAAAGCCCTCACCTCGCTCGCTACGTAATTGAGTCGTTGGTGACAGCACCGCATTTACGACGGCGATGAAAGCCCTCACCTCGCTCGCGGTCGCTGAGCGGGATATTCTCGCTCCCTTCGGTCGCTCGGATAGGGCCCGCTCAGCGACTCCACTTCGTCGCCAGCGAGGTTCGCCCTTTCAGTCCGCCAGGATGTGTGCGGTGGCAGCAGCGGTTGGCGCGCTGGCTTGCCGCCGAGCGACAGCGAGGCGGGCAAGCCAACATCGCGAGGGACGACCGAACGAGCGGAGCGAGTGAGGGAGTCGGCTGGGGAGGATGCGTGACGGCGAAGCCGTCACGTTATAGGCGGTCGGCTCCGCCGACCGCCCCCGTGGCGCGGTGCGGTGGCGGTGCGGGCCTGGTGGTCTGCTGAGTGAGCGAAGCGAACGAAGCAGAGCCTTGGCAGTCGCAGCGCCGAGCGGAGCGAGGCGACCGTCTGCCGGAGGATGAAAGGGCGAGGCCCGGTGGCGTTCAATTTAGTCGGAGCGGCGGCCCTACCCGAGCGGAGCGAAGGTATCCGCCGCTCCGACCGCCAGCGGGCCGAGGGTTTTCCCGCCGTTGCAGTGATGAACCATGCGATACCGTCAGCAACTACTCCCAGGGATGCTGCCCAGTTTCATCGGGCCAGAGCGGATACCAGTAGGCCTCGTCGGACTCCACGTCCAGTTCCCCATCCAGCACGCTCTGCAGCTTGAACTCCGTCTTGTTGTCCCGCTCGTTCTCGCCGGTCGGCACGAACGGATAGTAGGCCCCACGCCGAAACGAGTAGATCCAGTACGCTCGCTCGTCACCCCAGGACTTCTCGAAGGCAAACACAGCAGCAAGCAATCTGGACCCGTACCCGTGCTCCATCAGGGTATCCGCAGCGAAGTGGACACTCGTCACCAGGTCCTCGAAGTCCGTCGCGTCCCGCAACACCACCCAGCGGTAGCCGTAGTCGTCCTCGTGGAAGTCCGCGACGGTCCCCGTCTCCTCCTCACCTGCGTCCAGAATCGCCCGGACCTCCTCGACGGCGCCAGCAAAGTCCGTCGAGTCCACCTCGCCGAAGCACAGGGCCGCCTCGCCGGCCGGCCGGTAGTCCAGGTCGGCCTCCATCGTCACGTAGGCCGTGCTCATCCCGAAGAGGTCCTCGGGATCGGCGTCCCGGGTGGCGTCGGTCTCGGCCTGGATGCCCAGCGCCTGGCGAATCGCGTCGACCAGCCCCATCGGGTTTTCCTTGGCGCGGCCGGCCCATAAACCACGCCGTGGACCGGTGACACGCGTGGCAGCCATTTATCGGGCTGGCGGGTGAGACTCGAAGCATGTACGTCGTCCACGCGAAAGTCCCGCTCGACCCCGAGTACCGAGACGACGCCCTCGAACTGATCGAGTGGCTCGCCGAGGAGTCCCGCGACGAGCCTGGTTGCGTCGACTACCGGGCGAACACCGAAATCGGCGACGAAAACGTCGTCCACTTCTTCGAACTGTACGAGGACCGGACGGCTCGCGAGGCCCACGGCGAGACCGACCACTACCAGGAGTTCGAGTCGTCGCTCCCGACGATCAACGACGGCGAAATCGTCGTCAGAGAGTTCGAGGCCGTCGGCGAGCCAGAGGTCGCCCGGTTCAGTATCTGAGTCGCCGGCCGTCAGGCCGTCTCCATCTCCCGCTCCAGCGCCCTGAGTCGCTCGACCCGCTTTTCCGTCGGGGGATGGGTCCGGGCGAGGCTGGCGATGAAGCCCCGATTTATCGGGATGACGAAGAACGCGTTCATCTCCGCCTGGTCCCGCAGGTCCTCGGTCGGAACCTTGTCCATCCGGCCGGAGATGGTGAGCAGGGCCGACGCCAGCGCCGAGGGCTTGCCCGTGATGAGGGCACCGCCGCGGTCGGCGGCGTACTCCCGATAGCGGGACAGCGCCCGGATGAGAATGAACGAGACGATCCAGACCAGCAGCGAGACGACGATGGCGACGACGATGCCGCCACCTCCCCGGCGATTGCGACCCCCGCCGCCAAAGAGCCAGCCCCAGCGCACCACCAGGAAGGCGATGGTCGAGAGGAACGAGGCGATGGTCATCACGGCCACGTCGCGGTTCTTGATGTGGGCCAGTTCGTGAGCCAGCACGCCCTCCAGTTCCTCACGGTCCAGCGCGTCGAGCAGGCCGGTCGTCACGCAGACCGCCGAACTGCCCTGGGACTTGCCCGTCGCGAAGGCGTTGGGCGTCTGGGTGTCCGCCACGGCCACCGTCGGCTTGGGCAGGTCGGCCTGCTGGACCAGGCGGTCGACGCTACGGTGGAGTTCGGGATACTCGCTGGGCTCGACTTTCTCGGCGCCCATGCTCCACAGCGCTAGCTTGTCGCTGAACAGGAACTGAACGAGCGAAAACGATCCCATCAGGAGGACGACCATCAGCAGGCTCTGGAAGGCCTCCCAGAGCACCGCCAGGAAGACGACGTACAGCCCCCCGAGGAGTAGCATCGTCAGTAGCATGCGTCCCCGGAGCCCCCAGTCGGTCTGCCACTGCATGGACGGGGGTACGGCCGGCGACGGCTAAACGGCATCGACCGGTCTCTGGCGCCGAGAACCGCGTCGTGACGGCGGCCGCCCGGCGCCGAGACGCACGACTTAACCGCCGCAGTGGTCTACGGGAGTGCAATGAGTCGCTCGGGCGAATTCTGCCCTCGTTGCGGGGACGAAATCGTGGTCCGGCCGCCGACCGGCGACGACCGGCCCGGGGCTACGGAGCGGCGCGACTCTCCCGAGGTGCTCTGTCTGGACTGCTACCTTGAGGAGTTCGACCTCGTCGACGCTCCCGACCGAGTGCAGGTCCGGGTCTGTGCCCAGTGTGGCGCCGTCCACCGGGGTAACCGCTGGGTGGATGTCGGCGCCGAGGACTACACCGACGTCGCCCTCGACGCCGTCGTCGAGGAACTCGGCGTCCACGTCGACGCCGAGGAGGTCGCCTGGGACGTCGCCCCGGAACAGGTCGACGAGACCACCATCCGGATGCACGCCACCTTCTCCGGCGTCGTTCGCGGAACCCCGGTCACCGAGGAGGTGATGGTCCCGGTGAAGATATCCCGCGAGACCTGCCGACGCTGTGGCCGAATTGCGGGGGGCTCCTACGCCAGCGTCGTCCAGGTCCGGGCCGACGAACGCATCCCGACCGACGACGAGATAGCTCGTGCCGAGGAAATCGCCCACGAAGTCGTCGAGGAGATGGAAGCGACGGGGGACAGAGACGCGTTCGTCACCGAAATCGGCGAAGTCACCGAGGGCACCAACATCAAAGTCTCGACCAACAAGATCGGCATGAAGGTCGCCCGCCGCATCGTCGACGAACTCGGCGGGTCCTACTCGGACTCGGAAACGCTGGTCACGGAGGACGAAGACGGCAACGAAGTGTATCGGGTGACCTACGCCGTCCGATTGCCCCGCTACCGCCCCGGGGAAATCATCGACCCCGAGGACGACGAGGGACCGGTACTCGTCCGGAGCGTCCGGGGCAATCTCAAGGGTACCAGACTGGCCAGCGGCGACGCCTACGAGGCGTCCTTCGAGGACGAAAGCGCTCCGGACGCCCGCCGCCTCGGGAGTCTCGACGACGCCCGGCAGACCACGCTCGTCGCCGTCGAGGACGCCCACGCCGTCCAGGTTCTCGACCCCGAGACCTACGAGACGAAGTCGGTCCCCCGGCCGGACTACCTCGACCCGGACGCCGAGGAGGTGCCGGTGCTCAAGAGCCGTGCCGGCCTCCACGTGCTGCCGGCGGCGGCCGTCTGAATTCCGAGGGTCACCGACCGATCTGGTTTTAGGGGTACGCCCGAATCGATACCGCTCGAAGCTGAGGGCGGCCGAGTAGAATACCCGCGTTACCGCTCGAGTCCGTGCCGTTCCAGTAGCTCAGGTACGCTCTGGAAGTCAGACTCGAAGCCGTAGTCGTCACCCAGTTCGCCGACCCGCTGCAGCGTCTCCTCGTCCCGCACACCGTCCGCCGGGACTATCTCTGCGATTTCCTGGAAGTATCCCGCGAAGTCACCCGGCGTGATGATCTCCAGGAATCGGAGCGGTTCGGGGCCGGGGTTCCAGAAGGTGTGCCAGACGTTGCGCTCCTTGACGGCGAACTGGCCGGCCTCGACCGTAGATATCACTTCGCCCTCCTGGATGCCCATTCGCCCCTCCAAGACGTAGGAAATCTCGTCTTCCCGGGTGTGTCGATGCAGCGGTGCCGCTAGCTTTTGCGGTGGAAGCGTGTGTTCGACCACGGCCACGCCTGCGGTGCTCTCGTCCGGCGCAACTCTGAGTTTCGCACCCAGGTTGTTGCCAACCCCTATCTGCACGCTGTACTTGTCCCAGTTTGTACTCATTGCACCGTCACTTCGTTTCCCGCTCCTTCGTAGCAGGCCGATAAGTGTCTGTTGGCGCCGCCAGCGACGCGATGGCGAACGCGGATTCCTACTCGAACGCCGCGATCCCGGTCAGGTCCTGTCCCAGGATCAGCGTGTGAATGTCGTGAGTACCTTCGTAGGTATACACTGTCTCCATGTTCGCCAGGTGGCGCATCGGCGAGTAATCGGTCGTGATCCCGTTTCCGCCGAGCATCTCCCTGGCCGTCCGGGCAACCTCCCTTGCCATCCGGACGTTGTTGCGCTTGGCCATCGAGACCTGCTGGGGCCGGAGGTCGCCGCGCTCTTTCAGTTCTGCCAGGCGATAGGCCAACAACTGCGCGTTCGTTATCTTCGTCGCCATCTCCGCCAGCTTGTCCTGCTGGATCTGGAACCGGGCGATTGGCCCGCCGAACTGCTCGCGGTCGGTGGCATAGTTCCGGGCCACCTCGAAGCAGTCCCGGGCCGCCCCCACGGCTCCCCAGGCGATACCGTAGCGGGCCTGTGTTAGACAGGCCAGGGGTCCTTTCATGCCTTCGACGGCAAGAAGGTTCTCCTCGGGGACCCAGGCGTCGTCGAGGTGGATCTGTCCCGTGCTCGAGGCCCGCATCGACAGTTTACCGTCGATCTCCTCCGCCTCGAACCCGTCTGCGTCGGTTTCGACGAGAAAGCCCCGAACGTCGTCGGCACCGTCACCCCCGTCGCTTCCGCCCAGCTTCGCCCAGATGAGGGCCACGTCGGCGATGGGGGCGTTCGTAATCCACGTCTTGGCCCCGTTCAGGCGGTAACCGTCGCCGTCCGCCTCGGCGCTGGTCTCCATGCCGGCCGGGTTCGAACCGTGGTCGGGCTCCGTGAGGCCGAAACAGCCGACCGCCTCACCCCTGGCAAGCTTCGGGAGCCACCGTTCGCGATGGGCCTCGGTGCCGAACGCGTGGATCGGGTACATCACCAGGGCGCCCTGGACGGAGGCCATCGAGCGCACTCCCGAATCGCCCGCTTCGAGTTCCTGCATCAGGACGCCGTAGGCGGTCTCGGTGAGGTTCGGGAGGGGCTCGGCGTCGAGGTTCGGGGCGTAGAAGTCCAGATCGCCCATCGCGGGGATCAGCTCCTGGGGGAAGGTGCCGGCCTCGAAGTGGTCGCCGATGTCGGGCTGTACCTGTTCGGAGACGAACTCGCGAGCGGTGTCCCGGACCATTCGTGACTCGCTATCGAGGTCGGCCTCCAGGTCGACGAAATCGAGCATACTCGCCGTTGGGGGGCTCGCGTGAAAAATCGGTCCCATGGACGCCACCACGGTGGAACCGGACCGGAATCGGTGGGTTGAGGGGCTTTTTCGGTTCTCGCCTGAACGGTTCGACGTTTGGGTGACTGCCGGCTATCGACGTGGTGGTCGCGTTAGTCCTCCGGCGGGGCTGCATCGAATTCGACGTCCTGCGTCTCGCCTCCGAGAGCGACGTACCCATAGTTCAACAGACCGACGAACACGCTCCCACCGACGACGTTTCCCGCCGTCGTCCACAGCAGGAAGTGACTGTACTCGCCAACGGTGACGCCCTGTCCCCGGAACATCGCAGAGAGGACCTCCGCCGCGTCCAGAATGCTGTGGTGGGACGAGCCGGACGCCTCACCTGAACGCAATTGCCGAGGCGGCTGGACTGGGCCGGCAGTCTACGGACGGCGGCCCACCGACGGGGCGAACCATTACATCAAATTTCGTGTAATTCCTGTTTCGACGCCAGTTTATCACTACCGTCTGTGAACTGAGAATCCGAAATTCAGGTTCTGGTAAATTGACACTCATGGAATAATTCGACAGAGACAAGGGGCCGACACCGCGACACGACTCGTACGAAGATGGTCGGACCACAGCTACGGAACTCGGCGGGACGGAATCGAGATGTGCCCTCCGGAACGAGTCACGACAATGTCTCACGTCCCAGACAACGACCGTACTAGCTCGTTCGACTGATGGCAAAACACGGCAATCTAGCGGACGAATACGGCGTCACCGGCACGCCCAGACGGGGACTGGTCCTGTCGACGCTCGTGTTCTATGCGGGGCTCACCACCATCGTCTTCTACGGGGCGGCAGGGCCATTACTCGAAGAAGAACTCGTCGGCGGTGTGCTCCACGGACTTCTTCTCGCCTCACCGCACCTGAGCAAAGCGTTCCTCAGGATCCCGTTCGGTGCGTGGGTCGACGACGTCGGCGGGAAGAAACCGCTGCTCATCCTCATGGCCTCGACGATCCTCGGGACGGTCGGCCTGGTCGTCACACTGTTCCTGACCTACCCGGAGAACTTCGGCATGAGTCTCTACCCGATTCTGTTCTTCTTCGGCCTCCTCGCTGGCGCTGGCGGGGCGACGTTCTCCGCCGGCATCACGCAAACGTCCTACTGGTACCCGAGTGACAGACAGGGCTTCGCGCTCGGCGCGTTCGCCGGCGTCGGGAACATCGGCCCGGGGATGGTCGTCTACGTCCTGCCCGTCCTCATCGGCATCTGGGGGCTGACTACGGCCTACTCGGCATGGTTGGTGTTCCTGCTCGTTGCCACCGCCATCTACGCCGCGTACGCCGTCGACCCGTACTACTTCCAGCTCAGGAAGAACGGCAAAAACCCCGAGGAAGCACGAGAAATCGCCGAAGACCTCGGGCAAGAAATCTTCCCGTTGGGCGGCACGTGGGACTCGCTGAAGACGTCGGCGAGAAACCGCCGGACGTGGATTCTCGTCTTCCTCTACACGGTTTCGTTCGGCGGCGGCTTCACTTCCCTCTCTGCGTGGTTCCCCACCTACTGGGCGGAGTTCCACGAACTCACGATCGGAACGGCGGGCCTCCTGGCGGGGATCTTCATCGTGTACGGCTCGCTCATTCGAGTCCCCGCCGGAAGCATTAGTGATAGATTCGGCGGGGAACTCGTCGCCATCGTCAGCTTCGCCGTGATGGCGCTCGGCAGCGTGATCATGACGTTTACTGCCGGATTCTGGCCGGCGATCCTCGGGATGATGATCCTCGGCACCGGGATGGGATTCGCCAACGCGGCCGTCTTCGAACTCGTGCCGACGTTCGTCCCGGAGGCCGTCGGTGGGGCGTCTGGCTGGATCAGCGGCATCGGCGGCGGTGGCACGCTCGTCATCCTCCCGGTGATGGGACTGTTTGTCGCTATCTACGGTCACGTCGGCTACGCGAGAGGTTTTGCCGTGTTCGTCGTACTGAGCTTGCTCTGTGTCCTCGTCGCAGCTGCGCTCAAGTGGCTCGTTCCGGAACCCGAAGACACGGCCGACGAAGCCGCCGTCCACTGACCAACCGACCATCGGTTCCCGACCCTATTCGGTAAGCAGGCTCGAGAAGTCTCGGCGGTACTGGTTCATTCCTCGGGGTCCCGGTGGACAGTCAACACGGGAATTTCCGAGTGGCGAACGACGTCTTCCGTTACACTGCCGAGGAGGGCACGTTTGACCCCAGTGCGACCGTGCGTCCCCATGACGATTAGGTCGATCCCGTTGCCCTCGGCGTACGAGAGGATATCGTCGTGTGGATTCCCGCGACGAACCGCTGCCGTCGTCTCGATATCCCGGTCGCTGGCCTGTTCGACGACGGCTTTCGTCGCCTGTTGGCCCTGTTCTTCGAGCGCATCCAGAAGGTCGTCCAGACCGGCGAATCCCTCCCCCATGCCGGAGACGGACGTGGGTTGATCGACGATATAGAGCACGTGGAGCGTTGCATCATGCGCTTTCGCGAGGTCGAGAGCCATCTCCACCGCGGGCCTGACTGGTTCGCTGCCGTCCGTTGGAATGAGTATTCGGTCGAACATGCTCGTGCCGTGAATGATGTGCCCCAACGCGGATATATGCTCTCACGCCGCCTGGAACGGTGCTCTCGCCGGGACCGGCTTTCGACGCAGAGAACGACTTTCGACTGGCAACCGGCACAGCCACCACCCCTGGCTGTCGGTCGCGGCGGCGTTTAGACCAGATAGACGCTGACGTTCGTCTCGATGACGGCGGCGACGAACAGCACCGCGAGTGACAGTCCCGTCAGAGCCAGCGACTCCAGGACGAGCCGTGGTCCGGGAATCCGGTCGCGGTCGCCGTTCGTCACCTTCCAGACGAAGTGCAGCCAGCGGAAGCCGATCGCCCCTGCCAGCCAGAACGCCGGCAGTTCGAGAACGCCGTGTGGTGCGATGGAGAGGACGGTTCGTACCGGGCCGAGCACTCGGGAGGCGTCTGCCATCGTCGCCCCGAGAACGAACCCGTTGAGCAACTGGACGTACGTGGTGTACAGGCCGAACGTAACGAGACCGAACGCCGACCGCAGCGCGATTTCGGCGTTGTGCCAGAAGATCGCCATCGTCGAGAGGTCGGGCGCCGGCGACCCCGGCTCGCGGATCGGGATGATGGTCCCGTCGACGCTTTTTGCCCCGACGGCGGCCCCCAGAATACCCGTACAGAACATCATGCCCGCTGCCAGCAGGACGTACAGCAACCACCCCCGAACCGACGGCGGCAGGCGGCGAATCCAACGTATCATCTGTCGTATCGAACGACTTATCAACGGTATCGTATGAAACTACCTCTTATGCTCTCGCTCGGCCAGCGCATCGTCGCCATCGGCGTTATGCTCCTGCTGACGCTGGCGCTGACGGTGTTCATGGGAATCCTCGGACTGATCGCCGGTATCGGGGCCACGGCGGTGATGGCGCCGGCGGTCTTGCGCCTCTGAAAACTGACCGTTCACGACGCCACCGGCACGGTGGCCGCTTAGTCGTCGGCAGCGCTCGCCGCGTCGGCGTCGCCGGACTCCACCCTGGCCCGGACGTACTCGGTAAAGTTCTCGAACAGCGTCTTGGCCTCGCAGGCGGCGTCGTAGTTCTCGGCCGTGATGCCGTCGAGAACCCGTTCGAGTCGCTCCGACGGGAGGTTCTTCTCTCGCGTCACCGATTCGGCCGTCTCCACGTCGTATTCGGGGTGGAACTGGACTGCGAAGACGTCGCCCTTCCGGAAGCCGTGGACGCCGTAGTCGTTCTGAGCGAACTGCTCGGCGCCGGGCGGCAGTTTTGCCACCCGGTCGGAGTGGGTGGTGAAGACGGTAAACTCCTCGCTGACGTCCTCGAGCAGCGGCGAGGTTCCGTCGTGTTCCACCGTGCGGTAGCCGATTTCGTACTCCTCCATGGCTTCGACCTCGCCGCCGAGGACGTCCGCGAGGAGCTGGTGGCCGTAGCACACGCCCAGGAAGGGAATGCCGCGTTCGATGGCATCGCTAACCCAGGACTTGAGGTTAGCGATCCAGGGTTCCTCCCAGTAGACGGAGGCCCGCGACCCCGTGACGATACAGGCGTCGAAGTCGAACGTTTCGGGGAGTTCGCCTTCGGTCACGTGGTACTCGACGAGGTCGGCGTCGACCTCCCGGCGGAAGTTCCGCCGGGTGTCGGTCCCGTCGTGGGCCGCGTTCAGCAGGGCGATGCGCAGTCGGCTCATCGTACTCTAGTCAGGGACTCGGGCCGTATAAGCCTGCATATCGGGGGAGAAATCTGCCGGACTCGGGGACGCGGCGGCTCAGCTATTGCGGTCTATCCACTCACAGAACGAGTCGAACTCCAGGGCGCCAGCGTCCTCGGCAATTTGCCGGACTGTCCCCGCCGCAAGCTCGTCGTGTAGCGGTACTGTCACCCACCGTCGGTCGTTTTCGTTCGTCGGATGCTCGTAGTACAACTGTGCGTGGTCACCGGTTGTGCGTTGCCACTCGAAGTTTCCCTCGTTGACCAGCACTGTGGCAATCTCGTGCCCGGAGTAGGTTCGCCTACCCATCGCGGTCCAGCACGTCCGGCGGCTCTTCGTCGCCAGTTTCGTTCTCCGCGGGCTCGATTCCGGCCTCTCGAAGCTCCTCATCTGTCGGCGGCCGCCCTGCTCCCTCACGGAGTGCGACAGCGTCGTCGAGGTTTTCGAGCGCAGCCTCCCGTGACTCCCCCTGTGTCGTAACGCCGGTGACGACGTCCTCGGCGATCCACCACTTCCCCTCGCGTCGGAGGTAGATCTCCTCGTCAGCCGCTTCACCCCCGCTACTGCTGGATCGAGCCATTACGTGAGGGTTTGTCGTTTTGTCGTAAAAGGGTTCGGCCGCGATGACGATTCGTATCCGGATAGGCAAAAATATCGATGGTGGATGACACGACGACCGAAAAGACCGCTCTCTCCTCCTTTCTACCTTTCCCACTCCAGCACCGACGCAGACCAGGTGTACCCGGTCCCGGCAGCGAGGAACAGCACTACGTCACCACTCTCGACGAGTCCCCCCTCCAACCCCTCGTCCAGCGCGATGATCTGGTCGACGCTCTGCATGTGGCCGTAGTCGTCGAGGTAGTAGCCGTCGGAGGCGGCGTCCAGCCCGAGTTCCTCCAGGACGACCTCGTGGAACGACCGCTTCATGTGGGTGACGGCGACGAAGTCCAGGTCGTCGCGGTCGTAGCCCGACCGCTCCAGCGCGTCGTCGGCCACCTCTAGGTAGTTCGGCAGGCTGACCGGCGCGAGACGCTCTTTCATGCTGTCGGGGTCGGGGACGTCCAGGGCGTGAAGCCGGTGGTCGACCGTCTCGTGGCTGGCGGGATTTTTCGACCCACCGGCGGGCATCACCACGTCGTGCGAAAACGAGCCGTCGGTCAGGGCTGCACTCTCTCGAACCCGGGCCCGGATTCGGCTCTCCTCGGGGTCGGCTTCGAGGACGTACGCGGCGCCACCAGACCCGAAGTTGAACATGAACGAGGAGTTCTCGTTGTCGAGGTCTACCAGGTCGTCCTCGCGGCTCGCGGTCACCAGGAGCACTTTCTCGACGGCGTCTGCCTCCAGTTGGGCTTTCACCTGCCGAATGGCGATCGGACAGCCGGCACACAGCGTGTAGCTCTCGGTGGCGAAAGCGTTCTCGGCACCCAGTCGGTCTGCGATGTTGGCGGCGGCCGACCAGACGACGTAGTCCTTGTACTCGCTGCCGTGGTACAACACCATGTCCAGGTCTGCGGCGTCGAGGTCGGCGTCGGCGAGGGCGTCCTCGGCGGCCGCGATCCCCATGTCGGTACAGTGGTCGCCGTCCGGCGGACAGACGTGTTTTTCCACCAGTCCCATCTTCTCGACGACCACCTCCTCCGGAATCCCGCTCTCCTCGGCGATCGTCGCGCCGGACACCGTCTCGTCCGGCACGTACCGACCGTACCCTGTCAGCCCGACAACTGTCATTACTAATCGGCTGGGAACTGCGCCCGAAAGAAGGTTCCTATCGCCGTCGGTCGTTTCAGGCTGCGAGAATAGCCCCGATTTCGCGCCGGAGCCGGTCGATTATCGATCCCGATACGGCCGGTTGCGGACCCGGTGCGTTCCGGGGCGGCCTACGCGTCGTGGGCCTCGCCGCCGAACTCGTCCTCGATGGCCTGGCGGTCGATCTTCGAGGGCCCGCTCATCGGCATCGCGTCGACGAACGCCAGGTGCTTGGGGATCTTGAACGGGGCGATCTCGTCCTCCATGAACGCCTGGAGTTCCTCGAGCGTGAGGCTCTCGTCGCCCTCGACGACGGCCTTGCCCACCTCGCCCCACTTGTCGTCGGGCACCGG
>CAZGAX010000111.1:0-13012 GCA_964523745.1 uncultured Halobacteriales archaeon | reverse complement strand
TGTAGGCCCGGGTCGACACCAGTCGTGACGGTCACTTCCTCGGACGTGCCGAGTTCGGTCGGGGCCGGGATGGATCCGCTATCGCCCCAGGAGACGAACGTCTGGACGATGCCGCGCTTCGAAGACAGTTCCAGTTTGCCCTCGACGACGTAGAACTGGTCGACCACCGGGTAGAGCGGGTTGGCGCCGCCGACGCTGAACAGGTCCAGCCCGATGCCAGCGGCTGCGTAGGCGACGATGCTCACCCAGGCGACGCGAACGCCGCGGTGGCCCCACCGCTCCAGGACGTACGACTGGTCGCGTACCCGGAGGTCGACCACGAGGAGAACGCCGAGCGTCGCCGGGATGACCAACGTGTGGAACGCAGCTCGGTGGCCAGCCGTGGACACCAGCGCCAGGAAGGAATCGAGGTCGGGAAACGCCGTGACACCGAGAACGACGGCTAGCGAACGTCGGTCGAACGCCTCACCCAGGAACGCGGCTGCAATCATCCCGGCGAAGGCGACGTGGACGATCGTCGATGGCACGTATCGGTGACTTCCGACAGCAAGCATTAGTCTTGGGGGCGAGATACCTTCGTGGGCAACGCCGTCCCAGGTCCCGCTGGCCCCCGAAGACCGGCCACAGTGTCTGACAGCCCGCCACAGTTAAGACCCCGCCAACCGACGCCACGCACATGGATCGAAACGCGGCTCCACAGGAGATCACGAGCCTCGTTGGGCGCGAGGTGTACACGAAAAACGGCGTGTTCATCGGCGAGATCGAGGACCTCCGGCTGGACCTCGACTCCGAGGAAGTGACCGGCCTGGCACTCCACCAACTCAACCGGGAACTGTTCGGCAAAGAGGCACAGTCGGCCCGGGGCGTCATCGTTCCGTATCGGTGGGTCCAGGCGGTGGGTGACGTAGTCATCGTCAACGACATCGTCGAACGGCTCCAGCAAGAGGCGGACGCCGACGAGAGCGAAGTCTCGGCGTAGGCGTTGACGTAATTCTAACTTGGCTTCTACCTCAGCTACCGTTACTGCTCTCGCCGCCTTCGACGCCCATCGCCTCGAACAGCTTCTTCGTGACGGCTTCCTCGGTTAGCTCCAGCAACGTCTCGCGGTTGTCTTCGCTGACCTCGATACCGGTGAAGATGCCCAGCGGAATCTCGACGCTGGCGTCCGTCGAGTGACCCGCCGTCTCCCCGATGTCGTCGAACGCGTCCTCCAGAACGCGGCCGATGTCCATCCTGATGTCCTTCGAGCGAGCAGCGAGGTAGATCGTATCCTCGGAGATGGCAAAGACGGCCGTCGTCGTGATCCCCTCTAGATTGAGGAGGTGCTGGGCGGCCTGGGCGAGTGCATCCCGGTCACGGATGAATCCAGCGTTAGACACGAGGTGGCTTCCTTTGACCTCGCGATTCCGGATGGCTTCGGCCAGTACATCCAGGGTTTCCGGAGACATCGACGGCGACTCGACCTGTTCGAGCGTGTCGTGGTCGGCGAAGGGATAGAGGTAGGCTGCGGCAGTCAAATCCGCCGGCGTCGTGTCGCGCTTGAAGTCGAGCGTCTCGGCGCGAATGCCGTACAGCAGTGCCGTCGCGACCTCCTGGTCGAGCTTGATGTCCAGTTCCTGGATGTACTTCGTGAGGATGGTCGACGTCGCCGAGACGTTCGGCCGGATGTCAGTGAAGTCGGCGTCGTGTTCGTGGTCGTGCTCGTAGTGGTCGATGATGATGTCGACGTCGGCCTCCGGCAACGGCTCGCCGGCCTTGGCGTGGTCGACCAGCGCGACGGTGTCGTAGACATCCATCGACACCTCGCTGGCGGAGACCAGCTCGATCCCGAGGAGGTTGACGAACGCCCGATTCTCCTGGTGGCCGATCTCCCCCTCGTAGATGATGTCGGCCTCGACGTCGCGGTTCGCCGCGATGGACTTGAGCGCGGCGGCGCTCGCGATGGAGTCGGGGTCTGGACTCCGGTGGATGAGGATCGCCATCTCGCGTTCGGTGTCGTCGATGACGTCGGCGAGCTGGCGGGCCTTGTACTCGAGTTCCCCGGTTTCCAGTGCCCGGAGCGCCGAATCTGCGATGACCGTCGACGGATTGATCACCACGTCGGCGCCGAGTTTCGTCAGTTCGTCGGCCGACACCGGGTCCGAGGCGCGAGCGACGATGAACTGGTCGTCGCTCCGACTTCGGATGTTCTGGACGGCAGCAGCGTTCGCCTCGACGTCGGAGGACATGATGAGTATGACGTCGCGGTCGCTGACGGCGTCGGCCACGTCTTCGTCGCGAATGTCGGCCTCTCGGGCGTCCAGGTCCTGGTCCCGGAGCGCCTCGACGCGGCCGGCGTCGGCGTCGACGATGAGGACTTCCTTGTCCTCGGCGACGAGTTCGTCAGCCACGGCGTGCCCCACGCTCCCGCACCCCAGGATGGCGTACGTCGACATCGAAGCCATCGTGATTCCCGTGCCTGTGCTCATCAGTGTTGTAGGCTTTGGTCGGAGACTCTTATAATACACAGGTTCGATTCGCACTGGCTAGTAGCCCCTCCGCGTCTATCGATCCCGACCGTGGGAATTTCTGCCGGGACGCTCCGTCCGGGGCCCGAACAGTAACGTATTTCAACCGGCCTCGGTTACCTCGGAACGTCTGGGCCGGTAGCTCAGTCTGGCAGAGCGACGGACTCTTAATCCGTCGGTCGCGTGTTCAAATCGCGCCCGGCCCGTTTCTGTGTCGTGAACGAAGTGAACGACCAGAAACGTCGCCGAAGCGATTTGAGCCCTGCGAGTCGCAGCCCGGGAAGCGAGCGGTGCGAGACGCGACCGGAGGGAGCATCTCGGTATGTCGAGCGGCGAAGCCGCGAGACAGCGAGTGAGCCGGAACGTCTGGCAGTTCTCAAAACCTTTCCCTCTTGGAGTTCGGTTCAGCGTATGGACACCGAGGACGCTCTCGCCGGCCAGACGGCGCTCGTCAGTGGAGCGAGCGCCGGCATCGGCCGCGAAACCGCAACAGAACTCGCCAGCCAGGGGTCGAACGTTGTCCTGGCGGCGCGACGAGAGGAGCGACTGACCAGCATTGCCGCCGAGATCGAGGCGGTGCACGGCGTCGATGCCCTCGCCATTCCGACCGACGTGACCGACGAGACGGCCGTGGAAGCACTGGTCGAGGCGACGGTCGACGAATTCGGATCGCTGGACGTGGTGGTCAACAATGCGGGAACCGGAGCCGAACAGGGAGTCAGCGTCGAGGACCTGGACACCGAGCGCTTTCGGACCGTGATGGACGTCAACACGACCGGGATGTTCTTCCTTACGCGAGCAGCCTTGCCGTACCTCCGCGAATCGTCCGGAACGCTCGTTTTCGTCGGGAGCTACGCCGGAAAGTTCCCAAGGCCGGCGAGTCCGGTGTACGCGGCGACAAAATGGTGGACCCGGGGATTCGCGCTCAGCATCGCCGGACAGGTCGGTGACGAGGACGTCGGCGTCACGGTCGTCAACCCCTCCGAGGTTAGGACGGAGTTCGGCAAGGAGTATCGCGACGAATCGGAGCTATCGAAGGAGCGCTACGAGCCAGGCGACATTACCGAACCGGAGACGGTCGCAGCGGCCATTGCGTTCGCTGCCCGGCAAGAACCGCCGGACGCCGTGACCGAACTCGACCTCTACCGACGAGACAAGTTCAGTGGACACTGAGTGGGAGGGGGCTAGTCGAGCGGAATTCGGAGTCCCTCACCGTTACGTTCGAAGTCGGTGTCGAACGGCTCGGCCCGCTCTCGCACCGTCTCACGAAGCCACGCAGCCTCCTCGGAATCCGCCGGATGGACGGCCGAATCGTCGATGTGGACCGGCACGAGGTCCAGCGCTGCGAAGTCGCCACCCTCCAGCACCAACTCGAACAGCCAACTCCGGTCGTTTCGCAACTCCGGCTTGACCACGTAGTCGTCGACGAAGTCACCGGCGTCGTAGATGATCGGCCGGCCGTCGTACACCTCGACGCCGTGGAAGACGTGAGCGCTGTGGCCGTGAACCACGTCGACGCCCCGGTCGACGAGCCAGTGGGTGACGCGTCGGCGCCGTTTGTCGGGGCCCGTCGTCCAGTTCGGTCCCCAGTGGAGCGAGGCCACGAGGAGGTCCAGATCGGCCGATTGCAGGGAATCGAACACCTGGCCGACGACGTGGCGGGTGACCGGGTCAGAAACGGCCAGGGGAGCGTAGGCGGTCCCCGGGCTATTGGCCCCCGCTGCGTAGCCCGGTGACTGGTCGGTGAGTGCGATGACCCCCACGTCCAGGCCGCCGACGCGAACGACCGAGGGCTGGAGGGCCGTCTTGCGGTCCGGTCCCGATCCCGCGTGTCCGATTCCGGTGTGGGTCAGGTGGGTTCGGGTATCGCCGAGGGCTGTCGGCCCGAAGTCGAGGGCGTGGTTGTTGGCCTGGCTGACCCAGGTGGCGTTCGCCGCCTCGAGGGCGTCGAGCGCCCAGTCCGGCGAGGCCCGGAAGTAGTACGTCCGATTCGGATGGCGCTCGCCCCGGTTCGAGATGCAACACTCGAGGTTAGCGAAGACGCCGTCGAGCGACTGGAGGCGGGCGGCGAGGGAGGTCCAGACGCCGGCCGGGTCGCCGTCCTCCCAGCGGTCGTCGACGTTGCGGCCGAGCATGACGTCCCCGACGAAGCCGAGGCGGGCCGACGCTTCCGCTGGAAGCGTCGTCTGGACGGTCCGAACGGGGGAGAGGCCGCTGGCGAGACAGCCGCTCCCGGCGAGGACCGCTCCGGCGAGAACGTCACGGCGGGTGAGACGCATCGAGATGTCGAGTGGTCGTCGGGGCTGGCCTTAAAATCGGGCGGCCACGCCGGGTGCTCGCTCTCGCTCTACAGCGGCTTTTCCATCTGGACGTGCGGGATGTCCGCCTCGTAGAAGACTTCGTCCGACGTGGTTTCGTAGCCGAGTTCGTGGTAGAACGCCTCGACGCTAGTCTGACCGTGGAGGACGGCGTGGGTGGCGCCGTCCTCTCGGGCAACCTCCTCGATGGCATCCATGACAGCCCGGCCGAGACCCTTCTCTCTGTATTCGGCGCGGACGGCGACCCGTTCGAACTTGGCCGTCTCGTCGTCGACGAACCGTGTGCGAGCCGTCGCAATCGGATAGTCGCCGTCGTAGAGGACGACGTGGAGCGCGCCGTCGTCTTTCCCGTCCATCTCGATGTCCTCGGCCACGTCCTGCTCGTCGATGAAGACCTCCCGGCGGACGTCGAAGGCGTCCTCGAGCGTCGCCTCGCCGGGAATCCGGCGAACGTCGTAGTCGGCCATTGGCGACACTGTGGACCCGACGGGACTGAAACGTTCCGCTTCGCCCAACGCATTTGGGACAGGCGTCCCAAACGCCGCCCGCATGTCGGAGTTCGAAACCTACTCCTGTGAGCACTGCAGCGACTCGTTCACGGCACATCCGAGTGCCAACGCGGCGGACGAACAGTACTGCAGCCCGGCGTGCGAGGAGAGCGGAAAGGGAATCGCCTGAAAAGCCAGTCCGATCAGTTGCCGTCCGGGCTGTAGTTCGGCGCTTCGTCGGTGATGACGACGTCGTGCGGGTGACCTTCCTGCTGACCGGCAGCGGAGATGCGGACGAACTCCGCGCGTTCTTTGAACTCCGGAACGGTCTCGGCACCGACGTAGCCCATGCCGGACTGCATGCCGCCGACGAGCTGGTGGAGTTCCGATTCGAGGGTCCCCTTGTAGGGCGTGGCGGCTTCGACGCCCTCGGGGACGTACTCCTCGTCCTCGTCGTCTTCCTTGAGGTAGCGCTCGCCGCCGCCGGACTGCATCGCACCCACGGAGCCCATGCCCCGGTACTGCTTGTACTTCTTGCCGTTCATCGTGATGACTCGCCCCGGAGCTTCGTCGGTCCCGGCGAAGTACGAGCCGAGCATGACCGCGTCGGCGCCGGCGGCGATGGCCTTGATGGCGTCGCCGGAGTAGCGGATTCCCCCGTCGGCGATTACCGGTACGTCGTGCTGGCTGGCGACGTCGGCGACCTGCGCGACGGCGGTGATCTGGGGCATTCCAGCCCCGGTGACGACGCGAGTCGTACAGATCGAGCCCGGACCGATGCCGACCTTGACGCCGTCCGCGAAGTCGACGACCGCCTGGGCAGCCTCCCGGGTACCGATGTTGCCCACTACGACGTCGGCGTCGACTTCTCCCTTGATCTCGCGAGCGCTGTCGATGACGTTCCGGTTGTGGGCGTGGGCGCAGTCGATAAACAGGACGTCGGCGCCCGCCTCGTCGGCCGTCTTTGCTCGGTCCGTCTCGAAGGGACCGACGGCGGCGCCGACGCGGAGGTGACCGCCTTCGTCACGGGCGGCGTCGTCGTACTCCCGGCGCTGGAGGATTCCGGCCATCGTGACGAGGCCGACGAGACGGTTTTCGTCGTCGACGACCGGGACGCGCTCTATCTTGTGTTCGTACATTAGTTCGAGCGCCTGGCGAGCCGTGACGTCCTCGGGTGCGGTGATGACTTCGTCCGTCATCGCCTCCCGGACGGCGTCGCGGTCGCCGACCTCGAGGTACGGTCGGATGTCCGTCCCGGAGATGATGCCCAGCACCACGCCGTCGTCGTCGACGACGGGGGCTCCCGAGACGCCCTGCTGCTCCATCATCTCGTCCACTTCCCTCACCGTCTGGTCGGGACTGGCCGTGACGACGTCGCGGATGATCAGTTCGTCGGCGCGCTTGACACGCTCGATCTCGCCGGCCATCACGTCGGCGTCCATGTTGCGATGGAGGACGCCCAGGCCACCCTCCCGGGCCATCGCGATCGCCATGTCGCTCTCGGTGACGGTGTCCATCGCCGCCGAGAGGACGGGCACCGTGAGGGAGACGTTGGTCGAGACCTGCGTCGTGAGGTCTGCCTCGTCGGGTTCGACGTGGCTCTCCTTTGGTCGCAGGAGTACGTCGTCGAACGTCAGCGCCTCAGGCACCCGGAGTTTCTCGGAGAAGGGCTCGGAATCGTTCGCCATGTAAACCGTCGTTGGGGGGAACTCAAAAGCGTTGCGAGACCGGCCGACCTGACCCCGGTGAGGCCACGACGTTGCCACCGCGTAGCCTCCCATCCCCCTTTCCCACCGGCACGATGGACCGACACGTTCTTCCGTCAATGATCGGACCTGTCCGCCGCGGCACAGTCGTGTACCCAATTGGGGGTTCGTTCCACGGTATCTGTATGTTCGTGTAGTGTGTGGTCGCCTATCACAGTATTCTTTTTACTGTGGACGGGATTACTTGGAGTATGCACTCCGCCTGTCCCATCAGCGGTGGTAGTGTTCGCGAAGACAGCGAAAGCAGCAGCGACGACAGCACGTCGAAAACATTTTCGATGGGACAGAATTTCTGGCAGGAGAGCAATCGCGTCACCTCGACCTCGGCGTCCTGCGGGTCACGACGCGGATTACATCACCCATCGGCCACGGGGTATGGCCAGCCGTAGCTGGGAATGAGTAGTTCACGACACCCGATCGCCCTTTCCGTCGAGGAGACCCTGGGCGGTCCGACCGGCCTGCTCGCCGTCGTCATGTGCCTGCCGCTCGTCGACGGCATCTTCCCCGCCCTGGTCCTGGCTGGTGCGCTCGAGAACCCCGTCGGCATCGTCGAGGTCGGCCTCCTGATCTTCGGTGGCAGCGCCACCGTCGCCGTCATCATCGCCGAGATGGACGGGACGCCTCGCGAACAGGCGAAGATAGTCCTCGGCGTCGGTACCATCCTGATAGCCGGTGCGGCCCTCGAGGCGGCCCTGGCCCCGACCATCGAAAGTGCGCTGAACATTATCGTCTTCGAGCGGTTTGCCGGCGTCGTCATCCTCGCCGTCGCTGCTCGAACGGCCAGCGCCAGAGTCGGCGAGTACCTTCCGGGGCCAGGCGTCATCGTCGCCCTGGGACTCGTCGCCAGCATCGACCCGAGCGGCGCCCACCTGGCACTCAACGCTGATCCGGGGACGGTCCTCCGGGCCATGGCGGCAGCGGGCGTCGGCACCGGGTTCGCCCTTGGGGTCGCCCTGTTCAGCCCGTGGCTGCGCAACGCCGTCGACATCGATCGCTTCCGCTTCGGCAGCGCCGTCGCGCTGGGGGTCCTGCCCCTCTCGATTTACGGCCTCATCCCGAGCGACGCCCCGCTCGCCCTGGCGGTCCTGGCCGTCACGGCCGTCCTGGCCTTCGACCCGACGCGGGCGACGGAGGCCGAGTGGCAGTACCGGCCGGACGAGATCGACATCACCGCCGCGATGGCGGACGGCAGCGGCGTGGTCGACGCCAGCCCGGACGCGGAGACGAACGCGAACTCCGCAACGACGGAGTCCAAGGAGGACGACGGTATCGTCGAGGAGCGAGCGCCCTGGCTCTGAGACGGGAACGCTTAGGGGCGTCGGTGCCCCAGTGACCCTATGCCAGAGAATCGCGTTGTCCAGGGGCGGATGGTGACGCCCAAGCGACTCGCCGAGCTGATTGAGGGCGAGGACGTGATGGACGCAGAGCCCATCGAGGACGCCGACCGGGAGTGTCCCGACTGTGGCGGCGACGTCATCAAAGTGGGGTACATGCCGTCGGCGATGGAGTTCGTCACCGGCTGGAAGTGCCAGGACTGCGACTGGCGAGAGACCGACCGCGAGTAATCGAAATTCCTTTAGGGGGATTCGACAAAGAGACGGGCGAGGGCTCGTGGCCTAGTCCGGGAAGGCGGCTGACTCCAGAGGCTACGCGCTCGGTGACGACACACTCCAGCTGATATACTGAGCGGCCGGCTGATCACCGGTTCGCGACGATGACCCTCTGGAGTACCGAGGCGCACCGGAGATATCAGCCGATCGGGGGTTCAAATCCCTCCGAGCCCATTTACTCACGGCGAGCAAACTCGCGAGCCGTGAGTAAGTAACGCGAGGAGGGATTTGAACCCTGCCAGTCGCAGCCCGCGAGACCCGACCGGAGGGAGAGTCTCGTGATGTCGAACGGGGATCGAAGTGACCCGTGAGCCGCGCAGGGAGCGAAGCGACCGAGCAGGAACGTCTGGCTCTGGTTCAAATCCCGGTGGCCTTCGAACAGTTCTCCGGGAGCGTTTGAATCACGGAATCGGGAATCACGGCGAGGTTGAGGCCGGGAAGACCCATCTGTGCCGGTCGGCTTCGAACGCGGCCCGTCGTGGCGCGTGAAGAGCGTGACCGTTGGCAAAGAGGAATACCCGGCGTCGGCTGGAACTGGCGTCGAAATGGTCGAGACGGTATCCTCAGCGAAGCGTCTATATTGAGATAGATGCCCGAGTGACCGCCCTGATGTTGTCAAATGGCGGTGCTCGCTCGATAACGTGATAGGAGCTCACGGTTCCGACTCGGGCACGAGGTTGGCCGAATACATTGTCACAATTGGAGTAACCAACACCGACGTCGTTGCCGATGCTGCCGTCCCCGTGAGGGTTAGAAACTCCGATGGCGGAGCCTCGATTCCCGCATAAATACTTTTTTGCCAGCTTTGCCTGGTGACAGAAGCAGCTTGCTGAATACAGAGGGTATAATCAGCGCGGTGTTGGCGTTCGTTTCGCTCCGTTCTCGCTGAACCAGTCGGTAGAAAGAACGTGCGTATTCAGCACGGATGACGTTACGCGACCGGGAACTGGTTCACCTTGATTTCGAGCATCTCGTTACAGTTTTCACACTCGTATCCCGAGGGATAGCGAGAGTCTGGATTACTGGAGTTCTGGTCAAATGCTGCACCACAGAATGGACAACAGTTAATCTGTTTCTTCACAATTCTAGAACTATCTCTAGACGTATAGGAGTGCGTATTTGCAGTAGAGTTTGATAGCCGAGTTTCTTGTACCTAACAGTTCCACTCGCCTCCCGACGCTCCATAGTCGGAAACCGAAACGCGCGCTGTGTTCAGCACCAGCCCACAGGCGAGAGTGGATTCAATCCTGGGCCCGCTGGGAAATGCGGTATAGCGGGTAGAAGAAGTACAGACCCGCCAGCCCCACTAACACATAGATGCCTCTGACCACTAATTCGGCCGCAGTCGACTGGAACACCGGCTCGAGCAACGCCTCCACGGCGTTGATTTCCAGAAGGCCCACGAGTCCCCAGTTGAGCGCTCCGATGAGTAGTAGCGCGAAGCATACCCAGTCAAGTGCGGATAGCCGAAACAGGGCCATGAATGGCAATTGAAACCTTGACGACTTAGTTAATCGTGCTGTATTGGGAACCCGTAACGGCCTGTGCCCGTGCGCT
The DNA here is from genome assembly GCA_964523745.1 of uncultured Halobacteriales archaeon. Taxonomy (GTDB): domain Archaea; phylum Halobacteriota; class Halobacteria; order Halobacteriales; family Haloarculaceae; genus CAZGAX01. The sequence continues at coordinate 2,766 of CAZGAX010000111.1, read as the reverse complement.
GTCTGGACGAGGCACCACCCAGGGTGCACCATCGCCTCGCTCTTGAAGTTAAACGAGATCCTCGCGCTAGTCCGCAACGACGAGACGATCCAGATGAATAAGCGCTCTGTATCCAGTAACTGGACGTTCTCTTTCGAGAGGCGTCTCGTTCCGTCTCGTAGGGAACTGCTGTGGGCTTTATTGCACTACCAGTGGAACAAGTGGTATGGCGCACGATATTGAGATTCCGGAACCGCCAGACCTCTCGAACCGAGGGATGCCGCACGAATTCGAGTGGCAAGAAGAGACGCTCGGGTCAGAGGACTTCTACCGCGAAGACATCGAAGACTTGCTTCAAGAGGGTGCGTGGAAGGAGGGATTCAACGAGTGGACCGAGTACACGAACCTCGATGAAGAGCACGTTCGAATTATCAACGACCTCGGCCTGTTCCAAGCGTTCGACTTCTACTGGGACCCCACCGAAGACCGCCTTCGCTTCGACGTTCCAATGATTCCGGACGACTGGCGGGAGCGAGACGCGACTGAGCCGCTCGATTCGAGCACGGTTTCAATGATCGACGGTGAGTTACAGGATCTCGGCCGAGCGGTACAGGAGGAACTGGAGGACTACCTCGAACGGAACGACGAAGTGTCCGATTATGGTTGGGGTGAGGAAACGTACGGCAAACGCGAGGAGTGATTCCAGTTACTACTGCGGTTCAACGGCGTCCGAGATACAGATTCCCTCTGTAGTAAGCAATCGTCACTGCTTATCGAATGCGGTCGGAACGTGTTGACTATGCCCCTTGTATTCAGCACGACTATTGAACTGTGTCACTGTTCGTAGAACTTGACCGGGCCGATTTGTCCTTTCCGTGGAAACCCTTCGCAGTCATGCGATTTGCTGCTTTATGTCTAGTTACTATCAAGTCTACCATGTATGGTACAATCCGAAACGCCATCGTTCGACGAACTGGAGACGGTAGACACCACCCCCGACGACGCTGACGACGGCGACGCCGAGTGGCTGGACCTCGACGCGGGCGAGGCTGTCGTCGGAGAGATTCGGGCGCTCAAGCCCAACTGCGGCGAGCACAACACCACGGTCATCGAACTGGCCCGTGGCCTGGGCGACGTGGTCGTCATGTGGTCGAACCCCAACTTTGCGTGGAAGAGGAATTCCCTCCGTTCTCGGATAGCAACTGCCTGAATCGACACTTCCGTCAATCGGTGTTATTTGGTTCGGATGAGGTCTCCTGCTCTACATCTGTACTCTCAGAGACCGTTTCGACAGCCTGAATGTAGGAGATTATCGCAACAATAGCCCCGAGCACAGCACCGAACATTCCGAAAACCAACCCACCGAGAGCAATCCCAACCAGCGAAACCAATAGCAGGAGGATCGGAGATTCAGGCTCCATATTCAGTGGAGGATTTTCCCCCACAGTCTCATAAATTCACCGAGGCAGGTAATCGCAAAGAATGGGGTAGTGAAAATCCTCACTCCCGAAACCCGAACGACCCCAACGAAGCGTACCCAACCACAAACCCGGCAACGATAATCGCGCCAGCCAATACCTGATACGGCGTCGTCGACGGCAGGAATCCGGTCGCAAATGTCCCGCCGATGACGAGTGCGATGCCGACGAGGACACCCAGGTACTGCCGCATCCTATCGCTCAGTAAAGCGGCCATTGTTACGGACCTTTTGGAGGGCCACGTCGTGAGTATCCTCCGGTTCGGTCGCTAATCTGGTCTCGCAACTGGACCGTCGACCTCTGCGCTTATCCGATTTATTGCACAAAGAAGCCGGCCAGAGCGAGCCAACGACGCATGTCAGTCGACGCTGGAACGAAACGGACTCTGGCCGGCACTCGTGTTATTTTTTCAATGTATTTTAAGGTGTTGTTCTTCCTCAGTGACTAGCAGTTAGTTGTGCGTCGCCGACTCGAACAAGGGCACCAGCAGCGACGCCAACTCCTCGGTCCCGCTCGTCGACACGGCAGCATCCGGCTGGTGCTCCTCACCGACGTACACCGCCTCGAATCCGTGCTCTCTCGCCGGCACGATGTCCTCCTCGTAGGTGTCTCCGACGTAGACGTACGCCTCGGCCTCCAGCCGCCGCTTCGCCTCCTCGAAAATCCCAGGCTCGGGCTTTCGTACCCCGATTTCGTTCGATACGATCACCGTCTCCACGTACTCGTCCAGCCTGTGGGCCTCGAGCTTTTGACGCTGCAATTCACCGTCACCGTTCGTCAGAATCCCGGTCCGATGGCGTTCCGAAACGACCGCCAGCAGCTCCCGAACCTGGGGGAAGACCCGCGTCGCGCCGACCTCGGCTTCCACGTGCTCGGCAGCCATGACCTCGGGGTCCCGATCCAGGTCGTACTGCTCGACCACAGCACTGGCGGCCCGGACCACGGGGTCGTCCTCGACGTCGGTGATGGCCGCCAGGAGGCGGTCGGAGTAGGCCTGGAGCATCTCGTCGCTGTGGTCGTCCGGGAGCGGCGCGGCGAGGATGTCGGCGAAGGGCTCTGCGTACTCGATGAGGGTCCCATCCAGGTCGAAGTAGACTGCTGTCGTCACTCTCTGCGATTCTGATTCGTGGTGCGAAGTTTGTTCTGGTTCGTCGAGGTTGTATGTCTGTCGAGGTCCCGGTTAGAGTAATTCGTAGAAAGCCCCCTCCCGCTCGACCCTCCGGGACTCGCTCACGGCTCACTACGTTCGCCGTTCGCCTTACCGAGACGCTCCCTCCGTCTGCTCACGGGCGGCGAATCCGCCCGTTCG
>CAZGAX010000110.1:0-13131 GCA_964523745.1 uncultured Halobacteriales archaeon | reverse complement strand
GAGTCCGGGTAGGGTAGTGGACTATCCTCTTGGCTTGCGGAGCCAGGGACCGGAGTTCAAATCTCCGTCCGGACGCTTCTCTTCGGCGCAAGACCGTGAGCGGAGCGAACGGTCCGCGCCGAAGGAAGCGAACTCAGACGGAGATTTGAGCAAGCGAGTCGCAGTCCCGGAACGGTGAGCGGCGAAGCCGCGAACCGCACGCCCGGAACGTCTCGCCCAGTTCAAATCTCCGTCCGGACGTTCTTGCCGCGACCGCACCGGCGAGCACCGCGTAGCGTGTGCTCGCCACCGGAGCGGCAGAACTCCAACGCGGAGATTTGAGTACGATAGTCGCAGCCCGCACAGCGACCGAAGGGAGCGAGCAGGACCGTCTATCGGCTATTCAAATCTTCAACACGTATTTCAGTCCTGTCTGTGATTGATAGGACCATAGAGTGAGAAGGATGAACATCCATGACTACCTTGAACGTGACGAGGGGGTAGTCGAACAGGCTTCTGTTCGAGAGGACCCTATGCATTATTCACATCTGGTACGGCTGGGACGTTGGCTTGTACCGAAAACCGTGTAGTCTACGTGAGTGGGAAGAACGTAGCTGACATCTCGATCAACCGGGTCGATCCGTTTCAGTACCGAGCACCGAAAATGCCACGAGCGTATCTATTTAGCGGACTCACTCTCCTACTCTTTGCTGTATTCGGCAGTACCACCTACCCGAACCACTCTGTGATAGCATTCGTCGTTGGCCCTGTCCTGTTGGCAACCGGATACTGGCTCAGAACGAACGTATTGAACATCCACACTCCCAGCGAAAGTTACGAATTCAAGTCCCGGGATAGCTCACTTGTCGGGATTGCTCATGCCCTCCGCGACCGAGAGATGGTGGAACGATAGATCTCGTAACAATAACCGATGGCAGTCTGGTGAGACGGAAGTCACTCCTCGTGTAGCGTTTCTACCCGCTCTTCACACCAGTCGAGTACGTCAAATAGCACGTCGAAGGGATGTGTGTCCTGGAGACCCGACTCTTCGACCGCTGCCGAAGCGTCCGGCGGCGGATGAAAGTGAGACCGCGGTGCCTCGGGCTTGGTGTGTCTGTCCCAGCGACACTGCCACTCGTCGGCCCCGTGAAACTCCAGATAGTGGAACGAATAATCGCCTCCTTCGAACCAGCGAACGTCCAGCCGAACCGTATCGACTGACGCCGGGTACTGGTGCTCGTCGAGATGGAGTTCGAGATACCGCGGTGAGAGGGTGTCTGGTCGAAATGCCCAGCTTTCGACGAGCGGATGGGACGTGGCCCGCCCTGCGAGCAACTCGAGGGTGGCGACGTCGAGGGGTCCGCCGGTGTCTACGTCGTCGTTCACGCTCGCAATCCGTCTTCGACGCCAGTCTCGGCGCGCCGGACGGCCCGCCGGAGCACTCGGATGTCGCGGCGAATCGTCCGCCACTCGCCCAGATCGTCCCACAGATCGTGGATGGCGTCGTGGTCGCCGACCGGGCGGTCGTCGGGAGCCACGGCGTCGGGCTCGGGAACACCGTAGCGTTCCTGGAAGGCCCCGTCCTCCTCCATGAGTTCGTCCACCCGCTGGCGGAGTTCGTCGGGGCTGTGGTCGCGAGCCAGCGATTCGACGCGCTTCCAGGTGAGATAGGCGTCGTTTCGCCGGTAGCCGACCGGCCGTCCCTCCTGCCGCTCGGCGATGCCCATCTCGGCCAACTGGTCGAGCGCCTTCCGGGCCCCGGTTTCCGAGCACTCGGCCCGCTCGGCGACGTCCTGGGCCGTCATGACAGACTGTGACCCGAGGACGACGTCGTAGACCCGTTGGAACGTCGTCCTGTCCTCCCGCCACTGCTCAACTGCATTCCGGTCGTCCATACGAGAGGTTGGGTCCATTAGCGTATATATGTTAGCTCTGGCAGTTATATATGTCCGATCGACCGATCGTGTCGAGAATGCGCGGTGGACGCGGCCCTCTGGTGGCAACTCACCTCCGAAATTCGACGGACTCGAGACGTAGCTTAACCGAATCCAGGGCCAACGATCAGTATGCCCACCGACCTCCGCACCCGCCACCTCCCACCAGCCTTCTGGGAGCGCCACGCCAACCCGAAGAGTGGCTGGTCCCGCCTGGCGACGCTGCCGCTCATCGTCTACGCCGTCCACGAACGGCGCTGGCGCCTGCTGGGCCTGGCGCTCGCCTTCACCGTCGTCAATCCGGTCCTCTTCCCACCACCCAGAGACGCTGACGCCTGGATGACGAGGGGCGTCCTCGCAGAACGGTACTGGATCGAGACCGACGCCAACCTCGGGGCGTTGCACCTTCTGAACGTCGCCAACGCCCCGGTGACGCTGTGCGCCCTCTACGCCGCCTATCGCCGGAACACGGGAGAGGCGACCGTGGCGACGTTGCTGGCGATGACGTTGAAGATGGCCTTCGTCGCCGCGCTGGTCCGGCGGTTCGAGGGAGAACTGGACGCGCTGGACACGTCGATAGTCGTCGACGGCGACTCCGTGACCGGGGCCGAAGCTACGACGGCCAATTGAGTCTACAGAAAGGATTTAGTGTCACTCCCGGACGAGTTCTCCATGCATCGACGTGCCCTCCTCGCATCGTTCGCTGCCGGCGTGGCCGGCCTGGCCGGCTGTACGTCCGGCGACACCGACCAACCGGCGACCGGATCTTCGCCGACGAATTCCCCGACAGCAACTCGATCACCGACGCCGACGCCCTGGGACTCGCCGGGACCGACTGCGGAGTCCCGCTTCGAGGGGCGGTCGGTCCCGCCGATCGACGACCGGCGGTCGATCCAGTGGTACCACGAGGCCGACGAGTCGACCGTGGCGTTCGTCCGGCCGTCGACCGAACGGCTCGAACTGGACGGAACGGTCGAGTTCGAGGTAATCAACCACAGCACTACGAGGCTGCAGTGTGGTCACTGGAACCTGTACAAACTCGTCGACGGCCAGTGGTTCCACGTGGGGCCGTTCGTCCACACCTCGGACTGCCGGCGGCTCGAACCCGGCGACACGAAGCAGTGGACGCTCCAGGCGTTCAACGGCGCCACTCCGTCGGCTGGCGGCGGTCCCGGTACCCACCACGACGGGCTCTCCCAGGGCTATCTCGGCGGTGGCACGTACGCTACCGTTGCGGGATACGGCCATCCCGAAGACGAAAGCGGCGCGCTGGTCGACCTGGTTGGCGACGCCGTCGAACTCGAACCCGTCCCGAATCTGCCAGTGGAACGCTCCGGTGGCACCGTGACGGTCACGCTCCCCGAGTATCGGGGCGACGAACCGCCGGAAGACGCCAGTTTCTCACTGACGAAGACCGGCGAGGCCGACGAGCGCCTCGTCGCCGAGCAGCTGATGTCTGCCGGCCAGTACCGCCCCGGGTTTCGAGCGATCCGGGCTGGCCTGGCGTTGTGGGACGAGGACACCGAACGGGTCGAGGTTCGTGCCGACGTCACGCTCGTCGACCGAGCGACCGGCCACGATAGCGACAGTCGCCGGTTCCGCTTCCGCGACCAGGCCTACCTGGTGGTCCCGACCGAGCAGTAGGCCCTGGTCCCGCACCGTTTTGCCCCGCCGGGACCAATTGGAGACTATGGACGCCCACCTCCGGGCCGGCGTCGCCATCTACAACGCCGGCCGGTACCACGCCGCCCACGACGCCTGGGAGGAGCACTGGCTGGACCTCGAGAGTGGGACCGACGACGAACTGTTCCTCCACGGGCTCATCCAGTTCACCGCCGCCGTCTACCACGCCCGGAACGGGAACTGGTCCGGCGCGACGGGGCTGGCCGAGAGTGGGGGTACGTATCTGGCAGGGCTGCCGCCGGACTACCGGGGAGTGAACGTCGGGGCGGTGCGGGAGTATCTTGCAGTGCTGGCGGCCGACCCGGAGGTCATCGAACGCCGCCGGCCGCTGGAGCTGACACACGAGGGGGCGGTGAGTCGGCCCGAGGACCTGGACCTGGAGGCGACGCTGGTGGCTGCCGAGGTGCTCGCCGAGGAGGACGGGTACGACGAGAACGTGGTCGGGGTGGCGAGTGAGTATGCAGAGGCGGATCTGGCCGACGAGCAGGCCAGTAGTCCGTTCGTGAGTCTGTTGTTCGACTTCGTTCGGGAGCCGGAGAATCGGGGAGTGGTGTTTCAGCGGCTCTCGGAGCACGTCGACCGACGGAAATCGAGGGAGGAGGACGTCGAGGGGTTGTTCGAGTAGGTAGCACAACGGATAGAGACGAAAGCCGGCAACCGCGAACCAATGTCAGTGAAAGCCGCCTACCTGTGCCACGCCTGCGGCACCCGGTTTACCGCCACCGTGTCTAACAGCTACGGCACCTACGAGTTCAGACGCTGTCCCAACTGCGACAGTGCGAAGACGACCCTCGATCCCGATGCCACGACGGCGGTCGGTGACGGGGAGTAGCCAGCTTCCGTCCTCGTCTCGACGGTGTGTGTAGCTCGTGTGGATGGCCGTATTGCTCGTTAGTCTGCGGCGGCCTCTTCGGAGAACAGGTCTTCGGGAATTACGCCGATCTGCACGAGCATCGTGAGGAGGTTGACCTCCTGCCAGGTCTCTGCGAGCTTGCCGTCCTCGAAGCGGTCTATCTCGATGCCGGTGATGGTCACCTCCTGGTTGGTGGGCTCGATGGTCCCCATCTCTCCGACGTGGGTCCCCGTCTGCTCCCAGCGGATCACGACGTGATCGTCTGCCGGGACGAGCTGTTTGATCTCGATCGGCCCGTCGACGATGTCGGCACCCATCTCGGCCATCATCCGATAGCCCTCGCGGCCACCGGGCCACTCGGTGTCTTCCGGCATCGTCGGGTCGTGGAGTTCGTAGTCCTCGGCGACGAGGTCGTCGACGACGTCGTAGTTGTGGTTCTGCCAGACCTCCTCGAAGATCCGTCGGGCGATGGCCTCGTTGTCCTCTGTGGTCATTGTAGTCACCCGCCACAGGGCGGGTAAACGCTGGCTACGGGCGGAAACGCTTTGTTATGGGGACAAAACGCCGTTAAATCGCGTCTTACCGGAGGGAGCGCGGTTGCCGAGAACGCTTACCTGCCTTCAGAAATTTTCTCGTCGCCGACCCACTCCGCGGAGTTGTCCTGGGGTTCGTAGCCCAGCACCTCCTTCGCCCGCTCCAGGGAGTAGTACTTGCGGTCGTTGTCCGAAATTCCGTAGACGATTTCGTAATCGTAGTCGGCTTCCAGGGCACACCGGTGGATCTGGGCGCAGTCCCGCATCGAGAGCCACATCGCCTGCCCTCGTTCGTAGTCGATCGGCGGATGGCCCTCGTTCAGGTTGCCGATGCGGACGTTGCAGACCGAGATGCCGTGCTCGTCGTGGTAGTACCGACCCAGTATCTCGCCGGTGGCCTTGGAGACGCCGTAGAGGTTGCCGGGGCGAGGGAGTTCGGTTCCGTCAAGACGGAAGTCGTCCTCGACCTGGTAGAGGTCCGGTTTGCGCTCCTCTTCGAAGGCACCGACGGCGTGGTTCGAGGAGGCGTAGACGAACTTCTCGACCCCTTCGTCGATGGCGGCCTCGTACATCTTCTGGGTGCCGTCGATGTTGTTGTCGAGGACGCTCTTCCAGGGCGCGGAGGGACGGGGGTCGCCGGCGAGGTGGATGACGGCCTCGACGCCGTCCATCGCTTCCCGGACGTCCTCGGCGCTCTGGACCTCGCCGACGAGGTAGGGGTGGTCGGGCTCCTCGGCGGGCTGGCTGTGGAACATCAGGGTCCAGTCGTAATCGTCGGCCAGACCCTGGAGTATGGCCTTCCCGACGTGGCCCCCGGCGCCCGTCAGCAACACCGGCTCGTCCATCGTGTCCACCCAGGCGAGGACCCTGTAAGAAGGATACGGTTTGGTCCGAGGTAGCCAGATTGCCCCAGCGTTATTAGTATTGGAACCCAACGAACTGCAACCGGGCGTCAATCAGATGCCAGACTCGTCACCGTCGGCCGGCCAGGCGCCGGAGCCAGATCCAATGGCGATACTCGACCGGATGACCGACGCGTTCTTCGCCGTCGACGAGGACTGGCTCCTCACCTACGTCAACGACGAGGCCCGGCCGATACTCTGTGCGGCGATGGGGCGCCCCAGGGACGACACGTCCGAGGGGGACCTGGTAGGACTGCACCTCTGGGAGGAGATACCCGAGGCCGTCGACACTGCGTTCTACGAACACTACACGAAAGCCATGGAGACCGGCGAGGCGACCACGTTCGAGGCGTACTTCGCACCCATCGAGACGTGGTTCGAAGTGCGGGCATACCCTTCGGAGTCGGGCCTGTCGGTGTACTTCAGGGACGTCACCGAGCGCCGCCAGGCTCGCGATCGACTGGAGCGCCAGAACGAGCGACTCGAACAGTTCGCGTCCATCGTCTCTCACGACCTGCGCAATCCGCTGAACGTGCTGGACTCGTCGCTGACGCTTGCCGCTGAAACCGGCGAAGACTCCCACTTCGAGCGGTGCAGACGCGCCATCGATCGGATGGAGCGACTGATCGACGACCTGCTCTCGCTGGCAAAGGCCGGCGAGCAGATCGACGAGAAGGAGCCGGTCGCCCTGGCCGACGTCGTCGAGGCGTGCAAGCAGTCGGTCGAAGGACCCGACGCGACGCTGGTCGTCGACACCGAGACGACGGTGCTGGCCGACCCCGACCGCCTCAGACAACTGGTCGAGAACCTCCTTCGGAACGCCCTCGAGCACGGCGGCGAGACGGTCACCGTCACCGTCGGTGACCTCCCCGACGGCTTTTTCGTGGCCGACGACGGCCCCGGCATTCCGGAAGACGAGCGGGACGACGTGTTCGAGGCGGGCTACTCGTCGACGGAGGACGGGACCGGATTCGGCCTTCACATCGTCGAGAGCATTGCCGAGGCACACGGCTGGGACGTCGCCGTCACCGAGAGCGACGACGGCGGCGCCCGCTTCGAGTTCGCCGGCGTGGACACGGGGTGAGCCGGGAAGACAAGGCGTATTGGCTCGCCGGTGCCAGGAAGGGTATGCCCGACAGCGACGACTCTCCGACCGACCCCGAGCTGGCCTGCTTCGAGGCCGGCATCAAGTTCGGTTCGCTGTACCACCAGTTCGCCGGCACCCCCGTCAGCCCCGAGAGCGCACCATCTCTCGCGACGGCGATGGAGGACGCCATCGCGAATCAACCCTACTGCGAGTCCGTCACGGTCGAGATCCTGACGGACGCCATCGACGACGCCATCGCCGATGGCCAGACCTACACCGAACTCACCGGGAGATTCCTCGAGGTCGAGATAGTCGTCGTCTACGACGGCACCGAAGTCGTGGCCGAGATGGCGATGGAGGACGGCTATCCGCTGATGCAGGTCGCCTCCATGGTCCGGGACTGAGACGCTCGTTCGTCCACCCTTTTCCCCTCTCTCGGGCAGCAGTCGGAGCCCGGGTTGAGGCTTTTCGGTTTCGTCCGGGGAAGGGCGACGCAGTCACCGGATTTCACTTTCACTTTCTGGCTCGCTTTTACCCCCGTCGCGGCCGAACTCCCGGTCATGAGTCAATCGACACTGGACGACGACGAACTCTTCGGCGAGGCCGCCAGCGAGATGCGGGCCGACGTCGAGGAGAGCCTCGCCGCCGCGCGGGGCGAACTTCCGGACCCCGACGCGGTCTGGGACGTCGACGCCGACAACACCCTGGGGGTCCTGAACGCGCTCCGGTCGGCGCTGGACACCGGCGACGCCGAGGACCACCTGCGCGACGCCAAAAAGTGGTACACGATGGCCGAGCGGGCCGACGCCTTCGACGACGCCTCCGACCTGGCCGAGGACATCGAGGAGACCGAGGACCTACTCGGCGACGTCGAGGACGCGGCCGAGCAGGTGGGTGAGTTGACGAGCACGATTCCACAGCTCCGGGGCGCGCTGGAGGACGCCGCCGAGGCGGCCGAGGAGCCCGACCCCGAGGCTGACACGGAGGGTGGTGCCGAAGCCGAGGCCTGACGACCGACTTCGGTGTACCTCGCCTGGCACGCTACTGCCACCCCTTTCTGCGACCTTCGTCGATGGTGAGTTGCGGTGCTGGTGACAAATTCTCACATCCCACACGCGACGGCCTACTTGTGCTCGGGCCGGGAGACGTCGCGAGCAGCCACGTCGGCCAGCAGGTCAGCCAGGGCCTTCCCGGCAGCATCGAGCAGTTGCTCGCCAACTTTAGCACTCGCGTCCCTCGGGTCACCTACCGCTCCACTCTCCGAAAACTCGGCCGAGTCGAAGGCCAGATTCGTCCCCGAGGACCACTCACCCCAACGCTCCGCAGCCCCCTCTCCAGCCTCGTCGAGGCGGTCCTCGTGGACCAGTTCCGGATGGATGGCGTACAGCAGACTCGTCTCGACGGGGCCGCCGTGACCCATCCCGACACCTTCGGGCAGGTCAACCTCGTCCAGGTCCACGGCGTCGAACCAGGTGAACGGAACTGCGTAGGCCGCGTCGTCCCGGACGATGTCGCCACAGACCTCCCCGAGCGCTGCCGTATTTCCGCCGTGGCCGTTGACCACGACGACCCGGTCCCAGCCGTGGCTGGCGAGACTCTCGATGGTTTCCCGCACGTACGATCTGAAGGTGTCCGGCTCAACCCAGAGCGTCCCGGTGAACTGCCGGTGCTCGGCGGCGATGCCGACGGGGATTGGGGGCGCGACGACGACGCCGTCGCCGGTGTTGGCCTCGTAGTCCTCGGCGCCCCGGTCGGCGACGGCAGCGGCCGAGAGGTGGTCGGTGCCGAGGGGGGCGTGCGGGCCGTGTTGCTCGGTGGAGCCGACCGGCAGGAGCGCGAGGTCGGTGTCGGCGGCGTCGGCGTCGGTCCACGTCGCCTCCGAGAGGTGCATACCGGCTCCTGGAACTGCGAGGAGATTAAACCAGGGTCTCCGGTCGCGTCGAGAGGTACTCGAAGACGAAGCCCAGGCTGACGCCGTACACCCAGTGGGCGACCAGCGTCAGGACGAGGTAGAGCACCAGCGCCGTGCCGGTGAACCCCTCGTAGAACGCGAGGACGAACCCCGTCCAGAGGGCAGTGCCGAAGAAAAACCCCTGAATGGGCATCCGGTCTCCCGGGAGGTACTCGGCCAGGGAGGCAAAGAGGAGCGGGAACGGGAACATGCCGCCGAGCAGGAAGAGGAGGTAGCCGAACGTGATCTCCGGGACGTAGCCCCCGAGGCCGATGAGGCGGGTGAGGTCGGCGAAAGACACCGTAGAGAACGCGCCGAACGTCTCTGCGACCAGCAGGACGACGGTCATCAGCGCCGTGCCGACGAGGCCGCCGGCGGCGCCCACGACGCCGTCGGCCACGATGCCGAACAGGCGGTCAAACTCGTCGTCGCGCAACGCGGGGTCCTCGTAGTCGGACGTCTCGGTGGACCGGTCTGGCATGGGATACCGTACCGGAGCAATGGACAAAAAGGGTCGGTGTACGTGAGGGCGGGGACCGTAGTCGCCCCGCGTCAGGTCGTCTCCGTAATGCCTAAGAAGAGCAGCCGTGAAGGTCGCATGAAATGCTGTCATCCGCTGTCCTGGACCTGACTGGCTTCGTGGGCTCTGGAGGCGGCTCCGCCGTCAGCCGGACGCCCGTGGAGCTGTTCAGCAACATCTTCACCGTCTTTCTGATCCTGGGGACCATCGTCGGGGTCGTCGTCATCGCCTACACGCTGAAAAACGCCTGGAGCTACCGCGACGGCTCGGGCAACGGCGAGAAGGCAGACGTCGAACGACCCTCGCTGGGTGAGGTCCCGACGGGGTCGGGGGGCGGCAAGAAGCTGTTCGTCTCGTTCGGAATCAGTGCCATCATCGTTCTCTCGCTGATCGTCTGGACCTACTCGGCACTGCTGTACGTCGAGGGCGCGCCGGACCAGGCCGAGAACGAACTCGTGGTCGAAGTGACGGGCCACCAGTTCAGCTGGTCGTTCGAGTACCCCAACGGGGAAACGTCGTCCCAACTTCGGGTGCCGAAGGGTCGGATGGTCAAACTCGAAGTGACGTCCGCCGACGTAATGCACAACATCGGCATACCGGCGTTCCGGGCGAAGACCGACGCGATACCCGGACAGACGACGACCGCCTGGTTCAAGCCGACTCGCACCGGGACGTTCCAGGCCAACTGTTACGAACTGTGCGGCCGGGGCCACTCCGGCATGAGCGCCGACGTGATCGTAATGGAACCGGACAAATTCCAGGACTGGTACCAGAGTACGGGCGGTAACGAGTCACAGACGAATTCGACGGGCGGCGGGACCAACGCCACCGCCGGTAACGAGTCCGCCAACGGATCGAGCGGCTCCGGCGGCTCCAGTCACGCCATCGGAGGTGCCGCATGAGCGAGGGTGGCCACCTCCCGCCGAAGTCCTCAGTCAAGCGCTGGCTGGTCACGACCAACCACAAGGACATCGGCGTCCTGTACCTGGTGACGGCGCTGTTCTTCCTGGTCTTCGGGGGCATCCTCGCGCTGCTCATCCGGGCCCAGATGTGGTCTTCCGGCCCGCTCCTGCTGGACGGCATGGGCTACAACCAGGTGGTCAGCGCCCACGGCTTGCTGATGGTCTTCTGGTTCATCTCGCCGTTCGCCCTCGGGCTGGGTAACTACGTCGTCCCGCTCCAGATCGGGGCCGAGGACCTGGCGTTCCCGCGACTGAACGCCCTGTCGTACTGGGTCTACCTGGCCTCCGGTATCCTGTTCGGGCTGAGCTTCTTCCTCGGGAGCACGTTCGCCGGCGGCTGGACGATGTACGCACCGCTGAACGTCCCGACGTTCGTCCCGAAAGTCGCCCAGGTCGGTTCGACCGCAGCGATTCTCGCGCTCATCCTGTTCGTCGCCTCGGTGACCGTCGGGTCGGTCAACTTCCTGACGACGTTCTACCGGATGCGCGCGAAGGGTCTCCGGATGCGCGACATCCCGATGTTCAGCTTCTCCATCCTGCTGACTATCTGGATGATGCTGTTCGCCTTCGCCGCCCTACTCGCGGCCCTGATGATCCTGGCCTCGGACCACATCATCGGGACGACGTACTTCACCAACGAGGCCGGCGGCGCGATGTTGTGGACGCACCTGTTCTGGTTCTTCGGTCACCCCGAGGTGTACATCGTCTTCTTCCCCGCGCTCGGGGTCATGGCCGAGGTCTTCCAGACCTTCTCCGCCAAGCGGCTCGTCGGGCGGAAGTGGTTCATCCTCGCGATGGTGCTCGTGGCGCTCCAGAGCTTCGTCGTCTGGATGCACCACATGTTCCTGACGGGGATCAACCTCGAGGTGAAGACCGTCTTCATGGCGACGACCATCGGCATCTCCCTGCCGTTCGACCTGATGATGTTCTCGCTCATCTACACGATGATCAAGGGGAAGATCCGGTTTACGACGCCGTTCCTCTTCTGTCTCGGGTCGGTCATCCTGTTCATCATCGGCGGCATCACCGGCGTCTTCCTCGGTGCGGTCATCCTCGACTACACCTTCCGGGGCACCTACTGGGTGGTCGCGCACTTCCACTACGTGATGGTCGGCGGGGCCACGGCGCTGTTCGGTGGCCTGTACTACTGGTTCCCGAAGATGACCGGGAAGATGTACGACGAGCGCCTCGGGAAGATCCACTTCGTCACGTACTTCGTCGGCTTCAACCTGCTGTACTTCCCGATGTTCGTCGTCTGGGAGACGCCCCGGCGCTGGTTCCACTACGAGGGCGTCATCTCGATCATGGGCAGTGACCTGTCCTACCAGCTGTTCCACCGCATGGCGACCGTCGGTGCGTTCCTGCTGGCCGCGTCGTTCCTGCTGTTCTTCTACAACCTCTTCAAGAGCCTCTGGAACGGCGAGGAGGCGGGCGACAACCCCTGGGAGTACGCTTCCACCATCGAGTGGTCGGTGCCATCGCCGCCACCGATCGAGAACTTCCCGAAGGGGGTTCCGAGCTACGCCTCGGGCAAGCTCGAGTTCCTGAGCGACGACGAAGTCGCCCGGGCCCAGAGTTCGACCGCGACGGGCCACGGCGGCGCGACGGCGGCCGACGGCGGAACTGCGGCGGACGGCGGGACCGCAGACGTCGGCACGGCCGACGCCAACCTTCCCGCGGCGGCCGGCGCGACAGCTCCGGCGACGGCCGAAGCAACCACGCTCGAGACGGGTCACGCCGACGACCATCCGGACCACGCCAGCTTCTGGCCTCTGGGCATCGGCGTCGCCTCGCTCGTGACGTTCCTCGGGCTGTCCGGGCTCAGCGCTGACTACTTCGTCTGGCCGTTCCTGTTCGCGGGCGCCTTCTTCGTGGCCTACGTCGGCTTCGAGGGCGCCAGACGCGACGGGTTCGCCTGGGTCCACGGTGCGCTGGGCGTCGTGGGCGTCGCGATGGCCGCAATCACCGTCCAGCTGCTGGCAATCGACAAGGGCGGCCTCGGGACGGCCCTGTCGGGCACGAGCCCGTACTTCTGGGTCACCCTCGTCGGCGGCTGCATGGGCTCGGCGTCGCTGCTGTCGATGGGATTCGAGTCGTTCTACTCGCCTGAGCCCGCGCTGGCCGAGCGCTGGCCGTTCGACGCGGTCGGCAAGACCAAGCTCGGCATGTGGGTGTTCCTGGCATCCGACATCGTCCTGTTCGGGGCGTTCATCGGCTCGTACCTGTTCATGCGGGTCGCCAACGGCTGGCACGACTGGCACCACCTCTACCCGGAGAACCACCTGGTGATGCCGGGGCTGATAAACACCTACTTCCTGCTCGGGAGTAGCTTCGCCATCGTCATGGGACTGGTCGCGGCCCGCCGCTCCAATCGCAAGGCGCTGCTGGGTTGGCTCGGCCTGACGTGGCTCCTCTCGGCCGGCTTCCTCTACAACAAGGCCGCCGAGTGGATCAGCTACTTCACGCTCAGCTCCGACCACTTCGCCGAGGGATGGGGCTTCACGACGAACATCGCCTCGTCGACGTACTACCTCACCACGGGACTGCACGCAGTCCACGTCGTCGTCGGCATGTTCATCATGGTGTTCCTCATCGCGAGGGCCTACCAGGGCGCCTACCTCGGCGAGGAGGAGTCCGGGACCATCGAGTTCTTCGGGCTGTACTGGCACCTGGTCGACATCGTGTGGCTGTTCCTGTTCCCGCTGTTCTACATCCTGTAGGTGATCA
>CAZGAX010000109.1:0-13238 GCA_964523745.1 uncultured Halobacteriales archaeon | reverse complement strand
GCCCCATCGTCCGCCAGCGTGCCCTCCGGTTGCGGTAGGCGAGCGATCCATCTCACAGTCGCACCTTCGTCGGCAAACTGTCGTGTGAATGCGCGACTGATTCCTGACGAGGCGCCGGTCAGGAGGGCATTCTACCCCTGCAGGGACCAGTCGTACTCTGGGTAGTCCTACGGGTGTCAGACGGTCCAATGGTTGTCTCGTCATCGGGTTCTCTGCCACGACAGCGGGTTGGAGTCGGCGAGCAGCCTCAGTCGTCGGTCAGTTCTACGCCGTTCCGGGCCTCGTGGAGTCCCGAACAGAGCCCGGCCTGTCCGTCCACGTTCGTCTTCGCGAGCCGGGCCTCTCGGTGGACCGACTCGAAGTCGTCGGGAGCGATCGGCTCCCCATCCGGCCCGGCGAAGAGTCGCTCGTCGGGACCGGTGACGACCTCGACCTCGCGGGCTTTCTCGAGGTAGCCGAGAAGCGGGTCCGCGGCCATCGACACGCCTACCGTACCGTCCTGGAGGTAGACGACGATCCGGTCGTCGACCCGATGGAGGTCGTCGGCCGTGAGTTGGGTGATCTGCGCCGGCTCGAGTCCCGCATCGAGAAGCTCCTCGACGGCGTGGTACTGGCGGACGAGTCGCGCTTTCCGGTCTAACGTGCGTCGAACGGCCGCGACGTCGTCCTCGGCGTCCTCGAAGACCTCCTGGAACGGGAGTCCCTCGTTTACCCCGCGGTTGATCTGGTCGTCGTGCATGTGGTCGCGCAACTCGACGTGTACGTCCTCGACGGACGGCAGCGCGCCGACCTCGTCGCGGATGTCCGTCGCCATCATCCACGCGAACGCCGGCGAACACCAGGCCGTCGGGAGGACGAACCGGACGGCGATTCGCTCCTCCCCGATACGAATCTCGTCGACGTACTCGAGTTCGACGATCGACCGGTCGAGCTCCGGGTCGTACACGTCGTCGAGCCGGTCCCGAATCGCGGAACGGTCGACGGCGGTCTGTGTACTACCGCTCATGGCTCAGTCGGCTCCGGTCGCCGCGTACTGGTCGCCGATGTCGAACTGTTCGCTGATGTCGTCGTCCCGGAACTGCCGTTTCTTCTCCTCGACGTCGATGTCGTAGAGCCGAGCGGCGTTCTCGCCCATGAACTTCTTCTTGACTTCGGTGGTGAGTTCGACCCCGTACTCGTCGCGTTGTTCCTGGGTCATCTCGGCGTTCATCACCGTCGGAACGAGCCACTCGGGCTCCCAGAGGGCGTAGTCCGACCCGAACAGGAGGTTGTCCTCGCCGACCCAGAACAGCATCTCGCCCATCATCTCCCCGAACTTCCGCGGCCGGTTCTGTGCGAACGGTGCGATGACCGCCAGCCCGGCGTAGACGTTGGTCTCCTGCGTCGCGATGTGACAGAAGTCGTCCAGCCGCGGGTAGCCGGCGTGCTCGACGACGAAGTTGAGTTCGGGGAACGACGTCGCCGCGTCGTCGACGTCCGCGACGTCGAAGGCGTCGCGATTGAGCGGTCGAATCGTCGGCCCCTTGTGCGGATGGATGTTTTCGATGCCCAGTTCGGCACACTTCTCGAGGTACTCGAACGCCTCGGGCGAATCGAGGCGCCACCCTTTGGAGTCGCCGTTCCACTCCGCGGTGTACAGTTTCACGCCCTGGAGGTCGTACCGGTCGTTCAACTCTTCGAGGTACGCTAGCCCCTCCTCGCCGTCTCGCGGGTCGAAGCTCCCGTTGAGGACGAACCGGTCCGGATACTCCGTCGCGAGTTCGGCGTTCTGTTCGGTGGTGTTGAACCCCTCGTCGTAGAACTCGCTGAGATACGTCGGCTGGAAGATGCCCATGTCGACGTAGCCGTCACCGAAGAGGTCCTCGACCATCTTCTCCGTGCCGTACTGGCGATAGGTGTCCATGTCCCACTGTTTCTCCTCGGGCGTGAACGCCGCGTGGTAGTCGTAGAAGCACTGGATGAACTGTTCGCCGCCCTCGTGGACGATGTTCTCCGTGCTCGCGTCCCACAGGTGGACGTGGGAGTCGACGACGAACACGTCCTCACCGTCGTAGCTGTACATACGTGTATGTGATTCGATAGCACACAGCATCACCGTTGTGCCGATGATGATAGGCGATGGGTTTACCGACCGCAGGCATGTTAGGTAATAGCATGCAAGCCGCGCGTCTCCACGAGTACACCGACGAGATGAGCGACGCGCTCTCGGTCGACGAGGTCGAGCGACCGGAACCGACGCGGTCGGACCACGTCGTCGTCGAGGTCGAGGGTGCGGGATGGTGCCAGACGGACAATCACATCATCGAGGGGATGTGGACCGACTACGTCGACCAGGACCTGCCCATGACCCTCGGTCACGAGAACGCCGGGACCGTAGCCGAAATCGGTGATGAAGTGACGCTCGTCGAGGAGGGTGACCAGGTCATCTGCCACCCGGTGATGACGTGCGGGACGTGTCGATCCTGTCGGCTGGGCGAGGACATGTACTGCGAGAACCTGTCGTTCCCCGGACTCACGACAGATGGCGGATTCGCCGAGTACCTCCTCACGTCAGAACGCGCGGTCATCCCACTTCCCGGTGACGTCGACCCCGTCGATATTGCGCCCCACGCCGACGCCGGCATCACCGCTTACCACGCCGTGAAGAAAGCCGTCCGGGAACTCAACCCGGGCGACCACGCCGTCCTCATCGGCATCGGCGGACTCGGTCACATCGGCCTCCAGTGTCTCGACGCGATGAGCGCCACGACGATCACGGCCATCGACGTCAAAGACGCGGCGCTGGACCTCGCGGCGGACGTCGGAGCCGACCACACGGTGAACTCCACTGACGAAGACGTCCCTGAAGCCATCGACTCGCTCACGGACGGCGACGGCGCCAAGCAGGTGCTCGACTTCGTGGGCGCCGACGAGACGACGGCGTACGCCCCGGACATCGTGGCTCCGGGTGGCGACCACCACGTCATCGGCTACGGCGGCCACGTTCACGAACCGGCCCAGGCGCTCGTCAACGGCGAGTTCGCCTTCCGGGGGACGCTGGTCGGACAGTACACCGAACTCCAGGAACTCGTCGCACTCGTCGAACGGGGGGACGTCGACTTACGGACCACCCGGTACGACCTCGAGGAGATCAACACGGTCGCCGAACGCCTCGAACACCGGGAGATCGAAGGGCGGGCGGTGATCACCCCGCCGTAGCGGCGGCGTCTCCCGGCGGCGCGGGTCAGAGCAGGAACGCGCTCAGTTCCCCTCTGTACCGTTCCGGCCGGTCCTCCATCACCCAGTGGTTCGCCTCGTCCAGTCCGATCAGTTCGGCACTATCGACGTCGTCCTGCAGGCGCTCGGCCCACTCGATCGGCTGGAAGTCGTCTTCGGCACCCCACAGGAGGAGCGTCTCGGCCGTGACTTCCCCGGGATCGACCTCGGTCGTGTGGCTCGTGTTGGTTGCAATCGCGTTGCGGACGACCGAGGTAACGCCCGCTTCGGATGCCCAGGGAGCTTTCATCCCGTCGAGGAACTCCTCGTCGGGGTCGCCGTAGAGGGTGTTCCGAAAGAGGTCGTCGAGCATCCCCTGGAGTTCGTCGGGGCTCGTCTCCCGGGCCGTCTCCGGCAGTCCGAGGTCGGTGATGGTCTGGATCGGCCAGGAGTCGTACGCGATGGAGTTCGACAGCACGAGTTCGTCGACGGTATCCGGGTGGTGGACGGCGTACCGTAGAAAGACGCCGCCACCCAGGTCGTGGCCGACGAGCGACGCGGTGTCGACGTCCAGCGACGAGAGCAGGTCGGCGACCATCTCCTCCTGCGCCCGGATCGACCGGTCGAACCCGTCGCGCATCGACGAGTTCCCGTACCCGAGCATGTCGGGGACGATCACCCGGCGCTCCGCCGCGATCGGTTCGATCGCGTCCCGCCACAGGAACGAGTTCGTGGGGATCCCGTGGAGAAACACCACCGGGTCTCCCGACCCCTCGTCGTAGTACGCAACGTCCAGGTCGTGTCCGTCGACGGTCACGGTCGTTCGGTCCTGGGCTGCGGTCCACTCCTGGTAGTCTGACATCGTCAGTCACCGGTGGACGGATACGCGGGCCCACAGCAAACAGTCGCTGCCTATGACAATAGGTGGCACACGAGAGGGCGACCGGGACGTCAGTCGCGCGGTTGCGAGTCAGGGACGTCGTCGAACATCGCCGCGAACACTTTCTCCTGGGCTGCCCGGATGTGCTGGCTGAACGTCGGCTGGGTGATGCCGAGCGCGTCGGCACAGTCGTCCGCGGTACAGCCACGGGGCCAGTCGAAGTAGCCGCTCAGGAACGCCGTCTTGAGAACTTCGAGTTGCTTCTCTGTCAGCCGGTCGGCGAGCGTGGCCTGTACGCCCTCCTCGGTGTGAACCGGGACAGTGCGTTTGCCCTCCCGGCGGGCGAGGAGTTTCGAATCGGGGAACTGTCGCTGGAACGTTTCGACGACGGTTCGGACCTCGACGTGTGACGGAACGGTCACGACGACGTGGCCCGTCCCGCTGGATGCGGACACGGCTTGCGTGACCGCACCGGTCTCCGCTAACGTCGCGGTGACACACGGCCCGGCGACGACGAACTGGAACAGACCGCTGTCCGGCCCCTCTCTGACGAGCCTCGCTTCGGTGATCGCAGGTTCCTCGTCCGCCATGCGAAGAACCCGTTCGGCCGGGACGTCGCGGACGGTGAAAAACTCGAGCAGCTGGTCGTCGGCCCGGTGGATCATGTATTCCAGGACGACACGACAGTCCGCCTCGTCGGACGCACGGATGAAGAAACACGCCCTGTCGCGTACTTCTAGCTCCAGTTCTACCACACTACCAGCCGTGTCGGCGTCCTGGATGCTCATGGTATCACGTAGCACGCGGATGCGTTTAGGAATTGGCCCGGACTGCGTCCCTCGGACACAGACGAGACTCCGGGCACGGGGTCCGGTCTCGTCGCTCGTGCCCGCTGTTGGCGGTATCACACTTGCGGCGACGAGTTCGACCGTTCGACGGCGAGACTCACTGCTCTCGCTCTGCCCACTCGAGGAGCGGCTCGAGCCGCTCTCTGACTTCGCGCCCGTCCCCGGTGAGTGCGTATTCGACGCGCGGCGGGATCTCGTCGTACTGGGTGCGCGAAATCAGCCCTGCTTCCTCGAACTCGTCCAGCCGTTTCGAGATCGTCGACGTGCTGGCGCTGACGAGGTGAGATTCGATCTCGGCGAATCGGAGCGAATCGTGTGCGCCGACGACGCTGACCAACTGCATCGCGTACTTCCGTCCGAGCGTGTCGACGACGCCCGTGAGAGGACAGTAACACGTTCCATCGACGTCACACGTCGGTTCGGGGGGAGCTGTTGCATCTGCCATGACTTCGCGACCTCCAACCTACTCTACGGCTTCGGACTCCACAGTACAATAGCTTCGCCTGGCAAACCGTCCCTACAGATGACAACACGCTCCTCGTACGACCTCGTGGTTCTCGGCGGCGGTGCCGCGGCGTTCGCGGCCATCACGGAGGCGGACAGCCGCGGGCGCTCCACCGCGATAGTGAACACCGGCCTCCCCCTCGGCGGGACGTGCGTGAACGTCGGGTGCGTCCCGAGCAAGCACCTGCTTGAGGTGGGAAAGACGGCGTTCGAACCGCCGCGCAACCCCTTCGACGCCGTCGAGTACGACGCCGACCAGCCGACTACGGACTGGTCGGCGGCCGTCGACGAGAAGAACGGACTCGTCGCGTCGCTCCGCGAGCAGAACTACGTCGACGTGGCCGAGCACTTCGGGACGGACGTCTACGAGGGGTACGGCCGGTTCGTCGACAGCGAGGACCAGAGCTCCTCGGGCAGCCGGACGCAGTCCGGCGACGACACGACCATCGAGGTGGTGGACGGTGCGGACGCCGGTGCGACCATCGCCGCAGAGAAAGTGCTCGTTGCGACGGGGAGTTCGCCGCGAATCGCGCCGATCGACGGGCTCGACGACGTCCCCTTCGAGACGAGCGAGTCGATTCTCGAACGTCGCGAGCTCCCCGAGAGCGTCGTGATGATCGGCGGCGGGTACGTCGCAATGGAGTGGGGCCAGATCCTTCACCGCGTGGGAACGGACGTGACGATCCTCCAGCGGTCGAGCCACGTCCTCTCGGGAATGGAAGGACAACTCGGTCGCGAACTCCAGCGGTGGTTCGAGGACGAGGGGATTACCGTCGTCACGAACGTCGACGTCCGCCGCGTCACCGAGTCCGAGACCGTCGCCGACGGCGGCGTCGAGACTAGCGGACGACGCGTCGTCGAAGCTAGCGTCGACGGCGAACGCCGGGAATTCGCCGCGTCCGACCTGTTCGTCGCCACGGGCGTCCGACCGAACACGGACGACGTCGGCCTGGAAGCCATCGGCGTCGAGACCGACGACGCGGGTGCCGTCGTCGTCGACGAGACGTTCCAGACGGCGAATCCGGACGTGTACGCCGCTGGCGACTGTATCGGCGAGCCGATGCTGGAGACTGTCGCTGCCAGGGAAGGCAACCACGCCGTCAAGAACGCGTTCGGAAATGAGGGAGCGACCATCGACTACCAGGCCGTTCCGACGGTCGTGTTCACCAGCCCGGAAGTCGCAACTGTCGGGACGACCGAAGCGGAGTACGTGGACGAACACGGGACGTGTACCTGCCGGACGGTGGACATGGCCGACGTCCCGAAAGCAAAGGCCGTCGAGGACACTCGCGGGTTCGTCCAGGTCGTGAAACACCACGAGACCGACGAGATCGTCGGCGTCCACGTGGTCGCTCCCCGGGCAGCCGACATGATTCCGGAAGCGACGCTGTCCGTCAAGTTCGGGCTGACCGTCGACGACATCATCGACACGGTCCACCCGTTCCCGACGTTTTCGGAGGCGTTCAAGCACGCCTGTCAGGCGTTCCGGCGAGACGTCTCCACGATGAGCTGTTGCGTCGAATAACGCCCGCCAGTCGCCGGCCTGCTCCATCGCTCGATTCCTACCCGCTCGCGCCGTCGACCGAGAAGTCGGTCTTGATGTCCTCACCGGAGAGCAGCTGTCCGGCGAAACTGTTCGCCAGCACTGCCGACACGGAGGCGACCATCGCGAGCATCGCGAACACCGGATGGACCAGTCCCGTCGTCGCAGCTGCAACCCCGACCCCGTTGAAGCTGAACGCGCCAACCAGATTCTGGCGCGTCTTCTCGTAACTCGTCCGGGCTATCTCGTGGGCGTCCATCACGCCGCCGAGGCGGTCACCCATCAGGACGACGTCCGCACTCTCGATGGCGATGTCCGTTCCCGCGCCGATGGCGATGCCGACGTCGGCCTGTGTCAGGGCTGGCGCGTCGTTGATGCCGTCACCGACCATCGCCACGCGCTCGCCTTCTTCGTCCTGGAGACGATGGATCTCGTCGCGCTTGTCGTCCGGGAGCACTCCGGCCATCACGCGGTCGATCCCGACGGCGTCGGCCACTGCGTTCGCAGTTCGCTCGTTGTCCCCTGTGATCATCACCGGGTCGACCTCGGCGTCCCGGATTCGCCGGATGGTGTCACGAGCATCGGCTTTGATCTCGTCGCCGATCCCCACCAGTCCGACGAGAACGCCGTTGGCGACCACCCCGATCGTCGTCAGTCCACGACCCTGGAGGTCGTCGATCGTCTCCTCGCCGGCACGCAGGTCGACGCCCTCCGCTTCGAGCCAGCCTGGCTTGCCCACCAGCACGTCCTCGTCGTCGACGGTCGCCCTCACGCCCTTGCCCGTCACCGAGTCGAACGCCTCGGGATCGGGGAAGGTGACGTCCCGTTCGTCGGCGTGGTCGAGAATCGCGTCGGCGAGCGGGTGCTCCGAGAACGCCTCGGCGCTCGCCGCCGTCCGGAGGACCTCGACTTCGGCGTGCTCGCCGAACCCGACGACGGTGTCGACGGCGGGTTCGCCCTCGGTCATGGTACCGGTCTTGTCGAGGACGATCGTGTCGACGTCGCGGTACACCTGGAAGGCGTCCCCGGACCGCATCAGGATGCCGTGCCTGGCGGCTTCACCGCCGCCCCGAATGAGCGCCAGCGGTGTCGCCATCCCGAGAGCACACGGGTATCCCAGCACCAGGGCGGACAGGGCGGCGAACACGGCGGTCTCGACCTGGGGACCGGTCCCCAGAATCGTCCCGGGGAACACGGTGGGGACGACCAGCCAGAAGAGGAATGCGAGGGCCGCGATCGAGAGGACGCCCGGAACGAAGTACTTCAGCACCTTATCGGCGAGCTGGACGATGCCGGGTTTCATCGCCCGGGCCTCCTCGATCTCCTGGGCGACCTGATTCAAGAACGCGTCCTCGCCGGTCGCGGTCACCTCGACCAGCAGTGTGCCCGTCTCGTTGACGCTGCCGCCGATCACCTCGTCACCGGGCTGCTTGTCGACCGGCGTCGACTCGCCGGTCGCGACGGACTCGTCGACCGCGCTCTCACCGTCGATGACCTCGCCGTCGATGGGAACGTTCTCGCCCGGCCTGACTCGCACCCGGTCGCCGACTGCGAGGTCGTCGACGGCGACTTCTTCGACATCGCCGTCCTCGGACACGCGGCGGGCGGTGTCGGGCTGGAGTTCCAGGAGGTCCTGGACCGCCCGTGAGGCCCGCGTCCGGACGACGAGGCTCGTGTACTCCGAGAGAATATGATAGGTGGTGATGAACGTCGAGACGACGAAGAAGTGGACGACTGGAAAGCCCGGCCCGGTGAAGACGACCCAGCCGAGCAAGCCCCCGACGAGCCCGGCGAACGAGCCCGCCTCCAGGAGGACGTGCTGGTTGAAGATACCCCGGCGCAGGCTGTTGTACGCCTTCTCCTTGATGTATCGCCCGGGCCCGAACATCGTGACCAGCGCGAGAGCGAGCGACCCGTACCACATCCATCGCGCGTCGGTTTCGGCGAAGACGTTCCAGCCATTGCGAGCGACCATGACTCCCATCAACAGTAGCGAGACTATCGAGGCGATCCCGCTGACGAGAAGGCGGCGTTTCCCCCGTTCGAGTTCCGCTTGCTGTTCCTCGAAACGCTTCTCCTTGTCGGGATCCCGTATCGTGTAGCCGAGATCCCGGAGGGTGTCCTTCAGCGTGACTTCCGAAACGACCTCGTCGTCGTACCGGACCAGCACCTCCTCGTGCGCGAGGCTGACGCTGGCGTCCGCAACTCCATCGGTCCGGTCCAACGCCGTGTTGATCGTTTCGGCGCAGAACGAGCAACTCATCCCGCCGACGTCGTACTGGACCTGCGTGGATGCCATGCGGGTCGCGCTACGGGCGGCACGTTTGTAACCATTATGACTAGGATTGTACCGGTACGATACCACTCCCACTACTATTATAGGGGTAGACCACCTATCCGCTCGTAATGAGCCTCCTCGAAGCGGACGTTCCCGTCCGGAACGTTATCACGACCGACCCGGAGAAAGCGAAGGCACTGGAACAGGACGTGCGGGCCAAAATTCTGGACATGCTGGCCGACGAGGAACTGACGATCGAGGAGATCCACGCGGAACTCGAACGGCGGGGCGAACAGAAAGCGGAGACGACCGTCCGTCACCACGTCAACGTACTCGAGGACGCCGGCATGGTCGAAATCGCCCGGCTCGAAGAGGCCGGCGGCGGCACGCGCAAGTACTACAAATCGAACACCCGCGTTTTCTCCTACGACCTTCCGGACGACTCGGGGAAACGCCTCGCCGAGGCGAGCAGTCAGCTCCGCGACGGCCTCCACGCCATCATCGACGACGTGTTCGAGGAGCACGGAGACGACATCGAGGCGGTTGCCACAGAGATGAAACCCTGTGAATACTGCAAAACGCAACACTACGAGGAGTTCATCGTCCGCGAGTTACTCAACCGGGCGCTCGTCGACCTGAGTGAGGACGGCGACCTCGATGCGATACTCGACTGATCCGTTCCAATTAGAGTTGTGCTGGTACGATATCCCTCGTAAGACATTCCCGTCGGCCGCCCCGATTTCCTCGTGAACATGGAGCAGTACGAATTCACTGTCGAGGGACTGTCCTGCACGGGCTGTGAAGCGACCGTTTCGAACGCCGTACGTCGCGTGGAGGGCGTCCACCGGGTCGACGCCGACCACGAAGCCGGCACCGTCGAAATCACCGCCGACGACGGTTCGGAGGACGACGTCCGCCAGGCGATCCACGACGCCGGCTACGACGTCCCGGCCTGACCTGGCCGGAACCCCGGGAAGACCGTTCCCGGCACCTGCTCGCGGCGTTCACGTACCGAGACGTCACGACCGACGTCCCGCACCCCTACCTGTCTGTGCAACGGCACTGCACGGTCGCTAAACTGGTTTTTCGTTGCCGTTCGTCTAGCGACCAATGACGCTCTCACGGCGCAATTTCCTCGCCGCAACCGGTCTGGCCGCCCTGGCTGGCTGCACCGGTCAAAGCGGGCGCGAGGAAACGACCGATCCCGGGACCGACACCACCGCGACGGCGTCGAACGACGGAGGAACTGACGGCCCGTCTTCGGTTCCATCGGCGTCCGAACGACTCCCGCTCCCGATGTCGCCCGAAGCACTTCGCGACGAGGCGAGGTCCGGCGGACCGCCGAAGGACGGGATCCCCGCCATCGACGACCCTACGTTCGCCGGCGCCGGGTCCGTCGACTACCTCGACCCGGGCGACCCGGTCTTCGGCGTCGTTCGCGACGGCGTCGCCAAGGCGTATCCACAGAAGATACTGGTCTGGCACGAGATCGTCAACGACGACCTCGCGGGGACGCCGGTCAGCGTCACCTACTGTCCGCTCACCGGCACTGTCCAGGGGTTCGAGCGCGGCGACACGACCTTCGGCGTCTCGGGACGGCTCATCAACAACAATCTCGTCATGTACGACCGCGAGACCGAGGCCTGGTGGCCACAGATCCTCGCGACGAGCATTCCGGGGCCCTGGAACGAAGACCCGGAGATACGCTCCCTCCGGGAGTTTCGCCTGGTGTGGACCACCTGGGAGCGCTGGACCGCCCAGCACCCGGAGACGCGAGTCCTGACGACCGACACCGGCCACGCGAAGAACTACGGCCGGGATCCGTACGGTAAATACGACCCTCCGCGGGGATACTACGCGAACGAGAACCTCCTGTTTCCCGCCCTCGACTGGGACGACCGGTACGGCCCGAAGACGGTGGTGATGGGGGCGCGAACGCCGGCTGGCTCGGTCGCCTTCCTGAAAGACGCGCTGCGAGAGAACCGACTGCTTTCCGGCGAACTCGGGGAGAACGCGGTGCTGGCCGTCTACGACGACCGGTTCGACACGGGCTACGTCTACGAGAATCCCGACGAAGAGACGTTCGACTACGACGACGGCGCCGTCGTCGGCCGGGACGGTTCGACGCATCTGCCCGACGACCTTCCGCTGACGCGAATCCACACCTTCGACGCGATGTGGTTCGCCTGGTCGGGGTACTACCCGGACGCGAGAAGCTATGAGTGAGCACCGGCTCCGGGGACGGCTCTCCCGTTCCGTCGGGCGAATCAGGGACGTGACGGTCCTGGCGCTCGGCCGCCGCGACGTACTGCTCGTCTTCGGCGGCGTCACCGCGTCCTACCTGCTGGTGTACCTCTGGGCGATCGGTCACCTCGCTCCGGGGCTGGGCGGGTACGGCCTCTTCGTCGTCGACGATCCGCTGGGTAACTTGCTCCGACCGGCCCTGGGCCCGTTTTCGTTCACGCCCGTCGCCAGACTCCAACTCGGCCCGGTGACGTACCTGTTCTCGTTCAACACCGTGCTGGGCCTGGGACTCGCCGCGCTCGTCGGGCTGAACGGCGCGATGACGTACCTGACCTGGGTTCAGCCGAAGTCCTGTGGCATCGCGAAGTCCTCGGCCGGCTTCCTCGCCAGCGTGCCGGCGCTCGTCTCGGGAACGGCCTGCTGCGGCCCCGTCGTGCTCGTCGTCCTCGGGATCCAGGCGTCTGGCGTACTCCTGACCACCTTCCAGTTCTTGCTCCCGCTGGCGGCGCTCCTCCTGCTGGCGAGCTTCGTTCTCGTCACCCGCCAGGTCGACCCGGGGGCGCTCTCGGCGCCGGATGGAAACGCCACACCAACTCGCACGTCGTAGTCCCGGTCCAGACAGGTTCTCCCGACCCGGAGGTTGAATACCTCGCACTCACAATACGATTCCGTCGCCAATGGTCGCGCCGGAAACCGTCGGTTTCGTGGCGTTGGTCGTCCTGCTCGCCGGCGCGCTGAACGGCGTCGCGGGCTTTGGCTTCGCTCTCGTCGGGACCATGGCCCTGGCGTCCCGGTTCGAGCCGGCGGTTGCGGTCGTGTTCATGATCCTGCCGATCCTGGCGGTGAACCTCTCGCTGGCCAGCGACCTCTCGACGTCACGGTTGCGGTCGTGCAGCCAGCGATTCTGGCCGCTGGTTCTCTCGGCACTCGTTGGAACCGTTCTCGGCATGGTCGTCCTCGAGTCGCTCCCGGGCGACCCGTTGCGGATCGCCCTCGGAATCGTCTCGCTGGCCTTCGTGGGCACTGCTCAGCGACTCGTCCCCGTCCCATCTGTCTCCCTGAACCCCGACCGGTCCCCGCTCCACTCGCCCGTCGGCATGGTGGGCGTCGGCAGCATCTCCGGGGTCCTGTTCGGCGGGACGAACGTCGGCGTCCAGGTGATCGCCTATCTCCGGAGCTTCGACCTCTCCCACGGCCTGTTCGTCGGCGTCGTGGCGATGGTGTTCCTCGGCCTCAATGCAATCCGCGTCCTGCTTGCCGGCCTGCTGGGGCTGTATCCCGGGCTGGCCGTCCTCGGCGCGTCGCTGGCCGCTACCGTTCCGGCCGTCGCGGGGGTCGCGATCGGAAAGCGACTCCGGAGCCGGGTTTCCGAACGGAATCGGCGGGCGGTAGTACTCGGCTTACTGACGCTGATCGGGGTTCGATTGGTTCTCGGCGGACTGGGAATCGTCTGACCGTCCGTCAGGTGTCGTCTCTATTCCCGGCGGGTGTCCTCCGACGGACTGGTCGGGGCGCCTTTCGAGGGGACGACGACGCCCCACGGCGACGACCTTCGGGGTCTGATCCGTTCGTTTCTGGCCGACGTCTGTTAGCCGTGGCCGCTCGCCTCCGTGGGGCGGGTTCACCTGACACGGTCCGCTCGATTGCAAGGGCGTAAGAGGGCCCGGACGAGACGACGGGCTGATGGCGGCGCGTCGCCGGTTGTACCCGCTCTACCTGACTCGCTTTGCCGCCAGTCTCGGCTTC
>CAZGAX010000108.1:0-13541 GCA_964523745.1 uncultured Halobacteriales archaeon | reverse complement strand
AGGGCCACCACCCCCAAAGCTATCAACCGATTCACGTGTGGTACGGATTTGACTCTCTACCGGTTATAAATTTTAGCAAAGTCGTACGTGGACGATTGACTGTCTCGATGGGGACCAGGTTACATCAAAAGTAGGCAGCGTCTAGACCGGGCTGTCGGCCGAGCGAGCCTTTTTGGGCTGGCCGGGTGTGGACGGAGACGTGTCACTCCCTGCCGTCACCCCCGGGATGGCCTTCGTCTTCCTGCTCGTGGCGGTGGGGCTCGTGCTGTTCGCGACCGAGCCGGTCCCGGTCGACGTGACCGCCATCGGGCTGATGGTCGCGCTGCTCCTGGCCGAGCCGGTCACTGCCGAACTGGCCGCGCTGGGGGTCCTCGACGCGCCGCTGGTCGTCCTCCGCGACAGCGCCACTGAACCGGTGTCGGCTGCCGTCCGGAACGGTCTCTCGGGCTTCGCCAGCACTGCCACGATCACGGTGCTGGCGATGTTCGTCCTCTCGGAGGGAGTGCGTCGGACCGGGGTCGTCCAGCGCGTCGGGAGTCGGATCGCCGCCTGGGCTCGCGGCGACGAAACACGGCAACTGGGTGCCACCGTCGGCATCGTCGGCCCCATCTCGGGGTTCATCAACAACACCGCCGCCGTCGCCATCCTCCTGCCGATGGTCACCGACCTGGCCCACGAGAGCCGGACCTCGCCGTCGAAACTGCTGATTCCGCTGTCCTACGCCTCGATGTTCGGCGGCATGCTGACGGTCATCGGCACCTCGACGAACATCCTCGCCAGCCAGTTCGCCGACGACCTGCTGGGCGAGCCGTTCTCGATGTTCGAGTTCACCCAGCTCGGCATCGTCGTCACGGTAGTCGGAACGGTGTATCTCATGACGGTCGGTCGGTGGCTCACCCCCGAACGGATCAAGCCAGAGGGCGACCTCACGGAGGAATTCGGCATGGCCGACTACCTGACCGAGGTCGTGGTCCGCGAGGACTCGCCGCTCGTCGGCCAGACCGTGGGTGAGGCTCTCCGGGAAACCGAATTCGACGTCGACGTCCTCCAGCTCATCCGCGACGACCGAACCTTCCTCGAACCCTTCGGCGGGAAGGCGATCCGGCCGGGCGACGTCTTCGCCGTCCGCACGGACAGAGACACGCTCGTCGAACTGCTGGACGCCGAGGGTCTGGACGTCGTCGCCGACGTCGAGGTGACCGACGAGGAACTCGAGGCGGCGGAAGCCCCCACCAATCTGGTCGAGGTGGTCGTCGCCCCCGGTTCTGCCCTCCTCCGGGAGTCGCTGGCGAGTTTCAAGTTCCGCCAGCGTTACGACGCCAGCGTCCTGGCGGTGCGTCGGGGTGGCGAAGTGATCCGAAAACGGATGGACGACCTCGAACTCCGCGTGGGCGACACCCTCCTGGTCCAGGGGCCGGCCGACAGCCTCGAACGGCTGAACAACAATCCCGACTTCATCGTCGCCCAGGAGGTCGAACGGCCGGACTGGCGGGAGTCGAAGACCGTCCTCGCCGTGGGGATCGTCGCGGCCGTCGTCCTCGTCGCTGCTGCGACGGCCGTCCACATCGTGACGGCGGCGCTGGCCGGCGCGCTGGCCATGGTCGTCACCGGCTGTCTGAAGCCCGGAGAGATATACGACGCCGTCCAGTGGGACGTCATCTTCCTGCTGGCTGGGGTCATCCCCCTCGGTATCGCCCTGGAAACAACCGGCGGCGCCGCGCTCATCGCAGAGAGCCTGGTCGTCGCCGCCCCACAGCTTCACCCCATCGTCCTTCTGGGGCTGCTGTACGTCGTCACCGCGCTCCTGACGAACGTCATCAGCAACAACGCCAGCGTCGTCCTGATGATCCCGGTGGCCTACGAGGCGGCGACGGCCATCGGCGCCAACGCCTTCGCGTTCATCCTCGCCGTCACCTTCGCCGCGTCGACGGCGTTCATGACCCCTGTGGGCTACCAGACGAACCTCTTCGTCTACGGTCCGGGCGGCTATCGGTTCACGGACTACCTCAGAGTCGGTGCGCCGCTCCAGGCGGTCTTTGCCGTGGTGACGACCGTCGGCATCGCCGTCTTCTGGGGCGTCTAGAGCAGTTAGAGGTCGAGGTCCCAGGAGTCGACGTCGTCGCGGTCGACGCCTTCGGATTCCAGCACCCGCTCTACGGCCTCGTCGACGTCCACGTCGTCGTCGAAGCCCTGTGACTCGATCACCTCGCCGTCGGCGTCGTAGAGGACGACGGTGTAGCCGGCGAGGTCGTTGCCACGGATGATGTTCCCGAAGGCGTTGTCGAAGGCGTCAGCCGAGTCTCTGGCCCACTCGTTCGTCGGAACGGCCTCGACGCGATACCCGGAGGAAGATGCCATGTGTTCGTACCAGGGGTAGGCGAAACCCACGGATAAGCCTTGGTTGTGACTCACTGACAGCTGTAGCGTCCTGCTGCATCGGCAGTGCTGGCCCGGTAACAACCGCTTACGGCCCGGCCGGGACGGCTGTGCTATGGCGGTTCAGGACTCGGTCTCGATGGCAGACTTCACCCGTTCGACGACCGGCGTCACGTCGGCGCCGTGAGCCAGCGAGAGGTAGAGGCCTTCGTCGCCGGTGAGCACCCGGACGAAGGTCGCCCGGTCGGTGAACGTGGCAAAGGCGTACGTCTCGGAGACGCTGGGGTAGATTTCGTCGTACAGTTCCCGCTCGGTGAAGTCGTCGTGCATGAAGGCGTGGACGGCCTCGCCGACGTCCATCACGTCGTCGACGTTGCCCCAGCGGTCGATCAGCCGTTCGGAGAGAAAGAGCACCTGGAAGCACTCGGGAGTGTACTCCGAGGACACGAGCAGGTCGTCCCCGGCGACGTCGAGGGCCGCCTCGGTGGCGGCGTCCGCGTCGAAGCCGACCAGGGATGATGGTTTCGTCACTGCCACGGTTCTCTACGGGTGAGCGTTTCGTCATTATAAATCTCTCGTGTGCGGACGACGATTCGGAAGACGGCGGGCGGTTCAGCGAGCCAGCCCGCAACGAAACCCTTACCACCGATTCGGACGCAGTATGTGACGCGGGACGGTAGGGTAGCTTGGTATCCTTCGGGCCTTGGGTGCCCGCGACCGCGGTTCAAATCCGCGCTGTCCCATTCACTTAAATAGTAAGCGGCGGCTATTGCCGCTTCTTAGCGGCTCTCCGAGGTGGTTGGCGTGAGCCGGACCGCCGTCAACTTCGACCCCTCGGAGTTGCCGCCACCGGTCTGCGACTACTGCGGCGAGGAGATCACCGAAACAGACCAGGAGTATACGGCCCGGCCTGAAGGGGTGTGCTCGCCGTGAGTACGGAGGTACCCCGCCCCTCGGACGGCCTTGCCGACCGCCTGGACCGCCGTCTGAGCGCCCGGCCGGTCCTGACCTTCCCGGAGGGCTGGACACTCTCAGGAAGCTGGCAGCGGGCCCAGCAGGCCCGGAGCAACGTCGGCAGCTACAACGCTGCCGAGTGGAACGTCGTCCTCAGCCATCCCGATAGCAACCAGCCAGGCGGCTACCATCGGGCGCTCTTCGCCATCCAGGACGGGGATGTGCTCGCAGACTGCAACTGTGACGGCTTCGAGTATCGGGAGTTCTGCGCCCATGTTGCCCATCTCTGGTGGCGGTGGGTCCGAGGCCGGCTAGTAGTCGTTGACCTCGACACCGGTGAGCAGCACCCTCGGCCGCCGGAGTGGGTCACTGTTCGGGAGGGTCGGCGGTGACGCCGGCCCGCGCACGCACGCCCGCCGGCGAAGCCACCGCAGCGCAGACCCCCAGGGGGCGTGTGGCTAAACTGTCCATCGCCGCGCCGTCTGCGTGTTCACGCGTGATCACGGCCCGCCAGAACGGGCCGGATCTGTGTACACGATTCATCCGGCGGCTGGTAGGTCGTGAACACGGCGATCAGCTCCGCGAGGTGGGCCGATGGCCCTGAGTGCCTTCCCCTACGTCGGGGGCAAGACCAACCTGGCAGACTGGATCGTCGGCCACCTGCCCGACCACACCGTCTACGTCGAGCCCTTCGGCGGCTCGGCAGCGGTCCTGCTGAACAAACCCCGGAGCACCATCGAAGTCTACAACGACGTGGACGGCGAGATCGTGCAGTTCTTCGACGTGGTGCGGAACCACCCCGAGGAACTGGCCAAGTGGTGCCGCCGGACCCCCTTCAGCGAAGAACTCCACGAGCGATGGGTTCAGGCCTTCTACGAGGGAGAACGGCCCGACGACCCGATAGAGCGGGCCGGTCGGTTCCTGTTCCTTCGGTACACTCAGTTCGCCGGGAAGTATCACGGTCCCTCGGGCTTCAAGCGCGACACGCCTCGAGCCAGGGCCAGCGAGGCCGACGTGTGGCGGCGCCTTCCCGACCGGATTCCCGAGGTGTGCGACCGCCTGCAGGGCGTCTCTATCCAGCAGGCCGACTTTCGGGACGTGATTGAGCGGTACGACGGCCCGGAAGCGGTGTTCTACTGCGATCCACCGTACCTCGACAAAGAGGGCGTCTACCGCGTTGACGGCTTCGAGCACGAGGCGCTGGCCGACGCGCTGGCCGGCCTGGATGGGTACGCCCTGGTCTCCTACACCGACCAGCCGGAAGGGCTGTATAACGGCTGGATAGAGGTGACCCGAGAGCACGGCCACGACGCCGGCAACCGGACCGGCCACACCAAGGAAGTCACCGAGCGGCTGCTGTGCAACTTCCACCCCGACGACGTGGCCGACTTCACCGGCCCCCAGCAGACGCTCGGGGAGGTGGCCGATGTCCGCTGACGGCATGAACCGCTGGGAGCGGTCGTCTGCCGGGACAGAGCGCCTGAGCGCGAAGGTGCCCGAGGACCTGAAACGGGACTTCCGGGACGCCTGCGATCACGTCGACGAGAACATGACGGACGTGATAACGCAGCAGATGGCCGAGTTCGTCCGGGAGCACGGTCCGGCCCACGTCGGGGACCCCGGTGGATACTACCCGGAGGACGGCCACCTGCGGGGGCTGTACGAGGCCTGTCTCGACGCCGCTGAGGACCTGAAGATCTACCAGCGCCGGCACGCCAGCCAGATCGCCCAGGCCACCCAGCAGGTGACGAAGAACGAGCTGGCAGACGCCTTGATGCCGCTGCGGCGCCGGGGGTTCGTCGCCCTCGGGGCCATGCCGGCAGCCCTTACGGGAAAGAGTGCGGCCCGCTGGCGGCACTGGCATGTCAAACCGCCGTGTGCCGACCCCGAACAGTGGAAGTACCGGGAGGGGCGGCCGTGATCCGGTGTCTCGGCTGCGGTGAGATATTTAAAGACGCTGAGGAGGTAGCTCGGCACCGCTGGAACATCGACCACCCCGATGTCGGAGAAGTATACGAATAGGAGATATTTCCTTTAGCAGACAATTGGAATTCTAGAGTATAATCACTACACTTTCTTTCTATCAATCTGGGGATCTGACGGACACAAATTAATTATTCGTCGAGAAATTCTATACTCAATAACCATGATGAGGTACTTCAAATTTGAGGCTCACCCGATTGGCTCACCTGCCCACGTTGAGACTCTTGACTCTTATGAAGACAACATCTCATTCTATAAAGAGAATAATTACTCGTTCATTCCCATCTCTAATGCGGATAAATTCTATGACATTCACGAGGATGAATTGAAGGATATGGACGATCACACAGTTATTGACTACGACACTACTGTTCGGGCTGTGATAGATGCATTGGTGGATCTACCCTTTCTGCTATTCAAGGGTTATTGGGGTGGTTCTGACGACAAGCCTAGTGATGATCTCATAATCACTGCTGCAGACCTAAATAAACGAGTCGCAAAAGAAATGATGTTCTCGGCTATTGCTGACCTCGAAAACATTTTTGCAAACACCATTGAGCAAGAGTACCCTGATAGCGAAGCCCTATTTTCTGAACTCTCACCCGCTACCATCGGTAGATGGACGAAAGCTGGTATGGGGGATATCCAGATGCATATTACTGAATATATGACTCTGTCAGAGATGCAAAAGGTGATTGCAAAAGAAGAAGAGCTCCGGTCTCAGTTGGGATTTGGTTCCAGAAATCAATTCGACAATCATATGAGTGGTATTATAGATCTGAGAAATCGGGTAATGCACGCCAGTAGAACCATTATCGAGACCAGAGATGATGTTGAACAATTACAGGATAGATTAGAGCGGGTAGAAGCTTTACTCTAATCTACTTACTGGTAAGGAAGTCCCGAAGGCCGTGCTTCCAGGCCCAGTCGGCTGGCATCGGCCAGCCGAAAGCGTGTTGTAGTACGTCGTCAGCCGCCACCACAACTAGGACTAGCGCAGCCAGCAGCCACGGCCAGGGGTACTCCTTGCGGTACCAGGCCAGTCGGGCCGACAGCGCGGCGCCGGAGACTCCGACGGCCGAAACCGTCAGGGCCGCCCCCAGCCTCGGGTAGCGAGGCCAGGCGAACAGGAACGAGAACAGGGCCACGACGTTGGCCGTCATCGCCCAGACCGGCTCCCGCTGGGGGTGGTCGTCCCAGATGACCAGCAGCGGGATGCAGGCCAGCATGAGCGCCCAGGTCGCGTGATGCGGCAGCAACACCGACCCATCGGGCACCGTGTGATAGGGGAACGCCGCCGCGATGCCGGGCGCTGTCACGGGTTAAGCCCCCTGGTTGCCCTGGCCGTCGCCCTGTTGGCCCTGGGCACTGGCCCCAGCGTCGGATGGGGGGCTGTTCGGGTGCCGGGGATCATCCACCGGCACGCCGTCGAGGCCGTCCTGTTCCTCCGGTACGTCGCCGGCCGCCTGGCCGGTACGCCGGAGGGCCTGCTGCTCGGTCATGCCCGGCGGCGCCTTGTACGGCAGCCGCGACATGACGGCCCGACCGAAGCCGGAGAGTCGTTCCAGGCCGTAGCCAGTGGGGATGGCCAGGCCGACCAGTACGCCGAACGCGAAGACCCCGACCGTTGCCGCGTCGGGGAGTGGTGGAATTGGTACTGCTGGCATTACAGGACCCTCCGTCCGAGGAGTCGAAGCCGCACGTCCGCAGTGGTCGAGACGTTGTCTGTAAGCTCGTAGACGCCTACCTTCTGGTTCTCGTACAGGTAGTCTCCGATGGCGTGCCAGTTTGAGGCGCCATCGACACCGGCAACGTAGCCGTCCTCTCGGCTTTCGACATCGTTGCCGTAAGCGTTGGTTTGAGCGAACAGGTACCCACCATTGACTTGGAATTCTTCTTGGATCGAGAGTGGGTTTTCTGGCGCGGCGCCGATGGTCGTGACAAGTTGGTAGTCACTGTCAGAAATGGTGGTCGTTTCGGTGTTCGTAACGACGTACCCCGCCTTTTCGACGTAGTACGTCTCCCCGGCCGGCACCTGCCAGGTGTCCTGTACCCCGTCGGCAGCCCCGTCTGGGCTGAACGTCACACTGTCGAAGATGATGCCTGCGTTAACTGTCATGTTTAGCTACCTCCGAAGAAACCGGGGGCGAAGCCGTCGCTGTTGAGGAGGGTTGCCTCCCGGGCTTCTGCGTCGCTGTATCTCGTGTGGTGGTCGCCCGACCCGATGCCGGAGAGTTCCGCGTGGTCGACCACGCTCATCTTGTGCCAAGTGGTTCCGTCGTAGACGTAGGCCTCGTTCGCCCCGGTGTCGTACCACTCTTCGCCCTCCTGGGCCTCGGCCGGCTCGCCGTCCTGCACGTAGTCGAAGCCGCCTCCGCCGCCGCCTCCGCCTGCACTGGGCATTACTGATCGGCCTCCCAGTGGATGTTCACGCCGTCGCCCGAACTGGCGGCCTTGACGGCGATCTGGTCGGTGTTCGAGACCTTCGCCGTGTAGTGCTTCCCGGTCGACGCCAGCGGGTACGTGGCGGCCCCCTGCGGGCCGACGAGCACCGTATCGGTGTTGCCGGCCTGCGGGTGAACGAACACCGTGGCGCCGTCGGGGACGGCGTTGCTCGGCAGGGTCTCCTCGGTGGTGCTGCCGGTGCTGTAGGAGTCGCCGGCCAGGGTGTCCCAGTTGCCCTGGGCGTCCCCGTCGGCCGGCGGCCGCTTCGACCCGTCGGCGGCCTGGACGTTCCGCATCTCCTCGACTTCCGCGTCAGACTCGACGGGCATTACTGACTCACCTCCCAGCCGACCGGCTGAACGACGTACCGCCGGGTGGTCGATCCGGAGAGGTTGCGGCAGACGACGGTCATGGACCGTTCAAACTCCCGCTCGGGGAGGAACGTCTGTTGCAGGTCGTCCACGTCGGTCGGCGGGACCGGCGCCGGCCCGAACACCTGCTCGCCGTCCATCCGCACCTCGTAGGTCGAATCCTTGTGCTTCGAGGCCGCGACGATCGGGACAGCGAACGTCGCCACGTTCTGGATCGGGCTGAACGAGGCCGTCAGCTTCTCGCCAGGGTCCACCCGGGCCGCCACGGGCTCGTTGAACGGGACGGCCCCGGCGGCCAGTTCCTGGGAGAGGATCACGACTCGTCGCCTCCCTCGGGCCCGTCAAGGACCCGCTGCTGTTGCTTGCGTTCGGCCTCGCTCATCGTCTCCACCGACACGTCGGTCTCAGCAGCCATGTTCTACCTCCTGGAGCCGGTCGCGGGTCTCCTCGATCTGCTCCTCGGCCTGGTCCATCCGCTCCAGCAGACCGGGCCGGTTGGCCTCCTCATCGCCGGTGAGGTAGCGGCCGTTTCGCTCGGTCTTGAGCCGGCCCCTGATCCCCTCTTCGGCGGCCACGACGGCGGCCGCTGCCGTCACGCTCTGCGTCGTCACGAGGTCGGCCAGGGACTCGATCACGCCGATGCACCCCCCTCGGCCTCCAGGTACAGCCAGGCCAGGAGCAGCAAGCCGCCGCCGGCGTACAGCATCCAGTTCTCGCCCAGGAGCCCATCGAACAGGCCCCCGGCGGCGTTTCCGGCGGCGTCGCCGGCCGTCTCGGCGGTCGCCTCGACGGTATCGCTGGCGGCGTCGAAGCCGCCCCAGAACGCATCGCTGGCGTAGTCCTCGGTCACGTCGCCGGCCTGCCAGGCCAGGTCTCCGAAGGCGTCGGCGGCGCCACCGAGACCGTCCACGGTGTTGCCGAGAGGATCATCGAGCCAACTGCTGTTGGTGAACCGATTGCGGAGGTGCTGGGCCAGGCGCTCTCGGGAGATTTCACCTGACTCGACCATCTGCTGAAGCTCCTGGTCAGACTTCGCCGCCAGTTCGGCGTAGCTGTGTTCGGGTGCCTCGAAACCCGTATCCTCCAGGGCGGAGTCGAGCGCCGGGAAACCAGTCCACGACTCGGGCATGGTCACTCCTCCCTGGTAGCGACGTAGCCGATGCCGAGCAGGGCGATCCCGGCCAGGACCTTCGTCTGCGTGTCCATGCCATCGAGCGAGCCGGAGAGCGTCGATCCCATCTCGGCCACCGGCTCGTCTGCGAAGTTCGCGTCGCTGGGGTCCTCCTCCTGGCCCCCGGAGTCGCTGCCGCCGGAGGTGTCCGGCGCCGGGCCCGTCACGTTGGCGCCCAGGGCGTTGTCGCCCCCGCTCTCGACGTTCTCGGCCGAGAAGTCGCCGGACGGGTCTGAGATGAAGTCCCCGGAGTTGGTGTTACCGGTCTCCTCGGCCGCCTGAACGAGTTCGTCCGACTGCTCGGAGTCCGTGATGATCGCGGTCCCCTCGCCCGAGGTCGTCGTCATGCCGGACCCGCCGCCGCTGGAGAAGTCGGCCGACCACATCAGGCCGTCACCTCCAGGTACAGCAGGACGAGCATCAGGGCGAACACCCCGGCGTCGATGAGCAGCTTGGCCTCCTCGACGGTCCAGGGGCTCTGTCTGATCCAGTTGATCAGGCCGCCGGCCCCGGAGGTCTGGACCGTGGTCTCCAGGCCGGTCTCCTGTGTGCTCTCGCCGGTTGCCGTCCAGGAGTCACCAACGGCGGTGATGCCCACCTGGCCGGCCGGCGTCGTTGCTCCCTCCATGGCTCAGGCCCGGCCCATGTCGGCCTTGATGATGCCCGGCAGGCCCTGGACCGACTCGCCGGTCTCGGCCGTGGGGATGTTGAGCAGGGCGTTCGTCGGCTCTGCGCCGTCGCCGTCGGGGTCGCTGAACCGGACGGTGTACGGCGCGTCAATGTACACGTCGATCGCCTGGTCGGTCCCGACGAACTGCTGGAGGGGCGTCTCCCCGAACTCGAAGAACTCGGGCTGGTCGTTCTGGTCGGTTTCGTGGACCAGCGCCAGGTTCTCCTCGTACAGCACCTGTGACGCCTTGGTCGAACTCGACGGCGCCGACTTCCGGACTTCGAGCGTGGCGGCGTCGCCGGCGATGTAGAAGACGTGCAGGGTGTTCGACGTGCCGTCGTCGGTGTAGTCGAAGGTGTTGTTGGCGAAGTCCACCGTCCCGGGCATGCCCTGGTAACTGCCGTTCTCCCAGACGACGATCCCCTGGGTGTGGGGCGGGTCGATCAGGTCGTTCGACAGGGTGAACGTCTCCGTGTTGCCGCCGGTGCCGTCGGTCGTGAACGACTCGTAGGCCGGCATGGCGATCTTGAACGGGTTGGACCGGCCCGCCAGGACCGCCAGGAGCGACCCGGTGCGGTACCGGGCGACCCGCGACCGCTGGCCGGCCGTGCCGGGGTCGGTGTCGAACCGGGACGGCCCGAGCGTCCGGGGCGTGCTGGTCTGTCGGACCATCTGCGCCACGTCGGCCGGGCTGTTGAGTTCCGGCATTGTTCACCCCTTGGAGAGCGTCTCGGCGGCCTCGCTGGCGATGAACCAGCGCGACTGGCTCCAGTCCACTTGGTCGGCCGAGTCCAGGACGAGGTACCCGGAATCAACGTCCCGGATGTCGATGTACCGGACCGGGCCCGACTGGGGCGCGTTCTCGGCGTGCGTGAGGGTGAGGAGCGCGAACTTGCGCTTGTCGGCGTCCCGCTGCTCCGAGAGGGTGTTTGCCTCGTAGAAGTCCAGCGACTCCATCTGGACGGAGTGCTTCACGGTGCCGTCCTGGCCGGCTCGCTCCACCTCGAAGTACAGCGAGGAGTTGATGGGGATGTGGGCGCCGTCGCTGGCCCGGAGCTTCATGTACATCGGGATGCCCACCTTGCCGTCCACTTCCAGGTTCTTGAGGCGGATCACGGTACCCTGCTCGGGGTCGATCTCCGCGATCGGCGTCGGCCGGGCGGCGGCCGGGGCGTTCTGGTGCGAGACCACTTCGTCCGTCGAACTGCCGTCGACGATGTTGAGGTCCGTCATGCTCAGTTACCTCCCGTCGCCGCGACGACCTGCTGCTTGATGCCGACCCGTTCCGCGACCTTCTCGACCACGTAGACGGCCGATCCGACCTGTCCGAACCGGACGATCCGCTGGCCGTCGCCCAGGTACTCGGCGCCGGCGATCACTGCGATCGCGTAAGCCTCGTCCGGCAGGTCGAAGTCGGCGGCCTCCTCGACGGCGTACCGGGCCACGGCGGGGGCCATGTAGCCGGCGAGGATCGCGCCGGTCGTCTGTGCAAACTCTGCGGGTTCCATCTCTCCGATGGTGCTGTAGGACTGCGCCATGCAGGTAGCCGAATTAGAGGCTCTACCCTTCAAAAACCGACAAATTACCCGTTTGGTTGCGTGGTAATCCCCTGGGATTCCGCGTGGACCCCTTGCTCAGCCGATGGGGACCTATAATGTAGCGAAGGTTTTTCGGGGGCCGACCCCATCCACGAATTAATTAGTGATACAATGGTCGATTTCAATCCTTTTGATAAGCCTCTTGAGGAGATTGAATTCGAAGATTTGCAGCAATTACAAGAACAGGGCGTTTCCGAAGGTTATTATGTGGAATACAAGCGTACGATTCCGGGGAGTGAACCAGGTCGTACGATTGGGAAGGTAATTGCATCTTTTGCGAATACATACGGAGGCTGGTTCTTGCTGGGCGTACCAGAATCCTTCAACAATGAGGCTGGTAAACCCATCGGAATCAACGTTGAGGAAAACAGACAGATAAAGGAAACAGTCCGTAGATGGGTCAGTTCTAGGGTGGATCCGAACCCTGAATTTGGGAGCCACCTTATTCAAAACCCAGAGTCAGAGGATTATGCGGTTCTCGTCATTGAGGTGCCGGAAAGCCGGCATCCTCCACATATCATGAGTGATGGGGTTATCTACCGCCGATCTGGGGAAGAAAGTGATCCAATAGAACCGGAAACCGATCGCTGGGCTTTAGATCGTCTCTATGAGGACCGGCGTGAACGTGAGCGGAAACAACAGCGAGTCCTCCAACATCTTCGTGCATTGAACAAAGAATTGGAATTGAATCAGGAGTCTGCTTATGGAACTGTGAGAGTGATTCGAACACTTCAACAAGCCTCCCAACAGGAGGCGGACCACTATGCTCTTGAGCTCTTTTCAACTGATGCATGGAATGCTGCTCTGGAAGAGCAACTTATTGACATCATCAGTAATGAAGTGTATCAAGAGCTTCAGCAACTATATAAGCAGACAAAATCTGCCAACGAGCTTATTAAACGTCTGAGAACGGAAGTGTTGCATCCTAGTATCGGAGAAGAGATAAATGAAGATTGGGCGGGTAGTTATACAAATTGGACCATATCAGTGCTGTACTGGAACGACGATAAAGATGAAGTTGACTTCTACGGTTTGGGTGTTTTAATCTGGAAGAAGGTAGAGAATCTAAAGAGGTCCATTGATGGTATTTTGCAAGATATCGAATCTGAAATTCAACGGCTTGAGGAGGAGCTTAACATACGCGAGTGAGGAGTTGACCTATCGGCAACAAAGCCTCCGAATTCAGTGTGATGACTCTCGGATCAGTTCGCGCAGCACGTCGGTGTTGTCCAGCGAACAGCCATATTCGTCTTCGAGGTCTGTCTTTACCTCTTGAAACCGCTCGCTCAGGTCGCTGTATGCCGTGATGTGGGTCTCGGTCATGGTCAGACTGGTTTGCGAATCTCCTTGCCCGGGGCGCCGACATGCTCGCTCTCCATGTCGATCTCGGCCGAGTTCCACCGTTCGACCGTCCCGGAATCGTCGGAGTAGATCCACTCCGACCCGGTAACGGTTCCCGAGTCGTCGGCCCACTTCCGGACGGTGATGGCCTTCCCATCGACTTGCAGGGCCTCGGGGACGCTGGCGGGGATCTCGTGGCCGCCGGAGAGGTGCAGGTCGGCCGGATAGTTTAGCACTCCCTCGAGCTTGCCGGTGTCGTTGTCCGACTCGAAGCCGCCGAGGTGCCGGGCGGTACACTGGGCAATGATGGTCTCGTCGAGTTCAGTGAGTCGCTGGGAGACCCACACGGCAGACTGCCCCTCGCCCCGGCCGGTCGTCGCCAGGCCCTTGATGGCGTCGGGGTAGCCGCCGCGCTGTGGCGCGACAAAGTGCGCCTCGTCGACGACCCAGAGGATGTTGAGATCCGAGGTACGACCGGCCTTGATGGCCGCCGCACACACCTCCTGCCATTCCTCGGGTTCGAGCCCCGAGTGCCGCGCCAGCACCAGATTTCCGTTCTGCTGAATCAACTCTTGCCAGGTATCCCTGTCGAAGTGCTCCCGTTCCCGGTGGCCCGCCTGCCAGTAGCGGGC
>CAZGAX010000107.1:0-13561 GCA_964523745.1 uncultured Halobacteriales archaeon | reverse complement strand
GAGGGGGAGGGCAATAGTCGGCGTTAGGGCGTGACGACGAGCTTGCCGAGGAAGCTGTCCTCGACGACGGCGCGCTGGGCCTCGCGGACGCCGTCGAGGTCGTACCGGCGGGCGACGACCGGCGTCAGGGATCCGTCGGCCAGTAGCGTCCCGAGCCGCTCGAGGACGGCAGCCATGTCCGGCGTGTTGAACATGCTGACGTGGTGTACGGTGAGAGACTTCCACCGGCAGCGGGAGACGTCTTCGAAGCACGCAGACAGGTCGTCGTTGCCGATGGCGGCGATGCGGACGCCGGGGGCCGCCACTCGCTCGTCGAATCCCAGGTACCGGTCGAGCATGTGGTCGAGAATCACGTCGGGCTGGCCGGCCGACTCGACAGCCGCCTCCAGGTCGTCCCGACGGTAGTCGAAGACGTCGTCGGCGCCGAGTTCCTGGAGCCGGTCGTGGTACCCCGTGGAGGCCGTCGTCGTGACCTCTGCACCGGTCGCCGCCGCAAGCTGGACGGCGAGGTGGCCGACGCCGCCGCTGCCGCCGTGGACGAGACAGCGCTCGGCCGGTTCGAGACCGCAGGCGTCGACGAGCGTCTGCCAGGCGGTGACACCGACGAGGCCGGCGGCCGCACCGCGTTCGAAGTCGACGTCCTCCGGTAGGGAGGCGAGCAAATCGGTCGGTACGGCGACGTACTCGGCACACGTCCCCGGCTTGGTCTTGCCCAGCCCGGTCGCGAAGACCCGGTCTCCAACTGCGACATCTCCGACTTCCTCGCCCACTTCAGCGACCGTTCCGGCCACGTCCGACCCTGGAATCCAGGGGAGGGCC
The DNA here is from genome assembly GCA_964523745.1 of uncultured Halobacteriales archaeon. Taxonomy (GTDB): domain Archaea; phylum Halobacteriota; class Halobacteria; order Halobacteriales; family Haloarculaceae; genus CAZGAX01. The sequence goes on along the minus strand of CAZGAX010000107.1, from coordinate 12,742 downwards.
GGGAGTTCGTACGACCCTTCGCGGAAGTAGGTGTCCACCGGATTGACCGCCGCCGCTTCGACTTCGACCAGCACTTCGTCCTCCTCGGGCGACGGTCGGTCGACCTCCTCTACCCGCAGTACGTCTCTACCGCCGTGTTCGTGGTATCGAACGGCCTGCATGGACGGCTGTCTGCCGGGCATCGGCATAGTTCCTCGGGACGCTGCTGGAGAGCGCCCGCCGGAACCGACCGAAAACTTGGTTGCGGTCCCGGCGGAGGCTCCCGGTGTGCGCTGTATCGCCCACCGTGGCTTCGCCGCCGACGCACCCGAGAACACGCTGCGAGCGGTTCGGCGAGCAGCCGCCGTGGGTGCCGACGCCGTCGAAGTCGACGTTCGCGCGTCGAAGGAGGGGACCCCGGTCGTGATTCACGACTCGACCGTCGACCGGGTGACGGAGTCGTCGGGGCCGGTCGACTCGTTCACTGCCGACGAACTCGGCCAGCTGGACGTTCTGGGAACCGGAACCGGGATACCCACGCTCCGTGACCTCCTGGATTCGGTGCCTGACAGCCCTGCGCTCGTCCTGGAGTTCAAAGAGACCGGGCTGGCCGAGAACGTCGGGCGCCTCGTCGGGAACGTCCGGAACGACGTGCTGGTCTCCTCGTTCGTCCCGGCTGCACTCGACGAAGTGGCTGCGGCAACTACACTCCCGAGAGCACTCCTCGTCACTGGCGAAGCGCCCGATCCGATAGCGCAGGCAGTCGACCTCGGGTGTTCGGCAGTTCACGTGGCTTACGAGGCCTGCGACGAGGCGTTCGTCCGGCGAGCCCACGACGCCGGGCTGGCCGTCGAGCCCTGGACGGTCGAGGAGGTGGCCGAAGCACGCCGGCTGGAACGGGCCGGCGCCGACGGACTCATCGCCGACGCGGCCGACTGTTGCGGACTGGCTGGCGAGTGAACGGGTCGACGAGCGGGTTCAGAGGCTCGCCAGGTTCTGGCGGAGCTTGATAGTCGCCGTCATCAGCGTCGAGGCGGTCATGATGATGAACACCACCTGGATGTGCGGGACGACGTTCCGGTCGACGCCGAGTGCGAAGGCCAGATTGCTGACGTTGACCAGTGCCGCGAACATCAACACGGGGAGCAGGTGCCGGAGGAGCGAGTCGATCATCGTGCCCTGGAGCCGGGAGCGGGAGGTCTGCTCGTGGTAGAACGTCGCGCCGTAGGACAGGTACGCCAGGGCCGCGAAGCCCTCGATGGCGGCCAGGATCGGCGGCGGCCCGTCGAGGACGACGCCGACGACGAGAGCGAGGACGACGGCGATGAACGCGGCCCGAGTGATCTGTTCCAGCGGCGTAACGTCCCGCGAGCCGCTGGCCGTAAAGTGGATCTGCCGGACGGCGAAGGCCAGCAGCAGGACGGTCGCCAGCATGATGCCGTTCTTGTAGGGCGCCGAAACCGAGCTGATTATCTCCAGGACGCCGAGAGCACCGTAGATGGCCGCCAGGACACCGACGTAGAACAGGTGGTTCCAGATGGGCGTCTGGGACGCTATCTCCGTCCGCCGTCGGTTCTGGTACGCGTAGAAGGCAAACCGCGAGCCGAGCACCGACAGCAACACCAGCGCCGGGAAGAAAACCAGCGTGAGGCTGGCGGAGTCCGCGACCCGGTGGAGCCCGAACTCGATCACGCGTAGTCCTCCCGTACGGCGACCAGTTCCTGCTGGAGGTGCTCGACGGTCTCGTACCTGGCGAGTTTCTGCTTGGCCATCGACTTGGCGACGACGTCGTCGAGCCGATTCGGCGCCGAGACGGCGTCACTTGGGGCCCGAGGGTCCTGGCCGAGCACCTGGTCTCGCACCTCGCCGAGGGTGCCACGGAAGGGGGCACGGCCGGTGACGAGGCGGTAGAGGACGGCGCCCAGATGGTAGATGTCCGTCTGGGGGTCGACGGTTCCGTACTGCCTGTCGAAGTACTCCGGAGCGGCGTACCGCGGGTCGAGACAGAGCGCCGGCTCCCGGTGGTAGCGGTAGACGTGCATCAACCCGACGTTGGTGAGCAGCGGCGGGTCCTGGTCGTTTTCTTCCAGGACGTCACCCGGATAGGCGACGTTCTTCGGGTCGATGCCGGCGTGGACGACGTCGTTCCGGTGGACGTGCGAGAGGGCGTCGGCCAGGTCGACGGCGGCGGCCAGCGCCCGGTCGAGGCCGAACCGGTCCTGGTCGGCCAGCGTCTGGTCTGCAAACTTCGTCGCCAGCCACGGCTGGGGTTCGACGCCCCAGTCGAGCAGCGACGTGACGTGGTCGTGGTCGTCGACGCTCGCCCACCGGCGGAGTTCCGCGCCGACGTCCTCCGCGAAGGTCGCCCGCTGGGCCTCGTCTCCGGGCTGGTGGAGGACCTGCAGGGCGACGGCCTGTTCCTCCCCGCCCCGGCCGACCAGCGCCTGGTAGACGTCGGCGTACCGGTTTCGCTCCCTGGAGGCCAGGATGTGTAGCTGGTCGAACCGGCTCCGGGCCGCGATAGCGGAGACGTCGGTCGTCCGGCGGACGAGCGCACCGGGACTGGACTCGAAGTCGTCGTCCGCGTCCGCTTTGCCAGCAACGTCGGAATCTCCGGCTTCCCCAGCTTCCTCCTCTTCCTCGGCATCCGACGCCGCGTTCGACCGCTCCGAGCGGTATTCGTCGAGGTCCTCGCGTTCGTGGTACTCCGGTGCGGTGCCGGCGTAGGTCTGTCGTGGGCTACCGTCCGTGTCGGCGCCGGCGATGCGAGTCCGACCGACGCCGTCCCGTGACGGTGTGCCGCCGTAGTAGTAACTCCGCGTGAAGTTGCCGGTCCGGGGAAGCGGAACGTTTCCGCGCTCTGCTTCCTCGGCTTCGAGTTCGTCGAGCACGTCTTCGACCGTCTCGGGGAACCGTCCGGCGAGGTAGTCGAGTGCGTTCGTCAGTTCGAGTGAGACCTGGTCTTCGGAGAGGCGGTCGCTGAGTCGACGGACGAGGTAGTCGACGGTGTCGGGATGCTCGTTGGCCACGAGACAGGCCGTCCAGGCGGCACTCACCCTGACGGCCGGGTCGTCGGCTTCGAGCATGCCGACGACCCTCGGCAGTCGCTGCTTGCCGCGGTCGGGGTCCCGGAGACACTCGACCAGCACGTCGCGTGGGCCCTCCGTCGAGTCGTCGGCGTCCGTCATGTGCGGCGGTTCATCTAAGCTTGACGACAAACCTTTATGTTTGTTTTGCCCGACCGCCGACAGGCTACCCGTCTCGCGAGGTAAAACGGCCGTGTGGCGCCGGACAACCACGGATCTGTGACTCGGCCTCGTTTCAGATGGCACACACGCGACGAGACGCGTCTCCGGGGTCTGCTACGCCGGAAGGTTCTCCACGGTCGGCTACGAACCCCGGCCACGACGGCCCGACATGCTCGACAAACTCGGCGACACGCTCCGGACGTTCGCTGCAAACCGGCCCACGCTGGGCCAGCTCCGACGCAGTCGACGCCGGCGATTCGACGAAGCACACGTCATTCTCCCCTCGAACGCCGTCGTCGGCGAGCCCGTCACTGCGACGACCCTTCTCTGGGACGAGTACGAGCGACGCCTGACCGACTTCGACGGCGAATTCGCCGTGGATTCGACGGACGCCGCGGCGACGTATCCGGAGACTCTCTCGGTCGTTCCCGGTCACGACGGGCGGCGGCAGGCACCCGACGTCACCTTCGAAACGCCCGGTATCCAGTATCTCACGCTCTGGCGGGACGGGCAGCGGTTCGTCAGCAATCCGGTCGTGGTGAGCGAGTCCGACCCCGAACGGCGACTGTACTGGGGCGACATTCACCTCCACTCGCAGTTCTCGGACGGCGCCGGCTCGATGGCGAAGGGACTGCGATTCGGCCGGGACGAGATGGACCTCGACGTCGCGGCGTACGCCGACCACGACACGATGGGGTTTTTCATCCCGCCGAAGCTCCAGCGCCGGCGGATGCGTCGCCGGTACTTCGACGAGATGAAAGACGTGGTCGACGACTTCTACGACCCCGGCGAGTTCGTCACGCTGTTCGCCTACGAGTGGACCCGCCAGCCCCACAAGGGCGGCCACGTCAACGTCTACTACGAGTCGCCCGACGACGCCGAACTGTTCGACTCCATCTCCGGGGGCACGAACACCTACGAGAAGCTCTGGCGACGGCTCCGGGAGTGGCGAGAGAACCACGACGACAGGGTCCTGACGGCACCTCACCACTCCGCCGAGGGCATCTACCCCTTCGATTTCGCCAGCACGGACTACGACGACGAGATGGCGCCGCTGGTCCAAGTGTACTCCCAGTGGGGGTCGAGCATGCGCCCCGAGGCCGACGGCAATCCCAAGCCGATGACGATGGGCGAGGGTGAAGTCGGGACCCCTGGTCACTACGTCCACGACGCCCTCCGCATGGGACACAGGGTCGGCTTCGTCGCCTCTTCGGACTACCACGGCCCCCGACCCGGCCTGTCGAACATCCACCTCGACCCGCACCTGCCGACGCTCTCGGAACTCCGCGAGGACGGCCTCGGCTGGGGACACGTCTGGCGAGTCTGGAACGAATCCAGCTACGCCGGCGGCCTGGTGGCTTTCCACGCGACAGATCTCACCAGGGAGACGATCTTCGACGCCCTCGAGAACCGGCAGGTGTACGGCACCTCTCAGCCCCACCGCATCGTCGCCGAGTTCTCCATCGACGGCGTCGCCGTGAGCGATCCGACGAGCGACGTCGAAATCGACACACCGGACGCCAGTCGCGAAATCGAGTACCGGGTCGCCGGGACCGCCCCGCTGGAACGGGTCACCGTCGTGAAGAACACGCGAGACTGGCACGTCATCGAGGGGACCGACGACGAAGCTGCGGACCTGGATAGCTACGTGGTCGAGGGATCGATGGAGGACGACGCCCCCGTCGAAGGGATGCAGTTCGACGAGGAGCGCGGAACCGACGCGGACGTCTACTACCTCCGCGTCCAGCAGGCCGGCGGCGGGATGGCGTGGGTGGGGCCCCTGTGGGTCGCCCCGGCCTGAGCCGACGGACGCGACGATTGGCCCGGCTATCGCTGGCGATACCGTCGTAAACGCTTAACCGGTCGGGCCACGCGGACGTTCGTATGGACGTTGCTGTACTCGGCGCGGGTCCCCTGGGGCGGGACGTGGCCCAGGTCGCCGCCGCTGCCGGGCACGACGTGAACCTCCAGGACGGGGAGGTGGATGCCGTGATGGACGCCATCGACGTGGCGGAGCGGCGTCTCGGCGAGTCGGTCGACGCTGGCGACCTCACGGCGGACGAGTACGACGTGGCCGTCGCGGGCCTCGACGGGACGACAGACCGGGAGTCGGCGGTCGGCGAGGCCGACCTGGTCGTCGAGACGGCCACGACCGACGCGAGTGCCCTCCAGGCGACGCTGGCAGACGTCGAGGAATACGTGGGGCGGGACACGGTCGTCGCTCCGGCGGCCGACGGCGTTTCTGTCACGGCGGCCGCTGCGGGGTTGCGCCACCCTGACCGGGCCATCGGCCTGCGGTTTCGTGACCCCCTGGACGCCGACCTCGTCGAGGTCGTCGTCGCGGACCAGACGACGGCAGAAACGGCAGGCCGCGTCGAATCGTTCGTCGCCGGCCTGGACCGGACGCCGGTCGTCGTCCGTGACGCTCCCGGCGTCGTCTCGACGCGGCTGGCGCTCGCACTCGAAGCAGAAGCGATGCGGCTGGTCGATGACGGCGTCGCCGGCGTAGAAGCGGTAGACGAGGCACTCAGGGCGGGGTACGACCACCCGATGGGGCCGCTGGAGCGGGCCGACCGGGCAGGACTCGGCCGGCGACTGGAGACCTTCGAGTATCTGGGCGTCGAACTCGGCGAGCGATTTCTACCCCCGGCGATCCTCGAAGACCTCGTCGCGTCCGGGCGGACCGGTCTGGCCAGCGGCGAGGGATTTTACGTCTGGGAGAACGGCGAGCCGACCGAGGCGGCGATTCCCGACCCCGACCTCTCGCGGGAGACCGCGGGTCCTGACGACCCGGCGCGCTGAGGCGCCCGTCTCCGGCACGACGGCGGGTCGGCGGGCCGACCGATTTGACAACCGTTAAAAGCGGCGGTGGGGAAGGCAGGGGTATGAGCGAGTCCCAGCAGAAGCGGGCCCAAAAGTGCATCTCGTGTGGCATCAACATCGCCGGCACGAACGCGGCGGCGTTCAAGTGTCCGGAGTGTGGCCACCAGATCTACCGCTGTGCCAAGTGCCGCAAGCAGAGCAACCTCTACAAGTGCCCCGACTGCGGGTTCACCGGTCCGTAAACCATGGGAAAGGTAGCAGCCGCCATCAAGGTCATGCCGCAGAGTCCCGAGGTCGACCTGGACGCCCTCCAGGAGCGCCTCGAACAGTCACTGCCCGACGGCGCGAAGATCAACGGCTTCGACCGCGACGACGTCGCCTTCGGCCTCGTCGCGCTCATCCCGACGGTGGTCGTCCCTGACGAAGCCGGCGGCACCGAAGCCGTCGAAGAGGCCTTCCAGGGCGTCGAGGGCGTCGAGTCCGTCTCCGTCGAGAACGTCGGCCGCCTGTAAGCCGGCGCACTCGCTTCACCGACAGTTCACGCCACCCGAGAGCCTTCGGCTCGTACTACCGGACCGCACAGTGACGTCCGGTGCGTCACGGCGTGGCAGTCTCCGAGCCTGTAACGCACGTTTTATAAGGCCGACCGGACAAACCAGACCCACGAATGCCCAACTCCAACGGACCTCGCCAGGGAACTCGCAACAAGCTGAAAAATCACCCGAGAGAGCGGGGCACCTCCCCGCCACAGCGCGCCGTCGAGCAGTTCGAGGAGGGCGACAGCGTCCACCTCTCGATCGACCCCAGCGTCTCCGACGGCCAGTTCCACCCGCGCTTCGACGGCCACACCGGCGTCGTCGAGGGCCAGCAGGGCCAGGCCTACAAGGTCCGCATTAACGACGGCGGCAAGGACAAGACCATCATCGCCAAGCCAGCCCACCTGAGCCGGCAGGCATGACCATCTTCAAGGACAAGCTCGAGGAGGAGTACCTGACGACCGCCGAGACCAAGGAGATCCTGGCGGACCTCGAGGCCGAGTTCGCGGCGGACGAGGAGCGCGAGATGCGCTACGAGCTCGCCCGGGCCATCGAGCACGTCAACCGCTTTGCCTACCTCGATCCGGAGGAGTCCCGCGACTTCGTCGCGGAGTTGCTGGAACTCGACAAGGTGGACGAACCGACCGCGTACAAGATCGTCGACCTCAAACCCGAAGACCGGGACGAACTTCGGGCCATCTACGCCCAGGAGCGGTACACCCTCTCGGGCGACGAACTCGACGACGTCCTCGACGTCGTCCGGAAGTACGCCTGACACGCGCCGGGGTTTAAGTGCGCGCTAACCCTAAATAACGCCATGAGTGCCGACGAGCGCGGCGACGGGGACGGAGCGGCCGATCTGGCCGTCGTGCTGGACTTCCTGCCACACGGGCGGACCGAAGACGACCGCCCCCAGTACGAGAAACAGCCCCTCGCCTACGCAATGGGGGTCGAGGACTTCGAACTCTACGAACTCGTCGTCGCCGACGACGCCGACGTCACCATCGGCGGCCGCCTCGACGTTTTCGGGGACGACGTCGAGGCTCGCAACCGCATCGGGTACGACGACCTGCCCGGCGGCGCCCAGTCCGAACTCGAGTACGCCGTCGAGGACCTCGTCGACGCCGAAGAACAGCGGTTCGTCGACTTCTACAACGACGCCCAGCCCATTACGCTCCGGCTCCACCAGCTGAATCTCCTGCCGGGCATCGGGAAGAAACTCCGCAACAGCATTCTGGACGAGCGCGAGCGACAGCCGTTCGAGAGCTTCGAGGACCTGGAATCGCGCGTCAGCGGCCTCCACAAACCCCGGGAAGTACTCGTCGAGCGCGTCCTCGAGGAGATACGCGAGGAAGACCTGAAGTACCGGACGTTCGCCCGCCGCGAGGACCAGTGACGGAGGGTCGTGACAGGCGAGACCGACTAATGGAACAGGACGCCTACGGCAACCGCGACCCGGACGCCCTCCGCCGACAGGCCGGTGTATTCGGCGATCCGGACCGTGACCAGCACTTCCTGGTCGACGACCGGGTCCTCGACAGGCTGCCAGGCTACGCCAGCGAACTCGACGCAGACCTGTCGCACGTCCTCGAAATCGGTGCGGGCACCGGCGCACTGACCGACCGGCTCCTCGCCGTCGCGGACCGCGTCACGGCCGTCGAACGCGACCCGGACCTGGCGGCCTTCCTCCGCGAGGAGTTCGAAGCGGGGGTCGACGAGGGCCGACTCGCCGTCGTCGAGGGTGACGCCCTCGACGTGGACCTGCCGGACTTTTCGGCCGCGATCGGGAACCTTCCGTACGGCGTGTCCAGCGAGATCGCGTTTCGACTCCTGCCCCGGAACCGTCCGACAGTGTTGATGTTCCAGCGGGAGTTCGCCGAGCGGATGGCCGCCGACCCCGGGAGCGACGACTACGGTCGGCTGTCGGTCGCCGCCGCCCACTATGCCGACGTCGAACTCGTCGAGCACGTTCCGAAGGAGGCATTCGACCCCCAGCCGGCAGTCGAGAGCGCCGTCGTCCGGACGACGCCACGGGCACCCGACTACGAGGTGCCGAGCGACGACTTCTTCCTTCGCTTCCTGAAGGCCGTCTTCACCCAGCGTCGGAAGACGATGCGCAACGCCGTACGGAACACCGGCCACATCTCCGGCCTGGACGACCCGGACGCGGTCGTCGACGCGGCGGACGAAGCCCTCCTGAAGCGCCGGGCAGGAAATCTCGAACCCCGCGACTTCGCCGAACTGGCGACGCTCGCCTGGGACGTGGGCGACCCCGAGGACCGATAACCGGACGACCACCGATGACCGACGACGACCCCAGACTGGCCGACGTCCGCGACGTGAAACAGGTGTACCAGGCCGCCGAGGATTCACACCTCCTGGCCGAGACGGCCGTGAACTACGCCGACGCCGACGACCTCGTGGTCGACGTCGGAACCGGGTCGGGCTACGTCGCCGACCGCGTCGCCGACGAAACCGGTGCGCGAGTCGTCGGGACGGACCTGAACCCGCTGGCGTGTCGCCAGGCCAGCAACGGGGGCGTCGAAGCCGTCCGGGCGAACCTGCTGGATCCTTTCCGGACGGACAGCGTCGACCTCGTGGTCTGCAATCCGCCGTACCTGCCGACGCCGCCCGACCGGGAGTGGAACGACTGGATGGAGTACGCCCTCTCCGGCGGCGACGACGGCCGGGCCGTGATCGACCCCTTTCTCGAGGGGTTGCGCCGACCCCTGAAACCGGACGGCGAGGCGCTCCTCCTCTGTTCGAGTCTCACCGGCATCGACGCGGTCCGGGCGAAAGCCCGGTCGAACGGCCTGACGACGATGGAGGTGGCCGACGAGGCCCACCCGAACGAACGCCTGGTCGTCCTGCACCTCGTCCCGTCGCGCGGCAATACCCAGCGAGTATAATAACCAAGAAGCATAAATACGAACAGGAAATATTAAAGGCCGTCATTTCCTATCGGATACCAATGTCACGGGTAGTTTCGACCACACCCGGCCTGTATCCGTTGCCCGACTGGGCGAAAGACGAGCTATCGGACCTGAAGGGCCACCAGAAGGAGGACCTGATCGACGGCGAGGAGACCGCCGAAACCCGGGCGGCCTACGACCGCGCCCGGACCGAGGTAATCGACCGCCAGCAGGAAGCCGGCCTCGACCGGGTCGTCGAGGGGCAGCTCCGGTGGGACGACATGCTCGCCCACCCGCTGGCCGTCCACGACAGCGTCGAGACGCGGGGCATCGTCCGCTACTACGACAACAATAACTTCTACCGCGAACCGGTCGTCACGGACGACCTGGACTTCGACGGCGACGTCGCAGACGAACTCGAGGCGGCCGCCGAACTCGTCGACGACGGCCTCCAGGCCGTGCTGCCCGGTCCCTACTCGCTGTTCGACCTGGCGACCGACGAGCACTACGGCGACGACGGGGACTTTCTCGACGCGATTGCCGACTTCCTGGCCGGCGAGGCCGAAGCCTTCCCCGACGTGGAGACGCTGTTCCTGCTTGAGCCCTCGCTCGTCGAAAACGCACCTGCCGACGGCCTGGACGAGCGGGCAAGCGAGGCCATCGACGCCGTAGCGAGTGCGACCGACGCCGAGGTCGTCTTCCACCCCTACTGGGGCGCCCTCGAGGAGAAGGTGTACGCCCACCTGATGGACGCCGACGTCGACGCCATCGGCTTCGACCTGGTCGCAGACCACGACGCCAACGTCTACAACGTCCAGGAGTACGGCACGAAGGATTCGGTCGCGCTGGGCCTCGTCGACGGCCAGAACACGCTGGTCGAGACGCCCGACACCATCCGGGAGCGCATCGAGTGGTTCACCGAGCAGACGCCGGCACAGGACTACGAGACGATTTACGCGACGGTGAACACGGAGCTGTTCTACCTGCCCGTCAACAAGTTCGAGGCCAAGCTCGACGCACTGGCTGCCGCGACCCAGGAGGTGACGGCATGACGGGTCCCCGCGAGCAGTTCAGGCCCGAGGACCACCCGAACGACCACTTCCTGCTGACGACGGTCGTCGGTTCCTACCCCAAGCCCAAGTGGCTGCACCGGGCTCGCGACCTCTACGAGGACGAGGACGGCGACCTCGACGCCGAAGGCTTCGAGGAGGCCAAAGACGACGCCTCGCGGCTCATTACCGAGGAACACGAGCGGTCGGGCCTGGACGTCGTCGTCGACGGCGAGATGCGGCGCAACGAGATGGTCGAGTACTTCGCCCACCGCATCGACGGCTACGAGTTCAACGGCCGCGTCAAGGTCTGGGGCCACAACTACTTCGACAAGCCGAGCGTCGTCGACGAGGTCGAGTACGGCGAGGAGTGGCTCGTCTCCGAGTACGAGTTCATCACGGACGTCGCCGCCCACCCGGTGAAAGTTCCGATTACGGGACCGTACACGCTTGCAAACTGGTCGTTCAACGAGGTCTACGACTCCGAGGAGGAGCTAACCTACGAACTCGCGGACCTCGTCAACGAGGAGATAGAGGCGCTCGTAGACGCCGGGGCTCGGTACGTCCAGATCGACGAACCCGCCCTCGCCACGACGCCGGACGACCACGCCATCGTCGGGGAAGCGCTCGAACACATCGTCGCCGACGTGCCCGACGACGTCCGTCTCGGCCTGCACGTCTGCTACGGCGACTACTCGCGGATCTACCCCGAGATTCTGGACTACCCGGTCCACGAGTACGACCTCGAACTCGCCAACGGCGACTACGAACAGCTGGACGTCTTCACCGAACACGAGTTCACGAAGGACTTCGCGATGGGCGTCGTCGACGCCCACGTCGCCGAGGTGGAGTCGGTCGAGCAGATCAAGGCGAACATCCGCAAGGGTCTCGAGGTCGTTCCGCCGGAGCGACTCACCGTCAGTCCGGACTGTGGCCTCAAACTCCTGCCCCGCGAGGTGGCCTACGGCAAGATGGAGAACATGGTCGAAGCGGCCCGGCAGATCGAGGCGGAACTCGACGCCGGCGAGATCGACGTCGCTGCGGGCCCGGCCAGCGCAGACGACTGATACGGTCGGTTGTAACTATTTTCAGCAGTAGTACTCGCACCCTCGGTAGTTAAAGCACGAAACAGTCCAACGGCTGATGCAGGCCGGTAAAGAATTACAACCGACCGTATGAGACGCCGGGCTTGACTGCGCACTCTTCCGACCCGAAGTAATCGTCCCTAGCAAGAAGGAGCGATTTGCTACCCAGTGACAGGTCGGGTTTTATCTGGATCGTGGACGTTGTTTCAGGTGATGATCTCAGAGCCCCAGCGCCAGGATTACCGGGCCGAACTGTACCTCAGGTCAGACACGTTCGGCACCTACGACGCCCAGCAGCGTGTCCTCGATCGGATTCAGGACCTCGACGACCGGGGCGTCTTCGACGCCGCGCACATCGCAGCGCAGTGGGACGGGCTGGCGACCTACGAGACGGACTTCCGGTCCGAAGCGGTCCGGACGTACGAGGAGTTCGAAGACTGGGCGGACGCCAACGGCTTCTCGCTCGAACCCGCCTTCGACCGGCGCCCGCGGTTCGTCCCCGGGAAGGAGGAACTCCAGGAGTGCGTCGTGTTCCCGGTCGTCTCGCTGGCCATCTACGAGGACGACACGCTCCGGGCCGTCCTTCCGGCGACCGACGAACTGAGTCACTACACCGTCCACGAGGCCCTCGAAGGGTTCGAGCGCGGCGACGTCGACCGCTGGCTCTCCCGGTTTACGGGCGTCACCGTCGACCGCACCGAGCCCAGGCTGTCCGAACCGGTCGAACTCTAAGCCAGCCCCCGTTCTTTTATCACTCGACGTTCAAGTATAGGACATGGACGGCCACGAGGTCCACCCGCAGGTGGAAGCCGTCGCAGCCGAGATCGCCACCATGGAGGTCCGTGGGGCGACGACGATCGCCGAGACGGCGGCCAACGCACTCCGGGTCCAGGCACAGGAGAGCGAGGCGGCCGACCCCGAGACGTTCCGGGCAGCACTCCGTGCCGCAGGCCGGACCCTCGTCGAAACGCGTCCGACGGCCGTGAGCCTCCCGAACGCCGTCAGGCTGGTGCTCGCCGGGATGGCCGGCGAGACGGTCGACGAACTCCGCGAGAGCGTCGTCACCGCCGCGAGCGACCTGTGTGACCGGCTGGCGACGGCACAGCGAGA
>CAZGAX010000106.1:0-13669 GCA_964523745.1 uncultured Halobacteriales archaeon | reverse complement strand
CAAACATTTATATATGCCATATACTATATAAATCCCCACACTTTTTGCGCGGTCGGGGGATCCGTGGTGCGTTGCCGACCCGTCTCGGATGCGGCAGACGGTGATAGGCCGTCTATACTTCTCGAATCCGCTGTATCTGGACGTCCATGGTGTCTCGTCACGCCGACCCGCTCTCTCTGGACCGTCCCTCGTATCCAGATTCCGATTTAAAGGCGAAATTCCAAGAGGCAGGCGTCATACGTCACGAATTGCGCTGCAGATCCGTTCGTGCTCGCAGGCGTCCGGTTCGATCGCGCTAGACAGAACTATCGAAATTCATTATGGAAAAGAATCCATATATGATAGGAAATTTAATCATAAGGTATTATTATATTTTACTCGCGTTCTCTCGCTTTGCGCTCCCCGAACACTGGGAACGCTCCGGCCGGACGAAGGGTGATGCGTCCGTGGTCTCGGACGACAACTCGGCTGTCGAACCGCCAGCTTCGACGGGAGGGGCCGGCTGTCACGAGACGCGTTCGTCGTGACCTGGCAGTGTGGCGAGCGGAACGCACATCAGCGCCCGACCAGTAATGCCCCCGAATGGAGGTCCGCGAGCATCGCTCCCAGCACGAGGCGGTGGAGGAGATGCCGCTGATCACCGAATCTGCCGTCGTCACCGACGTGTCGGCGATGGACCGGAACCGGACCGACGAGGTACTCGTCGCAATTCGTCAGACGCTCGACGCCACGGAACAGACGTCTGGCGACGCGACCGTCCGGAGGCGGACGAAGCGTGTGCCGACTGGCTGAGCGACCAGCTCGACGCCGCCGACCACCTCGAGGGGGAGACGCCTCTGGACCGGTACCTGGCGCCCGACGACCAGGGGGGCTCACCAGGCGAGATGCTATCTGCCCTGCAGGAACGGTATCTCCAGCCGTACCCCTCGCTCCTGTCCGTGACAGTCGACCCGGACGAGCCGCTGGAGTTCGTCGCCGGCCAGTACCTCGGCGTTCGCTACGAGGAGACGGCGCGGGTGTACTCGGTCGCGAGTCCGCCGACTCGCGACGACATCGAGTTTTGCATCCGTCGCGTCCCGGGTGGTACGCTGACCTCGGAACTGGCAGTCGACCTCGAAGTCGGCGAGACGGTGACGCTACGCGGACCGTACGGGGAATTCCTCCTCGAAGACCCCTCGCCACGGGACCTAGTCTTCCTCGCGACCGGCACCGGCGTCGCCCCGCTCAAGAGCATGATCGAGTGCTGCTACGAGACCGGCAGGGACCGCTACGAGGGCGAGCCGCGGGACGTCTGGCTGTTCCTGGGCTCGGGCTGGCGGGACACGCTGCCGTACCGCGAGTACTTCCGGGAACTGGCCACCGAGCGGACGAACTTTCACTTCGTCCCGACGCTGAGCCGGGAGTCGTACCTGACCGACTGGGACGGCGAGACCGCCTACGTCCAGTACGCCCTGACGAAGTACCTCGACCCCGACGCGGTCGACCCGGCATCACTCCCCGAACCGTTCGCCGACTACCTGGCCGCCGACCCGGTCCGGTCGGTCGACGCCCGTCTCGACCCCGCACGGATGGAGGTCTACGCCTGTGGGCTGAACGCGATGGTGTACAGCCTCGTCGAGGCCGCCGAGGCGCTGGGGGTCCCGCCGGGACACACGCAGTTCGAAGGCTTCGGCTGAACCGGGCGTGCCGGACCGACACCTCCTCTCCGTACTGCTCACGAGCAGTCAGTACCCGTTCGGACGCCTCCTAGCAACGTTCATTTTTTGGCGATTGCATTCGAAACCACTGTCAGGAGTGGACAGTTACCCGGTCGGAACGGGTCTCTCGTACCATCGTCCCCGATCCCATGTCCAATTCAGCATCACAGGAGTCGACGCCGTCGACGGAATCGGTCCACGAAACGTACGCGTTCGACGTCAGGGTCGTCGCCGTCGAACCCGACGACGGCGACGACCGCCGGTACCGGTTCGAGGCGCCCGACCACGAGCCGGTGACGTTCGCCGACCCGGAGTTAGCAACGCTCTACGCCGACGTCTACTTCGACGCGAACGGCTTTCAGGAAGCCGGCACCGGCGACCGGGGCGTGCCACCCGAGGTGATCCAGGCCGGCCGTGACACCCTCGCCGCGTACTTCCTGACGATGCCCGGCACGGACGTCAACTGGGTCGCCTCGTTCTACGGCAAGAAACCCAGCAAGATCGAGCGGTACGTCGCGTCGGTCCGGGAGCGGGCCCGGGAGATTCGGTCGAATGCGGTCGCTGAAGGCGTCGCCGAACCGGCCGACCAGAACTGAATCGAGGGCTGACCAACGGACTCTTTCGTCGCCCCGGCCATCGACCGCGTCGTCTCCAGTAGCTGTACCTCTGTCCTCCAGCTGTCGATCCTGAACCGGTCTGAAACAGAATAGACCGCTCTATAGAATTACGTATCGACCAGGTGGAATCCAACTAATACGTATCAGTAATATAAAAGTTATTTACCGGTGTGAACGACTGTCAAACTGCATGGTCGACCTAACTCGACGCAACCTGATGGCGACGTCCGTCGCGGCGGCGCTGGGAGCGAGCGTCTCCGGCGTCGCGCTGGCCGACGAGGACGACCGGAAGCGCCCGACCGCTCCGCACGTCCGGGGCGAGCTGAAACGGTTCTCCTCGACGGCCCTCGGGGCGGAGGTCACCGGACCGTTCGTCTTCGAGGACGGGTCGCTGCTGTACAGCCTCCAGCACCCGAGCCGGGACAACCCCGCGCCGTACGACGAGGCGGGTATCGGCTACTTCAGCGGCTTCCGGTTCGAACTCGACGGTGACAACGACGACTTCGACGAACTCCCGACGCCGCAGACGACGGCCGAGCAGGGTAGAGTCCGGGGTGCCGACGGCGACTTTACGTTCCTGGCCCGGGCCCACGACCCCATCGACGGGGGCAACGAGGAACTCGGCGTCACGGAGACGCCCGACGGCACGCCGCTGACGACAGCCAACTTCGCCGGCACTCAGTACGGCGACGCGGCGTACAACCCCGACTGCAACCAGTTCGTCCCTACCGACGAGGAGGGAACGGCCGGCTACCTGTTCACCAACTGGGAGAACAGCCCCGGCAACGTCTCGCGCATCCCCATCGAACAGACCGGCGACGGCGAGTGGACCGCCGACCTCGAAAACGCCGTCAACCTCGCCAACACTGAGCCGTTCCGGGACATCGGCGGGACGCGAATCAACTGCTACGGCGACCTGAGCCCGTGGGGGACGATGCTCTCCTCCGAGGAGAACTACGCCCACCCCAGGGTGTCGCTGGCCGCCTCGGTGAGCGACGTCCTGGCCGCCGGCACCGGCAAGGGCATCCGGGGCGCCCACGAGTTCTGGAACCGGCCGAATCCTTCGGCCATCCAGGGCGCAGTCGACGACTACTACGGCGAGAAGTCCTGGTACGTCCAGGGCTACTGGGCGATGACCGGCGTCGAGTTCCTGGCGTACTACCTCGGGGCAGAGCCGGTCGACCAGGGGAACGACGGCACCACCACGGAGCCGATCACCGACGTCTACCCGAACCCGTACCGCTACGGCTACCACGTCGACGTCCGCGAGGCGACGGCCGACCCGCCCCGGCCGGTGAAGTACTACGTGATGGGCCGGGCCGCCTGGGAGTCGCCGGACGTCCAGGCCGACCGCAAGACCGTCTACGAGTGCTCGGACGGCGACAGCAAGGGGATCTACAAGTTCGTCGCCGACGAGCCGATCGACGACTACGACGACCCGATGGACGTCGCCGGGACGCTCTACGCGCCGAAGGTGACCAACGAGGCCGCCGCGAAGGAACTCCCGCCGGCGGTCGTCGACCTCGAACTCGAGTGGCTGGAACTCGGCCACGCCTCCAACCGCGAGGTCGAGTCGTGGATCGCCGACTACGACGGCGTCACCCAGCAGGACTACCTCGAGAGTCACGCCGACACCGACTGGGAGGACGACCTGGCGACGGCCCTCGAGGAGGCCGACCGCGAAGTCGTCGAGAACGGCAACCAGGACTACGTCACCGACGAGGAGATCGCCCTCTGGGCCGAGCAGTGGGCCGACGAAGGGCCCGACGGCGTCTCGCCGGACCTGCGCCGGGTTCCGTTCCTCGAAACCCGCGCGGCAGCCAAGGAGATCGGCGCCAGCATCGAGTTCAACAAGGCCGAGGGCGTCGACAGCGTCGAGGGCGCCGGCCCTGGCGACTACGTCTACTTCGCCATCTCCGAACTCAACGACGACATGTCCAACGAGACGGGCTACGAGAACGTGGGCGATATCCAACTCGACCGCGTCGACGGCGGCGTCGTCTACCGCGCCGAACTCGACGAGGAGTACGACGTCTCGACGCTCGAACCGGTGATCGTCGGACCGAACGCAAGCGACCCCGCCGACGTCGCCGACGACGCACTGATCAACGTCGACAACGTCTACGTGATGGACGACGGCCGCGTCCTCTGCTGTGAGGACGCCGACCAGTTCGGCCGCTCGTACAGTAACGACTGCCTGTACGTCTACGAACCACCGGAGAACGGCCGTGGCGACGAGGATGACGACGACCACGACCGTGGCCACGGGAACAGCGACGGCGACGACGAGGACAATCCGGGCCGGAGCCACGGCGACGATGGCGACGAAGATGACGCCGAGTACGCGCGAGGGTGGCACCGCGACTGGTCGAACGGGCCGGTCGCACAGGACGACTGAGGCGCTGAGCGTCCAGCCCGAGCACCCGGCTCGATGGCTCCGGGTGACGCCGACCGGAACCTACAATCCGCTCCCGGCGCCAGTGGGCCTATGTCACCGACCGTCGACGACCTGCGCAACGAGATCCGGCTGGCCGTCGGGCGCTACGAACGGGTCGAATCGACCGCGTTTACCAAGGAAGCCCTCGCAGCTATCTGCGAGGCCGTCGGGTACGAGATCGACACCGACAGACTCCCTCCGAAGGCCGAGATGCGAGCGGGGATCCGGCAGTCGGTCGACGACCTCGCAGCGGGCGACTCCGAGGGCGCTGGGCGGCCGTTCCGGAAGGCCGACCTCGAAGCGATCGCGAGGGCGCTGGACGCCGTGTAGGACCGCGCCAGGCTGTGTTTGTGGTGGAGCGGCCGGATGGGGGGAGGGACCCAACGTCTCGCCGAGGCCCCGTCGTCGGCCCGGAGAAATGGCCCTCATCCAGGTGTCGTCTCGGTCGTTCCTGCCCGGTCAGACGTTGCCTTTGCGTGGCACGTCGCTCGCTCATTCTCACCGGCCGGAGGGTGGAGTGTTGCTTCGAACGCGACAATACGTACGTAGCGTCTGGCTGGTTTCCGGTCGCAGCCGGCGTGTTGGCAGGGCGCTACCCGAAGATGGGAACATTGCGGTCGCTCTCCCGCTTTCTCAATTGGCGCCGAGACGGAACTGCCAGGCCTGGACGGCGGCGCCGAGGACGACCAGCGCGGCGACGGCGACCAGCACCCACCGCTGGAGGGGGAACGCCCAGCCTCGCGCCAGGAACACGTCGACCCGGCCCTCGATGGCCCAGTACAGCACGACGAGAAAGCCGACGACGCCGAGACCGAGCGCGATGCCCGTGCTGGCCGCCGCTGAGAGGTACCCGTAGCGGGCCAGGGTGAAGACGGCGACGACGCCCACCATGAAGACCCCCGCGAGCAGCGGGCTGACGACGCCGAACTGGTAGTACAGCGTCAGGTCTCGGGGGGTTTCGAACAGGTAGGCCACGAGGAGGAGCGCGACGAACGTGACCGCCGCTACGCTGCTGAGGGCGGCCCCGGTGCGACGCATGGTCGCAGTAGGTCACGGTCCCGGATAGGACTTGAGCCGGCAGTGGCATGACGGGGAATCCAGGATCACGTGCCGCTCCACTGCCGCCAGGGCGATCCCGTACCCGACGCCGGGGAACGAGCAGCGAACGCCGTGGTCGAGGACGTTGTGGCTCACGTTCACCAGGACTGGACGCGCCGGTCGGGGAGGAGAGGAGACGGTTCACCGTGCCGGAACTCGCCGGGGCGAGCGCTTTCCCGACGGCCCCCGTCACGGTCAGACCCGATGCAACCGAGCGTCCACCGGTTCCTCGCCCCACCCGACCGGTCCGGCGGTGAGACCGCCGGAACGCGACCCGGGAACGGTGACGTGACCGGGCTCTCCGACGCCGAGTCCCGGGCCGAGTTCAGCCACGAACTCCACATCGACGTGCGCCACCTCGTCGCTGCCCTGGAGGGACGCTCCCCGTCGCGGGCCGTCGAGGTGGGCTGTGGCTACGGCCGTCTCACGCCGTGGATCGCAGACCGCACCCGGGAGCTCCACGCGGTCGATCCCGACCCGTCGCTCCTGGCGGCGGCGCGGCGCGAACATCCCGAGATCCACTTCCAGCGGGCCCGAGCCGAGGCGTTGCCGTTCGCGGACGACAGCTTCGACCTCGCCGTGACCTGGGGCGTGCTCAACCACGTCCCCGAGGCGTCGATCCGCGAGGCGACGGCCGAACTCGACCGCGTGGTCGTTCCGGGCGGCTCGCTGGTGATCTCCGAGGCCACCGACGGGACGCCGGACCCGCGCTGGGAGTACCGCTCGATCGCGGAATGGCGTCGGCTGTTCAGTCCTCGACGACTCGTCCGGGCGGCGCGAACCGAACGCGAGGCGGAGCCGTTCCGGGATCCGGACCGCGAACACGTCGTCATGACCTTCCGGTGACGAGGCGGATGAGCGACGAACCGCTCCGGTACCGGGCCTGGAAAGCCCTCGTTCGCCGGCTGACCCGGCCGCTCGCCGCCGGGAACCAACACGAGCGGCTGGCTCGCCTCGACTGGGACGTCCTGGTCGTCCTCGACGCCTGTCGGCTGGACGCCCTCCGGCGCGTCGCTGACTGGCCCGTCGAGGGCTGTACCTCTCCGGCCTCGTCGACAGGGGGCTGGCTCGCCGCCGCGGCGGACTCGGGCGTCCTGGCTGGGGCGACCGCGGTCACCGCCAACTCCCGCTACGAGTCCTTCGACCTCGGGCTGCGGGCCTGTCACTCGCTGTGGGAGACCGGCTGGGTCGACCGCCTCGGGAACGTTCCGCCGGAACCGGTCCTGGACCGGGTCGAGGACTTCGTCGCCGCCGGGGACCTGCCGGTCGTCGGCCACGTCGGACCGCCTCACGCCCCATACATCGCCCGGGTCGGCGGCGAGTGGTTGCCCGTATTTCCGGAACTCACGGCGTGGCACTGGGACCCCAACCGCGACGACTTCGAGCAACTCTCCCAGCAGGCCGCCATGGCGACCGGCCTCGTCGACCTCGACCGGGCACTGCAGGGGTACCGGGCCTCCGTCCGGAGCACGTGGGAGGTCCTCGGCGAGTACGTCGCGGCGTGGGCACGCCGCGGGCTAACCGTCGTCGTCACCGCCGACCACGGGGAGACGTTCGGCAGGGCGCGGGACTGGTGGCTGGTCGAGCATCCGGCCGGGTGTCACGTCCCGCCACTGACGCGCGTTCCGTTCGCCGTCTTCGAGGACGGCGTGCGGCGGGACGCCCGGCCCGAGACCGACGACGAGTCTCTCCGGGCGCTTGGGTACACCGAGTGAGATAGCTTGCTCCCGGGTGAGCAAACAACGGGACCGGTTCCCCACAAATTCCGGGTGACATCCGTGACAGAGTTACAGAGTGTCAAAGTAACACCTATGGCGTGGGAGACAGTACTGACGCCTATGCCCATCGACATCGAGACGTTCGACGAGGGAAGTTCAGACGAACTCGTCGAGCGTACGAATGCCGAGCGGGTCGTGGAGTTCCTGGCCCGAAACGACGACAAGGCGTTCACTCCCTCCGAGATCGCCGACGGCACCGGCGTCAAGCGTGCGTCGATCGGTACCGTTCTCCGCCGCCTGGAAGACCGCGACCTCGTCCGACACAAGGGTGAGTACTGGGCGATCGGCTCCCCTGAACGAGTCCGAGACGCGTTCCGATTTCACCGTCTCGTGGACGAACTGGACGAGCAGATGGGCGAGGAAGACCTCGACGAGTGGCGTGAATACGCTGCAGAGGACCGGCGGGAATGAGCTACGACCGAGGTGACGTTGTCGTCGCGACGGACCCGTTCAAAGACGACGACTCCGCAGGCCGCCCGTTTCTCGTCATCAACCGACCTGACATGCCGTTTCACGGCGAACAGTACGTCGTCCTCTCGTTGACAACCCGAACGTGGTACGACGATCGGCTTCCGCTGTCGGACGAGGACTGGGAAGACGGTGGAGCGCCCGAGTCGAGCGCCGTCATGCCGTGGTCGGTCAACTCGGTGCGAAACGAGTGGGTCGATTACCGCCAGGGGACGCTTTCCGATGACGTTACCAGGGCTGCAATCGACCAGTTGCTGGGCTACGTCGAGTAAGACCCGTCAGGGCTCGCCAGTCACGCATCAGGAAAACCGACGTCCTCCGGAACGAGCGTCAATCCGAGCGTGCGAAAATCACCATCGAACGCGAAGACGTGCTCGATATCTCGTTCGTCGGCCAGAACGCCGGTCGGCTCGTTACGTATGCTCACCACATCGAGTTACAAGCGCTTCGTAACTAACTACGGCCAGCCTCTCCGGACGAGCAGTGACGCGACGCTCGGTGCACTTCGTGGGTCCCCGATCGGTCGAAGTACGCGATGGCCCCATCCCGGACCCCGGGACCGACGAGGTTCGCGTCCGGACCGAGCGCTCGGCCATCAGTCCCGGGACGGAACTCCTGGTCTACCGCGGCGAGGCGCCGAGCGACATGGCGGCCGACGAGTCCATCGACGCGCTCGATGGCTCGCTCGACTTCCCCCTGCAGTACGGCTACGCCGCAGTGGGTCGGGTGACCGCCGTGGGCACCGGGGTCGACGACGAGTGGCTGGACCGACGGGTCTTCGCATTTCACCCCCACGAGAGCCACTTCACGAACAGTCCAGGGGATCTCGTTGCGGTCCCCGGAGACTGTTCGCCGGCGGCCGCCGCGATGCTGGCAAACGTCGAGACTGCGGTGAACTTCCTCCTGGACGGGCGGCCGGTCGTCGGCGAGCGCGTTGCCGTCTTCGGCCAGGGAGTCGTCGGCCTGCTCACGACAGGGCTGCTCGCCGAGTTTCCGCTCGCCTCGCTGACGGCGGTCGAACGCCACGCGAACCGCCAGGAACTGTCGGCAGACCTGGGTGCCGACGAGGTGCTGGACCCCGACGCGACCGACGTCGTCGAGCGGTTGCGTTCGAGGGGTGAACCGGACGGAACGGATCTTTCCTACGAGGTGACGGGCGACCCGGAGGCGCTCGACAGCGCCATCGCGGCGATGGCCTACGACAGCCGGCTCGTCGTCGGTTCGTGGTACGGCGCGACGCCCGCCACCCTCGACCTCGGCGGCCGGTTCCACCGCAACAGGGGACGGCTGGTGAGCAGCCAGGTGAGCACGATCGCGCCGGAGCACCGGGGCCGGTGGTCGAAGGACCGCCGCCTCGCCGTCGCCCGCCGACACCTCGACGCCCTCGAGCCGACCGACCTGGTCACCCACCGCGTCCCGGTCGAGCGAGCACCCGAGGCATACCGGCTGCTCGACGAGCACCCCGACGAGGCGGTTCAGGTGCTACTCACGTACGACTGATCCGCCGCCGCGGCGCTCGTCCGGTCGTGGCCCGGCGATGGCCGGCCCGGCCTTTTCCTCGTCGGTACCGAACGAACTGGTATGACCGACCCGTGGCCCAGCCTTCGGGAGGCGTGCGACGACCTCGACCCGGACGCCGAACTGGAGACCCCGGTCTCGGAGCGGCGCTTCGCGGCGGAGGCGACGTCCGACACCGGAATACGCGTCCGGTTTCGGGACAGCGACGAACAGCGGACGCTTCGTCGCGAACAGTTCGAGGTGCTCGCGGACCGACTGGCAGACGACGGACCGCTCTCGCTGGCCGACCTGCCGCCCGGGGTCGAGCCGTACGCGGCCGTCCTCAGCCTGTCTCCGGAGTTCGTCTCGGACGGCGCGGCCCTCGCCAGGGACCCCGAGTCCGCCGTCGCCGGGGAGAGCCCACACCTCGTGGCGCCAGCCGAAACCCGGTCGCGTCCGGAGCGGGTCCACGACGACGCGATACTGCTGGCCGACGCGCTCGACCGCCTGGACGCCGAGAACCCGGCCTCGCTGGAGACCGAGTCGCTGACCGACCTGTACGTCCTGCTGTCGGACGTCCAGCGCGGCGCCGACCGGGTCAGGCGCCGGGTCGGCGAGCCGCTGCTCGACCGGTTGGGTCCCGACCAGGACCTCCACGGCCGGTTCGGCACGGTCCACCGGACGGTACGCGAGCGCCGCCAGCCGAAGGACGACGAGGTCGTCCTGTCAGCGCTCGACGACCGCGGTATCCCCCGCGACTGGGTGCTCGGCGTGGACCCCGACCGACTCGACGTGGTGCTCGCCGTGACCGACCTGACCGAAGACGAGGTCTACGACGTCACAGAGCAGGTGTACGTCCAGAAGACGGGCGTCGACGAGGACGAGAAGGTCACCCGGCTCCGCGGCCTCGCCGACCGCCTCGCGGAGGTCGAGGGCGGCGAAGCCCTCGAAGCGGACCTCGTGGACCTCGAGCGGCGCATCGACGAGGCGCTCTCTGCGGACTGAGCGGTCGCGGTCCCGGTCCGACTGCTCCCGCGGCCCGACTGACTGGCGGCCCGGCTATTTGTTCCCGGCGACCCACGCTCTAGAGGCATGTACTCGGTCAGCGTCTCGCGGCCGTTCGTCGCCCAGCACGCCCTGACGGTCCCCGACGCCGGTCCCGAGGGCGACCGCCACTCTCACCGCTACGAGGTCACGCTCGAACTCCGCGGGGAGTCGCTGAACGACCACGGCTATCTCGTCGACGTCGACGACGTGACCGCCGCGCTGGAGGGCGTCGTCGACCGCTACCGCGACGAGACGCTCAACGACCTCCCGGCGTTCGACGGACGGAACCCGAGCCTCGAACACTTCGCCCGTATCCTCTCGGAACGTCTGGTCGCGGCCCTCGACGCGCCCCACGTCGCCGCCGTCCGGGTCGAACTCCGGGAGGACGAGGTGGCGACGGCGACCTACGAGACCGCCACCTGATGCGCGTTGCCCTCGTCGTCTACGGCGACCTCGGATACACCTCCGGTGGGTTCCTGTACGACCGGAAGCTGGTCGACTATCTCCGGGGCCGCGGCGACGACGTCGACGTCGTCTCGCTGCCCTGGCGTACCTACCCTCGCCACCTCCGCGACAACCTGTCGCCGGCCGTCCACAGTCGGCTCCGGGGCGACTACGACCTGGTCCTCCAGGACGAGTTCTGTCACCCGTCGCTGGTGCTGCCGAACCGCCTGCACGGCGCCGAAATACCCATCGTCTCGCTCGTCCACTCGCCGAAGACAGCCGAGACGCGGTCGTCGCCCTGGCACCGGCTGTATCGGACGGTCGAGGCCGGCTACCACCGGACCGTCGACGGTGCCATCTGTCCCAGCCGTGCCACCGCTGAAACAGTCGCAGAGGTTGCCGACGTGGCCACCACCGTCGTCCGGCCCGGACGTGGACACCGATCGCCGTCGGTCTCGGCAGCCGACGTGGCCGACCGGGCCACCGACGGGCCGTTGCGGGTTCTCTTTCTGGGAAGCGTCGTCCCCCGGAAGGGACTCGACGTGCTGGTCGACGGCCTGGCTGCCCTCCCGTCGACGCGGTGGCAACTCACAGCCGTCGGCAGTCTCGACGCCGACTCCGGATACGCCCGGCGGATTCGCCGGCAGGTCGACCGCCTCGGCGTCGACGAACGGGTGACGCTGACCGGCCGGCTGGCCGACGAGGCGGTCGACGACCACCTCCGCCGGTCTCACCTGCTGGCCGTGCCGTCACGCTACGAGGCTTTCGGCATCGGGTACCTGGAGGGAATGGGCTTCGGCCTTCCGGCACTCGCGACGACGAGCGGCGGCGCGAACGAGATCGTTACCGACGGCGAGAACGGGTTCCTCGTCGAGCCGGAGGATCCGGGGGCGATCGCGGCGGCACTCGAACCGCTGCTCGGGGACCGGGATCGGTTGTGCGAACTGGGCGTTGCCGCCCGAGTGACCTACGAGTCCCACCCTACCTGGGACGACACCGGGCGTCGCGTTCGGGAACTCCTGGCGACGATGGTCGACCGCGGCGAGCGTACGGCGACCGACCGCCATCCGTCGCTTCGATAGCTACTGCCGCCGCGGACTCGACTGGGAGGCCTTGACCCCGGCACAGCCGGCACGTCAGCCCCACTCACCGCTGGATCGGGAACGTGATGTGAACGTTCGTGCGGTACTGGACGATCTCGTCGTCCTCCACCTTCGCCGTCTGGTCGAGGATCTTGATTCCGCTGATCCCGTCGAGGGTTTCGCTTGCGTCGGAGAGTGCCTGCTGTGCTGCGGCCTCCCACGACTCGCTCGACTCGCCGACGACCTCGATGACCTTGACTGTCGCGTTCGGATGGTCTGCCATGGTGCGTGGTCCGTGACGGCGAGCCCCGAGAAAGTGTTTGTTGCGTGGTACCTCGGTACGGTTCCCTTACCGGAACCCCCGGGAGGGGGCCGTGACAACCGAAACCCGGTTCCCGAACGGGGAGTCCGTCCGATGCAGTCCGGCGTTGTTTCGACGATGTGGACGAGTATCGAGGCCGCCAGTCGCCACGTGTCCAGGTATCGAAGCGGGTCACGAGAACGGAAGTAACCGACCAGCCACAGCCCGTACTGGAACCGGTCGCTCGGTTCCCCAAACTGGAAGTAGTTCGCGCTACTTCCGCGCGTCTTTCCCGCCGGAGAGTATAGGGGAGACATGGGAGAATCACGAACAACGTGGCTGGGTATCCCCCCGCAGGTTCTGCCGCTCGTTCGAGCGGGAGTCGTCCTCGGACTCGGACTCGGTGGATTTTTCGACGGCATCGTCTTCCACCAGATCCTCCAGTGGCACCACATGCTCACCTCCCATCCGAACCCAGCGGTCGCGGGAGACCTGCCGCTCAACACCTTCTGGGACGGTCTCTTCCACGCCATCACTTACCTGTTGACTGTCGTCGGCGTCGCGCTCGTCTGGCGAGCGTGGCGACGGTCCGCTGTCCCCCTGTCCGGACGAGTTCTCGTGGGAGCGACGGTGATGGGGTGGGGCATCTTCAACCTCGTCGAGGGGCTCGTCAATCACTTCCTGCTCGGCGTTCACCACGTCTGGGTCGACGGTCCCGGCAGTGTTCTCGTCTGGGACGTCGCATTTCTGGTCTGGGGTGCAGTCTTTGTCGGGCTCGGCTACGCTATCGTCCGCGGTGCCTCAGTGCCTTCCGGGTCGACGACCGGTCGGTGACGAACCGGCAGCGGTCGTGGACCTGGAACCAAGACACATCACGCCAGCGGTCGTAGGTCGCGTATGGCTCTCACGGACGACATTCCCGACCCACCGTCGCTGTCCGGGCCGCAGTCCCGGGACACGTACGAAGCGGTCGACGTGGATAGCGAGGACGTCACGGACGACTATCGGCGGGAGGAACTCCACAACTTCCTGGACGAAGGGGCGTGGGAGGAGGCCGTCGGCGAGTGGGCGGACACGACGACGCTGTCCGGGGAGGAGTTCGCGCGGGTCGTCGACCTGGGCCTGATCGACCGGTACGACTTCTACTGGGACCCCGCCACGGACGACGTGGGATACGTCGCGCCGACCATCCCCGACGAATCG
>CAZGAX010000105.1:0-13995 GCA_964523745.1 uncultured Halobacteriales archaeon | reverse complement strand
TCGGCCAGTTCGGGCAGGTGCATCACGATCTCTTCGGGCTGGACGTCCTCGGCGACGTAGACGAGGTCCGCGTTGCCGCGCTCGATCGCCTTGGTCGTCTCGTTCGTTCCTTTCTTTACTGTTCCCGTGTCTCGGGCGATCTCGAGGGCTTCGAGGGCGTCGTCCTCGAGATCGGCCGGAACGTCGAAGTCAACGTACACTGGCATAGTTGTGGATCACCTCCTGCACGTGGGCTCGCACTCCCCCGCCGTCGCGGGCCGTCCCGCATCTCCTCTCGGAGCGAAGTCCTGTGGTGGCTGGGAGCGTCATCAACCCCGCGCAGGCTGTACGACCAACTGGTTCTCGGGAACTTAAAGCGGTTTCGAAGCCGCTATGGCGTGCGACGCCGGGGCACGGCCCGTGCGAGGCCGCTCCGCGTCGCTCGCGGTACCACCCCGTGGAGGGCCAGCGGCGGGAACAGGTCGAGGAACCCGCGCTGGAGCGAGCCGCCCCAGCCGCCGTAGTTCGTTACGTTCGTCGGCGACACGGTTCGGTTGCCCCGGATGGCTGCCATCGCGAGCCCGGTCCGGCTCTCGTCCCCGGTCGGCAGGCCTGCACGCCGACAGAACGGCGGCGCGGACCACAGCGCACATTTGCCGTGGCCCCCCATGGTGTGTCGTGAACGTCGCCGCACGGCTCCGTGACGAAGCGCGCCGCGTCGACGAGCGGCGCCTCCTCGTCCTGACCGGCGAACCGGCGACGACTCGCGAGGCAGCCGTCGAGGCCCTTCCCGCTGCCGACGTAGCCGATGCCGAAGCCGTCTACGTCGGGTCCGGGGAGGACCTGCCATGGCACCAGGTCGACCCCCGCCGGACGGAGTCGCTGCTCGGAACGACCCAGACGGCGATCGTACTGGACTGCCACGACGCCTGCCGACCGAACGCTATCGGGCGAGCGGCCGGCGCCGTCGACGGCGGTGGCCTCCTCGTGTTGCTGACCCCGCCCCTCGAGTCCTGGCCGGACCGCCGGGACGGATTCGACGATTCGCTCGCCGTCCCGCCCTTCGAGCGCGCCGACGTCGCCGGGAATTTCCGGCGCCGCCTGGTCGACTCGCTCCGGACCCACCCAGGAATCGCCATCGTCGAAGTCGGGGCGGAGGGCGGCGAGGTGGCAACGGTCGAACGAGATGGACTGACCGACCCACCACCGCGTCGACCCTCGGAGCCGGTTACGGCGCCGACGGACCACGAATTTCCCGACGAGGCGTACGACGCCTGTCTGACAACTGACCAGGCTGCTGCCGTCGGTTCCTTCGAACCCTTCTCCCACGACGGCCCGCTCGCACTGGTCCTCGAAGCCGACCGGGGGCGCGGCAAGTCCAGTGCCGCCGGCCTCGCCGCTGCCTGCCTCGCCGCCCGTGGCAATGACGTGCTCGTCACCGCCCCGGGCTACAGAAACGCAATGGAGGTCTTCGACCGCGCCAGCGAACTGCTGGATACCCTCGGCCCGCTCGTCGAAGAGACGGCAGACGAGGCGGCGGACGAGGCTCGCCGGCTGGAGACCGAAACGGGAAGTATCTACTTCGAACCCGTAGCTACCGCCGTCGACCTGCCCGGCGACCCCGACGTGGTCGTCGTAGACGAGGCGGCCGCCCTGCCGGTCCGCCGTCTCCAGCGGTTTCTCGACGCCGACGCCGTCGCCTTCGCGACGACGATCCACGGCTACGAGGGCGCCGGTCGCGGCTTCTCGGTCCGGTTCCGGGACTACCTCGAAGCGAGCGACCACGCCGTCAGGGACGTCCGCCTGGACGAACCGATCCGGTACGCGCCGGGGGACCCTGTCGAAGTCTGGGCCTTCCGTGCCCTCTGTCTCGACGCCGGGCCGGCCGCCGACTCGCTCGTGGCCGACGCCCGACCGGAGTCGGTCGAGTGCCGCGAACTATCACCCGACGACTTGCTCGCCGACGAACACCTGCTCCGCGAAGCGTTCGGCCTCCTCGTCCTCGCTCACTACCGGACGGAGCCGAACGACCTCGCGAGGCTGCTCGACGCACCCAACGTCTCGGTCCGGGCGCTGTGTCGCGACGGCCACGTGGTTTCGGTCGCCCTGCTGGCCCGGGAGGGCGACCTCCCGGCGGACCTTCGGGCCTCGATGTACGAAGGGCACCGCGTCCGGGGCAACATGATCCCCGACGTGCTGACGAGCCAGCTACGGGACGAATCGGCCGGCGAGCCGGTCGGCCAGCGCGTCCTCCGGATCGCGACGCACCCCGCCGTCCGCTCTCGCGGATTTGGGTCACGGCTCCTCGAGTCCATTCGCGAGGAGTTCGAGGGCGCCGTCGACTGGCTGGGCGTCGGCTACGGCGCTACCCCCGAGCTACTGCGATTCTGGCGGACCAGCGGCTACCGGACCGTCCACCTCTCCACGACGCGAAACGACGCGAGCGGCGAACACTCCGCGATTATGCTCGACCCCCTCTCGACGGCTGGGACAGCCCTGGCCGACAGCCACGCCGACTGGTTCGTGCGGCGGGTTCCATCGATGCTGGGCGACCCCCTAGACGGTCTCGAACCAGACGTCGTCCGTGAATCCCTGTCGGCCGTCGACGCGACGCCGTCGCTCGACCTCTCCGACGCCGAGTGGCGGATGCTCGCCGGTGCTCCCGCCGGCGCAGCTATCTACGACACCGCGCCGCGACCGTTCGCTCGGATCGCCCTCCGGCACCTGGTCGATCCGGCGGATCCGGACGCGCTTTCTGACAGGGACGAGCGTCTCCTCGTCCTGAAAGCCCTGCAGGGTCGACCGTGGGCCGAGGTGACGGACGTCCTGGACTTTACCTCGCGCGCCGAGTGCATGCGCTCTTTCGGCAGGGCTTTCGGCCCGCTGGTGGACCTGTACGGCGACGAAACGGTTCGCGAGGAACGGGGGCGGTTCGAGTGACTGCCGTGCTCGGAGCCGACCTCGTGGTCTGGGCAGCGTTCGCCCTCCTCGTCGCCGGCGTCGTCGCCAGCGTCGTTCCGGTGGTTCCGGCGGGGCTCGTCTCGCTGTCCGGCGTCTACCTCTACTGGTGGCACAGCGGCTACGCGTCGCCGGGCACGGTAATTCTCGTCGGCCTGACGCTCGTCGGCCTCCTGGCCATCGCCGCAGACTGGCTGTCAGGCGTCGTCGCAGCCCGTGCCGGCGGCGCTTCGACGTGGTCGTCGGTGGCAGGCGGCGCCGTCGGCCTGGCGCTGTTCGTGGTTTCGGGTCCGGTCGGCCTCGTCGTCGGTCTCGCTGGGACGGTGTTCCTCCTGGAGTACCGTCGCCAGGCCGACGCCACCGCCGGACTCGTCGCGGCCATCTCGGCCACGCTCGGCGTTCTCGCTTCCAGCGTCGTGCAGGTGGTGCTCACTTTCTCGATGCTACTCGCGATGGTGCTAGTGGTGCTCCTGTGACCGACGCGACCGTCGGAGCCAAGAGGGGTGGCCGCCAAGGAGCGTCCATGGAGTGCGAGGTAGGTGGCTGTGACGCCGAGGCGGCCTTCGAACTGCACATTCCCTGGCGCGAGAACCAGTTCGTCTGTGCGGGTCACGCCCGGTCGAAAGCGAGTCAGGACGGCGTCGTGGCCGACGCCCTCGACACTGCCGGCGACGAACTTCCCGACGGTGCCGCCGGCAGATAACCGTTCCCGGACACAGTCAGGGTACGCGACCACTGACGCCGACCGAAGTGACTTCATTCCCGCGGTTACAGTCTAGTTACCCGATAGGTCTTTCGTAACGGCCTGGCCGTCCGGAAATCGTCGGGCAGGGGGGTAATGAGGTTGCACGTTATGGACTCGAAACCACCTAAACAGTCATTCAGCTAACCATTATCCGTGCCGCTGGCGTACCGATCCCTGCGCGGAGGATTAGCCCTCCGGGCATCGGGGACGTCACCCCGACCCCACAGCGACTCCCACCAACCATGAGAACGACCACAAAAGCGCTCCTACTCGGTCTGGCGCTCGTCGTGGGCCTCGGTCTCGCCGTTTCGATGGGCGGGTCCGTAGCGGCCCAGAACGTCACCGAGGACAACGTTACCGGCGACAACGTCACCGTCGACGACAATGTCACTGCCGACGACAACGTGACCGTCGACGATAACGTGACTGACGACGCCGAGGAAGAAGACGAAGAAGACGACATCGAAGGTGACGAGATAGAGGCCGGTGACGACCAGATCGACTTCGAGAGCAACGGCGTCGAACTGGACGTCGGTGAAGACGGCAGCGTCGACTACGAGGACGGCGAAGGCTCCGACCTCCAGGTCGACGAGGACGGTGACCTCGACCTCGAGACGCCCGAAGGCGTCGAACTCGAACTCCAGGACGGCAACTACGACCTGGAAGGCGAGGGACTGGACTTCCAGGGTGAGGACAACGCCGACATCGAGACGACGACCGAAGACGGCGACGAGGTCAGCTTCGAGATGTCCAACGGCGAACTCACCGAGTTCGAAGTCGGTGACACCGAACTCGAGATGGACAACGGCGAAATCGACTACCAGCCCGCCGACGCGCCGGAACTGACGGTCTCCGACGACCAGGTCGAGATCGACGGTAACGGCATCGACTACGACCAGGAACGGTAGCTCCGTCTCGCGAACCCCCGATCACGCTCCCGCGGCTTTTTTCGATGGCCGGTCTGCTAGATGGAATTCCACTCCCGTAGCCAGTTCGTAATTGATACAGCCGCGGACTGACGCTGCCGTACCAACACATTACTGTACTATCGTCCGGCGATTTTCCGGGAAGGAGACCGTCCCTGGCCGGCCATCATTGAAGCTCGCTACCCTCCGCATACCTACGCGGTAGCCACCTGCATTCGACGTAATATGTGCTTGCTGCAACCACGTTGAGGTAGACTTCCGTACCCGTCACGGGAACGGAAACAAGGCCTAATAGGCGGAGGGACGAACTAATGGACGGACTCACCTCCACCGCAATCGGCGGATTCGGCCGCCGAGGCGGTTCCATCGTGGTCCCTGCGGGATAGCTTCCCAACCGATGCCCTCACCGATTCCCATGGACGCTCCGACGCGCCAGCAGCCACTCGTACTACCTGGCGCCACCCCGTTCGTGTGTGGGTTGGCGCCTGCCCAGACGGTCGTAGCAACCGCTCCGGATCGGGAGGGCAGCCAGCCCTACCCACTACAGCATGGATAGAACCTTAGCCAGTATCGTCGACGCTAGCGGCGACGAACCGTGGTGTCCCGTCACGTCGACGATGCAACTGATCGGGAACAAGTGGAAGCCGGTGGTCATCCACCGGCTACTCGAAAATCAGCCCTGTGGCTTCAGCGAACTCAAGTCGAACATTCCCGGCATTTCGAGCAAAGCCCTCTCGAACACGCTCAAGGAACTCGAGCGTCACGGCCTTGTGGATCGCAACGTCATCAGCGACCGGCCGTTCCGGGTGCAGTACTCCCTGACCTACCACGGCGAGGCGCTCGAGCCCATCGTTCGCGAACTCGAACGCTGGGGAGAACAGCACCTGCCGGAAATGGTCGAAAGTGATACGCCCGAACGCTAGAGGTCGGTCGCCATCATCACTTCGTCGACGTACTCCTCGCCCAGCTTGTAGTGGTTGGCACGGACTGCCTCGGTCTCCCAGCCACGGGACTCGAGGAACGCTATCGCCGTCTCGTTGGACGACGGAACGCTCTGGTAGATGCGCTCGAACCCCTGCGAGGCGGCCCACTCGAGGCCACGCTCCAGCAGGTGGCTCCCGATGCCGTTGTCACGATACTCTTCGAGGACTCCCACAGTCAGCTCTGCCGTGTGATTCAGTTTCTCGATTTCGGGATGCTTGAGGTGTACCCAGCCGACGACTTCGTTGTTCACCGTCGCGACGAAGAAGATGCGCGACTCCAGTTCGTTGTGTCGCAACAGGACGCCCTCGTTGTCCACGACGTCGGCCACCGTCTCGCCCTCGACGTACTCGCCACCGCCGATGGCCTGGCGAATCGCCCCGACGAGTCCCGTGAGGTCCTCTTCGCGGGCCTGGCGGATGGTAAACTCTACCTCGTCGGTCTCGTACTCCTCTTCCGCACCGGCGTCGATGGCGAGTCGGAGTTTGCCGTCACGCTCTTCGAGGATGCCGTCGCGCCGGAGGATGGCACAGTGGTGGCCGAACGCCCGTTCGTCCATCTCCAGCGAGGTTCGCACCGACTCCGGGTCCGACGCCCCGTGGGCCTCGACGTGTTCGTAGATGTCTCGTCGGTCCACGTGGTCGAACTCCAGCCGCTCTCTCAGCTCCATGTCACACGATATCACTCCCCTCTACTTAATGGTTTGTCGCGGACCCGGAGCCCGAGACCGCACGACCCTGACTGGCCCGGCACAGACGCTGTCAGTTGACCAGCACGATGCTTATCGAAATAAGCGCCGATGCCAGTCCGATCACGTACGCCAGTTTCCGGAGAAACGGGAACAGCTCTTTCTCCGACTTGAAGACGATCTGGACGTACGGGTAGAAGCGATTGAACACCCTCCGTGAGGCTGCGGTGACGACGAGGGCGGCAAGCGCGATGCGGGTCACGTCACTCATGTTGACGATGCCCCACCACGCGCCGATTCCGAACCAGTAGAGGAGATAGCTGACGCCGCCGGCGACCAGCACGGCGACGATCTCCAGTCCCAGGTTCCTGTCCAGAAACGTCCGGACGTCGTCGGCTTTGTTCTCGAAGAACATCTCGACGTCCGACCGCTTCTGTTTGACCCAGGACTCCCGACCGTAGAGCGACACTTCGAGTTTGGTGTTGGCGCTGTTGTCGGCGTGGATTTCGGCCGATCCCTGTGTACACTCGACGGCCATGTCGAACTCCCGGACGAAGTTCGGTACGGTCGGGTCGTCGAGCACGGCGTCGGCCGACGCAAATTCGTAGGTCGTGTCGCCGTCGTGAATGCTGTAGGAGGTTTCGGAGGCGTCACAGTCCCCTATCAGGATCTGCTCCAGGTCGAGGAACTCGTCTTCGACTATCTCGACGGCAGGCAGGTCTGACGAGTACTGCATCGTCGCGCCCATGTCAGATGTTCGCCAGCCGATGGTTTAGACACTCCGAATAGTGACACATTACGTGGGTTACCGTCGTAAACTAGAAACTAACGGATACACTGACCGTCAGCCATCGCCAGGTGGCGGGGTTAGCGAGGTTCGGGAACGTGCGTCAGCATCTGGGCCACGTCACGGACGTTGTGGGTGTCCACCAGGAGTTCGGCCGCCGTCCGAAGCTGGTAGTCGCCCTCGACGTCGACGCCGTAGCAGGCGGCGTACAGTTCGAGCCAGGTGTTCATCGCGCCTTCGAGAGCGTCGTACTTCTCGGGTGGAAAGTGGACGAGCAGTCCACCGGTCCGGGCCTCGACGAACAGTGAGATTGCCTGACCTGCCCCCTCGGTGAGGTACGCTATTGCCTGCTCTTCGTCGGGAGGATCCGCCGGCGGCGAAAAGTCCGCTTCGTGCCGTGCTGCCCGCTCTTCGAGCGTTTCGATGCGTTCGAAAAAGCGGGTTTCGTCGGTCATCCGGTCGGCGGTAGGCACCGAAGGCAGTTAGCCTTCCTTGTACTCGACGCCCTTGTTCCCGCTGGGGTGCTCCCAGTGGGTGTCTGCGACGATGGCGCAGGTGCCACACTCGACGCAGGGCTGTGTGTCCAGGCTGACGACGTGTTCCTCCTGGCCGTTAGTCTGGATGACCTCGTCGCGGTAACAGCCCCCGCCGAAGTTCTTCGCGCTGACCGGGCAGGCCGTGACCGCGGTACCGGAGGCCTCGTAGCTCTTGTCCTGGAGCTGGATGTGGGGCTCGCCCACGTCGTAGGTCAGGTCGCCGATGCGGTCGGCCAGGTTCGGCACTTCGATATCGTTGGTCCCTTCGATGGGCTCGCCGAGGACCTCCGCGATGCGCGTCGGTACGTCGACGTACGAGGTCCGGGTGTCCGGGATCATCCCGAGGACGAACGGCGAGTTGAAGCCGCGCTCTGCGAGGCCGCCGAACAGTTTCATCCCGACAGAGCCCAGCGGCGAATTGATGATCCCCCGGTTGATCTTGTCGACGACGCCGTTCTCCGAGAGGGCCCGCGACCAGCGGTACCGGCGGGGCCGGAGCTTGTCCATGACGCCCTCTTCGTTGAGCTTCTGTTCGTACAGCTGTCCGACCTGGGTCGCGTCGCCGCGGCTCTTTGCGTCCTGGTACGCCTCGGCGACGAGTCCGCCGGCCGTGACGGCGTGGTTCATGCCCTTGATGATCGGACCCTGGGCCTGCATCTGTCCGGCGGCGTCGCCGACCAGGACGAGCCGGCCCTGGTGGGGCGACGGATGGGCCACCTTCTTCGAGTCCGGAACGAGCTTCGCGGCGTACTCCCGCTCCTCGTACTCGCCCTGGAACCACTGGTCGAGCAGCGGGTGTTCGAGGAGGTTGTTGAGCAGCAGGTGTGGTTCCGCCTCTTCCTCGGCCAGCGAGTCGAGGTGGAACACGGTCCCGATGGACAGCGAGTCCTCGTTCGTGTAGAGGAAGCCACCGCCACGAACGCCCTCGAAGAGGTCGCCCGAGAACAGGTGGGCGACGCCTTCGTCGGCGTCCACGTCGAACCGCTCGTCGATGTCGTCGGGGTCCATGTCGACGACGGCCTTGACGCCCTGGAACCACTCGTCGGGGTCCTCCCAATCCATCAGGCCGGCGTCGCGTGCCAGCTCGGAGTTGACGCCGTCGGCCGCGACGATCAGGTCGGCCGTGATGGGGTCGAGTTCGTCCGTCGTGACGCCGACGATCTCGCCTCCCTCCCGCAGGAGGCCGTTGACGCGAACGCCGGTCAGGACGCCACCGCCGGTCTCTCTGGCCATCTCGTGGACCCGCTCGGCCAGCCAGGAGTCCATCTTCCGCCGGAGCACGGCGTCACACCAGTCGGTGTCGTGGTGGTGAATGTCGTTCAGGTCGAAGGTCTTCTTCTTGCGCCCGGCGAGGTTGTGGATGTAGTACTCGTCGATGGGGCGTTCGGTGGCCTCGCTCCGGAAGTCGGGGAACAGGTCGTCGATGGTGTAGGGAGCCGACTCCTCGGCGTAGATCAATCCCCCGGAAACGTTCTTCGAGCCGGCGTCGACGCCACGTTCGAGTACCAGGGTCTCGACGCCGTTCTGTGCCAGTGCCGCCGCAGCGGCGGCGCCGCCGGGCCCTGCGCCGACGACGACCGCCTCGTAGTGTTCGTAGTCGTCAGTCATCTGTTGCCTCCTGCACCGCAGTCGCAATGTCTCCTTCCTCGAGTGCCTCGACCAGGTCCGGGAGCACCTCGAAGAGGTCGCCCTGTATGTAGTAGTCCGAGAAGTCCTTGATGTCGGCGTCGGGGTCGGTGTTGATCGCGATGATCGTCTCCGACTCGTCCATGCCGACCTTGTGCTGGACCGCGCCGGAGATGCCCGCCGCGATGTAGACGTCGGGCTCGACGACCTGGCCGGACTCGCCTATCTGGCGCTCCAGCGTCACGTACTGTTCGACGTGGGAGTCGAACTGGTAGGACGCCGTAATGACGCCCCGGGAGAGCCCCAGGTCGGCGTTCTCGAACTGCTCGACGAGGTCGAGGCCGAGCTCGATACCTTCCGTGGGACGCTCGCCGATGCCGCGACCCAGCGCGACGATGACGTCGTTGCCGGAAAGGTCGACGCCCTCGTCGAGCTGGTCGTACTCCGTTACCTCGACCTGGAACCACTCGTCGGGCAAGTCGATGTCGTGCTCGACGAGTTCGCCCTCCCGGTCGTAGTCCGGCTCGGGCATGTCGAAGGTGCCCGGGATGACGCTGGCGCCCTGCGGGTGGAAGTCCCGGTGGGGCTTGTCGATGCAGAGGATAGTCGAGTACTCGAAGCCCGAGAAGTCCGGCCGGGGCATGTGGAGGACGCGCTCGAACTCCTTGCTGTCCCCCGGCGTCCCGGTCTTGGCCGGGTTAGAGATCATCGCGTTCTCGATGTAGAGGTCCGAACAGTCAGATGCCAGTCCGGAGTCGAGTTCGCCCTGGACCAGCGCGGAGAGGTCCCGGCCGTTGTTCGTCGCCGGGAAAATGTTGTACCGTGGCTCGTGGTAGTCCCGCCAGTCGGCGTCGAAGTCCCGGCACATGTGACAGTAGATTTCCGTGTAGGGCTTGTGCCGGAACCTCGCCAGACGCTCGTCCTCGTGGTAGACAACCCGGTCGGCGCCGTACGTTATTGCCTCCTCGGCCAGGTCCTCGACGTCGTCACCGATGACGACCGCGACGACGTCCTCCGGGTTGCCGTCCTCGTCGCCGCCGTAGCCCTCCTCGGAGTTGTACTCGTCCATCAGCTTGCGGGCGTGGCCCAGCATCTCCTTCGAGACGTCGATGAGTTCGCCCTGCTGGGTTTCGCAGTAGACCCACATGTCGCGGTAGGTCTCGCCGGAGACGCCCTCGACGTACTGCTTGTCGGCCGTCGGGTGGTCGAGTTCGGGGTACTTCTCCTCGGGCGGGACGTACTCGACCTCGCCTGCCTCCTCGCCGTCACCACCGGTAATGGAGTCGATCCGGTTTTCGATCTGCTGTTTGGCGCCCTTCCGGTCTTTGCCTTCCTTCTCGCGTTCGAGGAGGTCCTCGAGCAGGTCCACCTCGTCGACGTCCCGGACCATGTTCGCCAGGTCGGCGATGGTCAGGTCCGTCAGGTCCACGCTCTCGGGGTCGACCTCCTCGTCTTCCTCCTCGAGGGTCTCGATGCGGCTCTCGATGAGGGTCTTGACCGGCGCCCGGTCCTCGCCCTCTTCTTCGAGGGCAAGCATCTCCTCGAGTTCGTCGACGTCGTCGATGCTGTTGACCTTCGGGCCGAGATCGGCGATCTCGTGTTCCGTTGGGTCGATCTCGGGCATCGTCAGTCACCTCCCGCGTACGGCACCATCTCTTCGAGCACCTGGTCCATCGCTTCGTCGTCGCCGGGGTCGACCTCCGTCGCCTCTCGCTCGGAGGGAGCCTTCGGGATCGGGTCGACGCCCGAGACGATGGTCGGGGAGCCGTCGAGACCGATGAAGTCGGGGTCGAGGTTCAGGTCCTCGTGGTCCCAGACCGTGACGTGGTCCTCGAAGTTCTCGGCACGTTCCTGGGTCTCCTCGCGGAAGTCCTTGTACCGCAGGCGGTTCTCGGCCTTGCGGTAGTTGACCTCGAACTCGCCGTCGGTGACGATGAACGCCGGCAGGTCGGTCTCGATGGTCTCAATCTCGGAGACGTCACCCTCGACCAGGCGCTTGGCACGGACCTTGCCCTCGTCCTCGTCGACCTCGTAGGAGATGACGTGGGTTATCAGCGGCCGGTCGTCGAACTCCTCGTTGATGTCGAAACACCAGTTGGTCTGCGGCCCGGTGTGGCCCGTCTCCCCGTCTGCGGTCTTGAAGCCGGCGAACACGAGGTCGGGTTCCTCGTCGAGGTTGGCGATGCCGGTCGAGACAGTCATGGCCGTCGCCCAGGTGTCGGCAGCCCCCATTTCCCGGTCCGAGAGGAGGTACAGGTCGTCGGCGTAGACGTCTCGCATCCCCTCCTGGAGCACTTCCTTGTAGCCCGGCGGCCCCATGCTCATCAGCGAGACGTGCCCCCCGTGGCGTACCTTCGCTTGCAGGGCAGCCCGAAGTGCCTGCTTGTCGTTCGGGTTCATGACCGTCGGCGTCTTCCCCCGCTCTAGGTGGCCGTCCTCGTCGAAGGACACCTGGCCAGAACGGAAGTCAGGAACGCCTTTGGTTAGCACAACGCTTCGCATTTTGATACCTGTGTGGAAACGACACCCACGGCGTCCTAAGTGTTTCGTACTTCGATCGAAAGATCGTGAGAATTCGGCCAGTAGACGGCTTCAGAAGTGTCTCACCGCTGAGTTTCGATCACCGCAAAATTCGCCGCAGCGTTAGATTCGACCGGCCCGACTCGGGTCCACGTCGATGGCGTCGACGGGACAGACGTCGACACACAGCATGCAGTCGATACACTGGTCCTCGTGGGTCGGGTCGGCCTTGATCTCGCTCTCGGGGTGGCCCGGCGTGTCGACCCACTCGAAGACGTCGACCGGACAGTCCTCCAGACAGGCGCCGTCGGCGATGCAGATGTCGAAGTCGACGGCGACGTGCGTCCCGTGGATGCCCTGTTTCTCCTCGGTCGTGTCCTCGCCGTCGGGCGTCCAGACGCGGTGGCCCTCGTGGCGCTCGACTTCCTCGTAGTTGGTTTCGAACTCCGGGTCTATGGCCATTGGTATCTAGGTCCGCGACGGGGACGTACGTAAATCTTGGCCCGAAGGCAGGCGCCGTGGGGGAGTTTTCGGGCTGCCTAACACCGGTAGGCCGGCGATACCGACCTGAGCCAGCCGGTCGATACCACTCCGTGCCAGCCGGTCACGGATGGGCGAAGTAGACGACCGTCTCGTCGGCCTCGTGTCGGTCGACGCGAACGAATCCGACCCGCTCGAACTGGAGCATCTCGTCCGGGTCGTAGTCCGCCAGGCCGGGCTCGGCGTGACCGGCGACGTCGCCGTCCATCGTCCGCATCCGAGTCGGAATGGACTCCTCGGCGGGGACCCAGTGAATCACGTCGACGCCCTCGTTCCGGACCACGTCGATGTCGTCACCGGTGGCGACGAAGCCGGTCTCCCCACGCCGGACACAGCCCAGGCCCTTGAGCCAGACGCGGTCGCCGGTCGCCGGCAGGTCGTCTTCCTCGACCAGCACGGCATCTCCCACGGGAATTTCCCGGGTGCCACGGTCCTCGTGGTCGGGATGCCGGGGCGGTTCGGCCACGTCGGGACCGCCTTCCAGGGGTACCTTGACGCCGTCCCGGACGAGAAACGCCCGGTCGGTGTCGTCGTCGATGATCTCCCTGTTGTTGGCGTAGATCGACGACATCGCCAGGTCGACGTTCGACGTGGAGGTTCCGAGGTCGACCATCGCGTCGACGATGGCCTGGCCGCGAATCCCACGACGGCGGAGGCTGGCGACGGTCGGTGCCCGGGGGTCGTCCCAGCCGTCGAGTTCGCCGGCCTCGATGAGTTCCCGGATCGAGGAGGTGGACATGGGGACGTCGTACTCGTCGATCTGAACGTGACCCCAGTGGATCACTTCGGGGTACTCCCAGTCGAAGTAATCGTAAACGAACCCCTGGCGCTTTGCCGAGTCCTGCAGGTCGATACCCCGGATAATGTGGGTGATGCCGGTGAGGTGGTCGTCGACACCGCTCTGGAAGTCGAGCATCGGCCAGCAGCGATATTCGGCTGCTTCCTCACGGGGGTGAGGCGTGTCGACCATCCGGAATGCCACCCAGTCCCGGAGTGCCGGATTCTTGTGACCGATGTCGGTCTTCACCCGGAGGACCATCTCTCCGGCGTCGTAGCCCCCGTCGACCATCCGCTCGAACTCCTCGTGGACCTGTTCGACGGGTTTGTCGCGGTGGGGGCACGGTTCCCCGGCGTTTTTCAACTCCGAAAACTCCTCGCCGGGGCACGAACAGGTGTAGGCTCCCTCTCGCTCGACGAGTTCCCTGGCGTGTTCGTAGTAGGTCTCGACCCGGTCGCTGGCGAGGAGAACCTCGTCGGGCTCGAAGCCGAGGTACTCGATCGCGTCGAGAATGGCGTCGTAGGCGTCGAGGTCGG
This sequence comes from uncultured Halobacteriales archaeon, assembly GCA_964523745.1. GTDB lineage: Archaea > Halobacteriota > Halobacteria > Halobacteriales > Haloarculaceae > CAZGAX01. Next base: position 395 of record CAZGAX010000105.1, on the reverse strand, counting down.
GCCGCTTCGTCTCGGGGTCGGTGTCGTCGAACCGGCAGACGAACGAACCGTCGTAGCGGTCCTCGTAGGTGCCGACGACGGCTGCCATCCGGGCGTGGCCCACGTGCCAGGGGCCGTTGGGATTCGGCGCGACGCGCATCCGGACCTCGTCGAACTCCTCGACGTTGGGCAGGTCCGGCAGCGGGTGCTCGTCCTCCTCGTCGTCGGCTTCCAGTTCCTCGACGCGTTCGGGAGCCAGTTCGGCCAGGCGCTCCCGGCGCTCGGCCTGGCTCATGCCGTTTACCCTGTCCACGACCGGCGCGATTACCCCCGGAATTTCGTCCCCGTATTCACGGAATTCCGGATTCTCACCCATCAGCGGCCCCATGATGGCGCCGACCTGGGCGTCGCTGTCG
>CAZGAX010000104.1:0-14402 GCA_964523745.1 uncultured Halobacteriales archaeon | reverse complement strand
TCGTTCACGGCGCTTCGCGCCGTTAGCTCGCGAGAGCGAAGCTCTCGCCCAGCTCGATGCTCCGGGACTTGCTGCGCTCCTCGCTCGCTACGCTCGCTGTGGTGCTTACTGCGTCCGGGACCAGTCGACCGACCGGCCCCTTTCAGTCCCACCCGAGTCGGCTGCTCGGTCAAGCTACGTGGGTGGGACTGAAAGGGGCGGCTCTCTCGACGAAGGCGGACGCAGCAAGCACCGCAGGGCGAAGTCCGCGGAGCGCAGCAAGTCCCCCGAGTCGAGAGAGCCGGGGCTTTCTGGCTGTTTGCGGCGGTAACAGACACGCAGTTCCACGGTCCGTCAGGCGTTTAAGCACCCAACACCCAGACACATCCAGACCCATGGACGGGGAGATACAGCCACACGTACTGCAGGAGGCCCTCGAATCCAGTGCCAACGGCAACGAACCCCTGATTCTGGACATCCGGAACGCCACACACTTCGAGGAGGCCCACCTGCCCGGGAGCGAGAACGTCCCGCTGCCGGAACTCCCCCAGCAGATAGACCGGATCGCCGACGCCGACCACGTCGTGACGGTCTGCCCCCACGGCAAGGCCAGCGTCAAGGCCGCCCGAATCGTCGGCGCCTACCAGGACTTCGACGGCACCGTCGAGAGCCTGGCCGGCGGCCTCGAAGCCTGGGAGGGCCCCGTCGAGCGCGGTGACGGCGAAGGGGGAGTCGACGGCGAAGCGGACGCGAGCGAGTCCGACGAGGGGCCCGAGGCTCCGTTCTAAGCAACCTTCTGTCTCGGCGTAGCTTCCCGGCGAGCGCCCGGGATCCGATCTGTAACCGACCGGAGAGTGGAGCCAACCCACAAACGTCGGGGTCCCGTAGCGTCCGTGTCCGTTCCGACAGCACAGCCCTCCACTCAGCTATGCTCGTGACAGCATTCCCGGATACGTGCTGCCTGTGGCAATGAACGTCCTTCCGCTCGCCATCGGCGCACTCTTTCTGGCGATCGCCGTCGTCGACCTCGTGTGGACCGCGCTCTGGGTCGACGGCGGCGCCGGGCCGGTCACGTCGCGGCTCTCCGACCGCCTCTGGAAGGGTCTCCGGCGGGCCAGCCGGGACGACCCCCGGGTGCTCGGCCTCGCCGGACCGGTCGTCCTGCTCGCCGGACTCGGTCTGTGGGTCGGTCTGCTCTGGGCCGGCTGGACGCTCGTCTTCGCCGGCGCCGACAACTCGCTCATCGACACCGTCCGCCCCGGTCCCGTCTCCTGGCTCGACCGCCTCTACTTCGTCGGCTACGCGATGTTCACGCTGGGCAACGGCGACTTCTCGCCGGTCGAGGGCGTCTGGCAGGTCACCACCGTCGCGACGACCGCCAGCGGCATGCTGTTCATCACGCTGATCGTCTCCTACGTCGTCTCCGTGGTCGACTCGGTCAAACAGAAGCGCGCCTTCGCCGCCAGCGTCACCGGGCTGGGGACCCGGGCCGACGCCGTCGTCCGTTCGGGCTGGGACGGCGAGACGTTCGACGACCTGGCCCTGCCGCTGCAGGGTCTCGTCTCGGACCTCAACACCCTGACCGCGAACCACAAGGCGTACCCGGTCCTGCACTACTTCTACAGCACCCGGGCCGACCAGGCGCCCGCCCTCGCCGTCCCCGTTCTCTACGAGACGCTCACAATCTTGCGCTTTGGCGTCCCCGAGGGCCACCGGCCGAACAGCCTGGTCGTCCGGTCAGCCAGGGCCGGCGTCGAGGGCTACCTGGAGACGCTCCGGGAGGCGTTCATCCAGCCGGCTGACCGGACACCGCCTCCGCCGGGACTCGACACCCTCCGCCGGGCCGACGTTCCGACTGTCGGTGACGAGGCCTTCGCCGGTGCCGTCGACGACCTATCAGTTCGGAGGCGCGAACTGCTGGGCTTTGTCCAGTCTGACGCACGCCACTGGCCGGGCTGCGGTGAGGAGTGACCGGTCGCGGCCCGCCTGACAGTCAGTATCCACCACACCCGATCGCGGGGGGGGGGAGGGGGCGGTACATCGAGCGACCATACCCCGACCGCGGCCGCACATCCTTTACCGTACGTGCCGAACGACGACCTGGGAGAGAACTCGTGACCGACGACGCCGACGAGGCGGCCGGGACTGGGGACGATGGCCACCACGATGGACACGAAGAGTCCCCGGCCAGGGACGCCGAGTCCGACCAGGGTCGCGTCGAGCAGTCTGCCCTCGAGGCGGAGGCAACACACCCGGCCCGGCCGCCGGCCCGCCGGCAGGAGGCCGCCCACTCCCACGCTGGAGGGGGCGGAGACGGCCACGATGGCGCCGGCCATCGGGGTGCCGGTCACGGTGGCGACCACGGCGGCGGGATGCACGCCGGCCACGAAGAGATGTTCCGGCGGCGGTTCGTCGTCTCGACGCTCCTCTCGATTCCGGTCCTCCTGTACAGCGAAGCGCTCCAGGACTGGCTGGGTTTCTCGGTGCCGGCGTTTCCCGGAAGCGAGTGGATCAATCCGGTCTTCGCGGTCGCGGTGTTCGCCTACGGCGGCGTCCCGTTCCTCCGGATGGCCGTCCCGGAAGTTCGGGACCGCTCGCCCGGCATGATGACGCTCATCTCGATGGCTATCACCGTCGCGTTCGTCTACAGCCTGGCCGGCGTCGTCCTTCCGACGGGGGCGGCGTTCTTCTGGGAACTCGTGACGCTGATCGACGTCATGCTCCTGGGGCACTGGATCGAGATGCGGAGCGTCCGCCGGGCGTCCCGGGCGCTGGACGAACTAGCGGCGCTCATGCCGGAGACTGCAGAGCGCGTCACCGAGGACGGAGACACCGAGGAGGTGCCGGTGAGCGACCTGCGCGAGGGAGATCTCGTCCTGGTCCGCCCAGGGGCGAGCGTCCCCGCCGACGGCGTCGTCGAGTCGGGCGATTCCTCGGTCAACGAGTCGATGATCACCGGGGAGTCCCGGCCCGTCGACAAGGAGCCCGGCGACGAAGTCGTCGGCGGGACCATCAACGGCGACGGCAGCCTCCGGGTGCGAGTCGCGGCGACGGGCGAGGACACGGCCTTGGCCGGAATCATGCGCCTCGTCGAGGAGGCTCAGTCGAGCACGTCCCGGACCCAGGTCCTCGCCGACCGGGCAGCGGGGTGGTTGTTCTACGTCGCGGTCGCGGCGGCGGTCGTCACTGCGGTCGCCTGGACCGTCGCTGTTGCCTTCGACGCGTCGGTGGTCGAGCGGGTCGTGACCGTCCTGGTCATCGCCTGTCCCCACGCCCTGGGCCTGGCTATCCCGCTCGTCGTCGCTATCAACACGTCGCTCGCGGCCCGGAACGGCATGCTGGTCCGCGACCGCCTCGCAATGGAGCGGGCCCGCGAACTGGACGTTATCGTCTTCGACAAGACCGGGACGCTCACCGAAGGGGAGCAGGGCGTCGTCGACGTAGCGACCGCCGACGGGATAGACGAGACCGAGGCACTCGCCCTGGCTGCCGCCGTCGAGGGCGACTCGGAGCACATGATCGCTGCCGCAATCCGCGAAGCCGCCGCCGACCGCGGCGTCTCTGTTCCCGAGGCGACGGACTTCGAGGCGCTGAAAGGTCGGGGCGTCCGGGCGACTGTCGATAGTCGGCCGGTCCTGGTCGGCGGCCCGAACCTCGTGTCGCACCTGGACGCCGACGTGCCGGATTCCCTGGCGGCGTTCGCCGAGCGGGCCGGCGAACGGGCGCAGACGGTCGTCTACCTGTTCCGGGAGGGCGACGCCGTTGCCGCGTTCGCCCTCGCCGACGTCATCCGCGAAGCGAGCTACCGGGTCGTGGACGCGCTCCACGACCTGGGCGTCGAAGTGGCGATGTTGACGGGCGACTCCCGGGACGTCGCGGAGGCCGTCGCCGCCGACCTCGGCATCGACACCGTCTTCGCGGAGGTCCTGCCCGAGGACAAGGACGAGAAGATCCGGTCCCTCCAGGCCGAGGGCAAACTCGTTGGCATGGTCGGCGACGGCGTCAACGACGCCCCGGCGTTGACGCGGGCGGACGTCGGAATCGCCATCGGCAGCGGCACCGACGTCGCCGTCCAGTCCGCCGACGTGGTGCTCGTCCAGAACGACCCGATGGACGCGGTCAGACTCCTGAAGCTCAGCCGGGCGAGCTACCGCAAGATGCAGGAGAACATCGTCTGGGCGGCGGGCTACAACGTCTTCGCCATCCCGCTGGCGGCGGGCGTCCTCGCCCCGTGGGGCGTCCTCCTCTCGCCGGCCGTCGGTGCGCTGTTCATGTCGCTCAGCACCGTGATCGTCGCGGTCAACGCCCAGTTCCTCCGCCGGGCGGACCTCTCGATTCCCGGCGGGCTGACGCCGCCGTCGGCGGACCTTCGGCCAGCCGACTGAGACCGACCGCCTCGGATCGTGGCGCCGGTGCCGAGCAGCACGGTTTCGACGCCGAGCGGGCCGGTTTCACAACTGTATTGGGAACCAGGCGACTGTCCTCCTGTATGGTACGGTCGGGACCGGTGTGTCGCTACCGATGAGGGACCGACTGGGCGTCGACCCGCAGGTCCTCACCCTGGCGCTGGCCAGGATGACCGAGTCCGTCGGCAACTCCTTTCTCATCGTGGTGTTGCCGCTGTTCATCGGGAGCGAGGCGCTCACCGGGACCACGTTCGGCCTCCCCGAGGTAGCGTTCACGGGCATCGTCCTCTCGCTGTTCGGATTCGTCAACAGCCCGCTCCAGCCGTTCACGGGACGACTCTCCGACCGTACGGGACGCCGGAAGGTGTTCGTCCTCGTCGGCCTCGTCCTCATCGGGACGGCCAGCTTCGCCTACTCCCTGGCGACGGCCTACTGGCAACTGCTCGTCCTCCGGGCGCTCCAGGGAATCGCCGGCGCGCTCATCATCCCGACGACCGTCGCGCTCGTCAACGACCTCGCCTCGCAGGGCAACCGCGGCGGCAACATGGGGACGTACAACACCTTCCGGCTGGTGGGCTTCGGCGTCGGCCCGGTCGCGGCCGGCGCCGTCGTCGCTGCCGGTCCCTACGACCTCTCCCTCGGCGCCATCTCGCTCGCCTTCTCGGGCTTCGACGCGGCGTTCTACGTCGCGACGCTGACCGCGACGACCAGCTTCGTCCTCGTGACGCTGTTGATCCGGGACCCGGAGGTCGAATCCCGGGCGAGTCCCGAGACGGCCCGTGGCTTCCGCGTGTTCGACCGCTCGGGCCGCCACGTCCTCGACCCGGTGTTCACGCTGGGTGTCGTCACGTTCTTCATGGCCGTCGGCATCGCGCTGTTCGCCACGCTGGGCGACATCGTCAACCCCCGGCTCGACCAGGGCCCGACGATGTTCGGCCTCCAGTTCGCGGCGTTCATCCTCGCCCAGATACTGCTACAGGCGCCCATCGGCCGAGCGACGGACTTCTACGGCCGCAAGCCGTTCATCGTCCTCGGTACTGTGCTCCTCGTCCCGACCACGTTCGTCCAGGGCGTCATTCTCGATCCGTGGCTCATGTTCTTCGCTCGCTTCTTCCAGGGCGTCGCCGGGGCGATGGTGTTCGCCCCGGCGCTGGCGCTGGCCGGTGACCTGGCTCCGGAGGGCCACTCGGGGTCGACGCTGTCGGTGCTGACGATGGCCTTCGGCTTCGGCGTGGCCTTCGGTCCGCTTGCCTCCGGCTTTCTGGTCACGTTCGGCTTCGCCGTCCCGTTCTCGTTCGGCGCCGGACTGGCTGCCGTCGGGGTGGTGCTGGTCTGGACGCAGGTCGATGAGACCGTCAGCGGGACCCGGTCGGTGCTGCCGACGGATTGAGCCGGTTGGCACCACTGGCGTCAGCGGCCTCGTTCGCCGTCACTGGCGTCGCCAGTGTCGCGAACAGCCCGTTCCAGGGCGGACTCCGCGACGTTGACGCCGTACTCGCCGGTGCGGACGAGGCTGTCGAGGACGATACCCAGGTGGTAGCCGTCGTCGAGGTGTCGCTCGTAGAGGTCCCGGTCGAGGGACTCGGCGTCACGGAGGAGTTCGTCGGCGTCGCTGGCGAGGTTGCCGACCGTCGCCTCGCCGTCGCCCGCCAGGAGGGCCGCGACGGCGCGGTCGACCAGCGACCGGGTGCGGTCGCCCAGCGACGTCAGCTGGTCGGCGACGTCGTCCGGCGGTTCGTTCCCGGTGCGCTCGGCCACGCCGGCGATCTTCTCGGCGTGGTCTGCGACCCGCTCGAGCTGGCGGGCGGCCGAGTAGTGGGCGAAGGCCGTCGGCCGGTCGACGCCGCCGGCCCCGGCGTGGGAGATAGAGCGCTGGAACTGCCGGGAGACGAGGGCGAGCAGCCGGTCGACGGCGTCGTCCTGTCCGGCTACCGTGGTCGCCGCGTCACCCTCGTTCTCGACGACGGCCTCGATGGCGCGTTCGTGCATCGACAGCCCGACGTCTTTCATCTGGACGAGCGTCTGCCCCAGCGAGAGGTCGCTCGCGTCGAGCATCGACCGGACGGCCAGCTCGTCAGTGCTCTGGCGGTCGACCTCGAATCCGACGAGACCGCCGGTGGCGTCCTCGACGGCCAGGCGCTGTTCGGCGTCGAGGGGCCCCCGAATACGGATCTCTGCGGCGCCGGTGACGTAGGCCGCCCGGACACACCGGCCGAGGTGGGCCGGATCGAAGTTCGCGGCCTCGATGGTCGCCACCGGGCGGTCGTCGGGGCCGTCGCCGCCCCGGGTCATCACGAGGCGGTCGTCCCGGGAGTACAGCGTGACGGCGCAACCGGGTTCGATTCCCTGCTCGCGGGCCCAGTCTTTCGGGAGTGAGACCGTGTACGTCGAGCCGCCGGTGAGCTGGACCTTGCGTTCGACCGGCTCTTCGGAGTCTACGCTCGCCATCAGTAGACCAGCTCCTCGTCGTTTTCGACCATGTAGAGGGTTCGTGCGGCGACGTTGACGGCGTGGTCGCCGACGCGTTCGACGTCCCGGATCGTCAACAGGGCCCGGGACGCGTCTTCGACGGCGCCTTCGATTTCGGCGCCGGTGCTCACCGTGGGGCCGTCGGCGATGAGCGACCGGACGACCGACTCCATGGCCTGCTCGCAGGCCGCGTCGAGGTCGTCGTCCAGTTCGGCGATGGTACGGCAGGTCGCCGCGTCGTCGTTCTCGTAGGCGTCGAGTGCGTCGACCACCATGTCGGCGGCCAGGTCGCCCAGGGGTTCGACCTCGACGCCGACGAACCGGGACTCGTCGGTCTCGCGGCCGTACGTCGCGAGGTTCGTCGCCAGGTCGCCGATCCGTTCGAGGTCGGTGACGATTTTGAACGAGGCGACGACGAACCGCAGATCGCTCGCAACGGGCTGTTGCTGGGCCACGAGACTAATGCAGTCCGATTCGATCTCGAGATACTGCTCGTTGATCCGGTGGTCGCCCTCGATGACCGATTCCGCGAGTGAGGGGTCGCCGGTCTTGCAGACGTCGATGGCGTCCTCGAAGCGCGCCAGCGCCAGCTCGCCCATCCGGCAGACGTCGGTTCGCAGGGACTCGAGTTGCTCCTGGTATTCCTCCCGGCTCATCGAACTCACCCGAACTTCCCCGAGATGTAGTCCTCGACGCGCTGGCTCTCGGGATTCTCGAATATCTTCTCGGTGTCGTCGTACTCGACGAGCTGGCCCCCCGTGAGGAAGACGGCCGTCTGGTCGGAAATCCGGGCGGCCTGCTGCATGTTGTGCGTGACGATGACGACCGTGTAGTCCTTCGAGAGTTCCTCGACCAGGTCTTCGATCTTCGAGGTGGCGATGGGGTCCAGCGCCGACGCCGGCTCGTCCATCAGGATGACTTCCGGGTCCACGGCGAGACACCGGGCGATGCAGAGGCGCTGTTGTTGGCCGCCGGAGAGCCCGAGGGCGTTGTCGTCGAGGCGGTCTTCGACCTCCTCCCAGAGGGCTGCCCGCTTCAGGGACTGTTCGACGAGGTCCGCCTCCGCGTCGGTGTCGTCCCGGCCGAGCAGCCGGGCGAGCAGTCCGGTGTCGATGTCGCCGTGTTTCCGCGGGCCGTAGGAGACGTTCTCCCGGATGGACTTCGGGAACGGATTGGGTGCCTGGAACACCATCCCGACCCGCTTGCGGAGTTCGACGAGGTTCGCGTTCGGGTCATAGATCTCCTGGCCGTCGAGTTCGACGCTGCCATCGATCCGGGCGGCCTTGATACGGTCGTTCATCCGGTTCAGACACCGGAGGAACGTCGACTTGCCACAGCCCGATGGGCCGATGAGCGCAGTGACGCTCTTCTCGGGGATCTCCATCGAAACGTCCTGGATGGCGTGGTCGTCGCCGTACCAGACGTTCAAGTTCTCGACGGACAGCTTGGCCGGGCCGTCGAACCGGTAGTCCCGCCACTCCTCGCGGATGCGTTCTTCGCTCTCGCCCGACGTCGTCGTCCCCCCATTCCGGGCGCCCGCTTCGATCTGACTCTCGGTTCTCGCCTCGGTCTCTGATTCGCCTTCGCGTAGCGTGTTACTCATAGTTGAGTTTCCTCCGGAAGTAGGTCCGCGCGATGATGCCCACGGCGTAGAACGTCAGCACCACCAGCAGCAGGACGAGGGCAGACGCCCACCCCATCGAGGGCGAGCCGCTGACCCCGGCGGCGATGACCGCCCACACCTGGGTCGGGAGGGCGGCCGTCGACTGGAGCAACGTCTCGTTGTAGATGAACGGCGGTTGGCTCACGAACCGGAAGCCGCCGAGCACGTCGATGGCCGACGTCGAGTTCAACGTCGACCCCAGCACGAGGATGAGCGGGGCGGTCTCGCCGGCGACGCGACCGACGCCGAGAATGACGCCAGTGATGACGCCCGGCAGCGCCGCCGGGAGGACGACGCTCTTGACGGTCTCCCACTGGCTGACGCCCAGCGCGGCGCTGGCGTCGCGGTACTCGTCGGGCACCGACTTGATCGCCTCGCGACTGGTGATGAGCACCAGCGGGAGGAGCATGAAGCCGAGCACAAACATTGCGGTCATCAGCGACTCGTCGCCGCCGATGCGCGGGATGAGGAACGCGGCGCCGAACAGGCCGAAGACGACGCTCGGCGTACTCCAGAGGGCGTTCGTCGCCACCTCGACAACCGACGTGAACGACCCTTGCTCGGCGTACTCGGTCAGGAAGATGGCCGCGCCGACGCCCAGCGGCACCGCAAATAGCGCCGCGCCGACGACCAGCCAGACGGTGCCGACGACCGCAGGCATGATCCCGCCCGGTTCGGCGCCCAGCGGAATGTAGGCCTGCATCGTCATCGGCCAGGAGAGCGTGCCGACGTACCCGATGGTCAGCGGCCCCATCGAGAACGGGACGCCGGTCAGGGCGACGTGCAGCGCCGCCACGACGGCGAAGCCCGCGACGCCGAACAGGCCGAGGGCGGTCTCGCGCCGCAGGATCCGTGCGGTCTCGCCGGTCGCCGACCTGGCCGCGAGGGCTGTCAGGACGGCCACGCCGGCCGAGGCGCCGAGGGCGAGCATCGCCACCGCCGGAACCAGGTTCGCGGGGCCGATGGAGGGGTTCACGGCCGCGGCCGGCTCGAGCAGGGTCGTCACGACCAGCAGGCCCGTGGCGCCGAAGACGCCGACCAGCAGGAGCTGTGCCCGGTCGGTCGCCCGGTCTGCGACGCTGCCGTCGCCGACGAGGAGGCTGCCGACCGCAAGGAGTGCGAACCCGGCGGCCGCCAGCGACGCCAGGTACACGACGGCCAGCCCGAGGGTCCCGGCCAGCGGCAGGCCGAACGGCTGCTTGCCCCGGAGGACGAGGACGGCGACCAGCAGGACGATGGCCCCCATCGCGATGCCCGTCCACCGTTCGGCGGCAGTCGCCCGGTCGAACTGCGTGCCGACGGCGCGGAGGCTGCCGTACTTGCGGAAGAAGTACCACAGCAGGAAGGTGCCGGCGAAGACGACGACCAGGGTCCCGACGCTCGGCTCGGCGGTGAGCCGGAAGGCCGTGTCGAGCACCTTCGGCTGCCGGTTGACCCAGACCGTGTAGGTGAACGGTATCTCGAACGCCTCGCCGGTCGCCAGGACGAGCCCGGCAAGGCCGGCGGCAGACCCCAGCGCCGCCAGCGGGACGACCCGGAAGAACTGGCGGGCGCCGGAGTGCCAGTCGGCAGACCCCGCGGGCCGACGGGCCCAGTTGGCCGCCAGGACGATGGCCGGCGAGAGGACGACCAGCGCCGAGACGGCGCCGATCTGGAAGCCGTGGAGCGCGTAGGCAAGTCCCTTCGTGGCCACGAAGGCGACGATGGAGAGCATGACCCCGACCATCATCGCGGCGTTGAGGTAGATGACGAGGTAGGCGCCGTACTGGCGACCCCGGGCCCCGTAGCCGGCCCGGGCCTTCGCGGCCCCCCAGCTGGCGACGATAGAGCCCAGCAGGACGAACAGCGGCACGACCACCTGGCCGGTGAAGTCGCCGTCGATGTTCGGCCCGGGCGACCAGGTCCAGCCGAGGCCGATGGTTCCCGTCGCGACGACGAGTCCCAGAACGCCCACGAGGACGGTAACCGGCAGCGCCGACCCGAGGTCCTCGCGGGGGACGATGGTGAGAGCGGCCAGTCCGAGACCCACGACGACGGCCGACCCGTAGTAGGCGACGGAACTGCCGCCGAGGAACGTACCGCCGAGAGCAGCACCGATGAGCAGGCCGACGACGCCGAAGGCGACGCCGGCCAGCAGGCCCGAACTCGGACTGGGTTCGGTGTCGACGACGCCTCGGGCGGAGGCGACGCCGGCCGCACAGACGACCGCCGCCTCGACGACGAGGACGACGCCCAGCAGCGTGGCGAGGGTCACCGGCAGCACCGCCGCCAGGACCGTGAGGCAGACGAGACTCACGAGGAGACCGACGCCGATGCCCCGGACGCGCTGTGAGGTGATCGGCACGACGTGCAGGTACGAGAACAGGCCCACGACGCCGACGGCGCCGACGCCGAGGGCGAGGACCGTGAGGAAGAACTCGGTGAGCGCGCCGCCGGCCGTGTCCAGGGCGACGACCTTCACCAGCGTCAGCATCCCGAGCACGAAGCCCACGATGGTCAGGGCGATGGCGACGTCCAGGGCCCGGTCGTAGTAGTTCGACTCGGCGCTGACGAGCGACGTCTCGCGGACGTAGCCCTGGCTCATCGTTCACCCGTCAGTTCCTGGTTCATCCGCCGCTCGATGTACTGTGCGACGACGCTCATGATGGCGACGATGGTGAACAGCATGACGCCGGCGACGAACAGTACCTCGAGCGTGGTACCAGAGGCACTGCCGTAGGACGTCGCGATCCGGCTGGTGAGCGTGACGCTCTGGTCGAAGACGTCGTACAGCGGGAAGGCGAACGTCGTCCCCGCCGCCATGATCGCGGCCACGGCCATCGTCTCGCCGATCGCCCGGCCGAGGCCGAGGATGACGCCGGCGGAGATGCCAGAGAACGCCGCCGGGACGGAGATGCTCTTCATCGTCTGCCACTCTGTGGCACCCATGGCGACCGAGCCGTCGCGCATCGAGGAGGGGACGGCCGTGATCGCGTCTTCGGCCACCGACACCACCGTCGGCAGCGCCATGATGCCCACCACGAGGCCGGCGATGAGGAAACTCGCGCCGGCGTCGAGGAAGGCGTCCTGCACGAAGCTGTTCAGGACGGCGAACCCGATGAACCCGTAGACGATGGAGGGGATGCCCGCCAGGATCTCGACGGCGGGCTTGATGATCTCGCGGACCCCGTCGCTGGCGATCTCGGCGATGAACAGCGCACCGAGGACGCCGAGCGGCCCGGCGACCAGCCCGGCGACCAGTGTGACGAGCACCGTCGCCCAGGTGGCTGCCAGCAGCGAGGGATGACCGTTCGCGGGGTCCCAGCCGGTCTGGCCTTTTCCTTGCGGGAGGACGGCGTCGAGCCAGAAGAACCACCGCGTGTTGCCCTCTGCATCGACGGGAATGGCCAGCAGTTCGAGCCCGAAGTTACTGATCGGCCCCCACGCCCGTTCGAAGAGGAAGTAGGTGATGAAGCCGAGCGTCAGCACCGTCCCGGCGGTGGCGAACACGGTGAGTATCTTCGCGGTGCGAGACTGGTACCGGGTCCAGCCCAGCCCGACGAGACCGACGAACGCCGCCAGCGGGTAGGGCGTCAGCGCGTCGTCGACGAGGAACGTCACGACGACGGCCCCGATTGTCACGAGCAGCGCCAGGCCGAATCCCGCCTCGTCGGGCGCCGGGTCGCTGCCGAGCAGTACGCGCTTGGCGGCCAGCAACGCTTCCCAGGTGCGCCGCGGGAGGCTGACGAGAAACCGTGCCAGCCGACCCGGCGCGCCGGCAAGCCACGCTCCGAGTCGGCGCGGCAGCCCCAGCAGCGTCGCGAGTACGGCCTTCAGTCGTGTTGGTGCGTCCATGTGAGCTCCTGTGTTGCTGTCGTCACGCTGTTTGTGAGTACGGAAAACGCGCCACGAGATGGGTACCGCAGGGCGCGGAAGTCAGGACTGGTCGCGCCGGTCCTCAGACCTGGTCGGGCAGTTTCGCGCGCTGCTCCTCCCGGCGGCGCTCGCCGAGCTTGAAGTAGTTGTTCGGGGCGACGAAGGTGTCCTGGCCGAAGTCGCTCAGCATCATGTTGATGACAGCCGCCTCCTTCTTCGAGGTGCCGTCCCAGGTGTACATGTGGAGGTCGCGGGAGAGCGGGTACGCCTTGGAGTCCAGGCCGTTCTGGTCGTCCTGGTACTTGTAGGTCGTGCCCTCCCACTCCAGCGCGATTGGCTCGACGCCGTCGGTGTCGAGGAACGCCAGCGCGAGGTAGCTGATGGCGTTGTCGGCGTCGGCGATGGCGGCGGCGAGGCGCTGGTTCTGGCCGTAACGGTTTGCGACCTCGGTGTTCTCCTTGGGGTTGCCCCAGACGTTGCTGACGAAGGCCGTCCGGGTCCCGGAGTCCTTGACGCGGCCGAGGACGCGGATCTGCTTGTCCGGACCGCCGAGTTCGCTCCAGTTCGTGATGCGACCCTTGTAGAGGTCCTTGAGCTGCTGACCCGTGATCTTCTCGACGCCTGCCTCTTTGATCTCGGAGGAGACGACCAGCGGCTGGCCGTCGACGGCGACGACGTGGTCGATGAACTTCTCGTAGGAGTCGCGGTCGGGCAGTTCGTCCTCGACGTTCCCCGAGGAGTTGCCGATGTCGTAGATGCCGTCGCGGACCTTCCGGACGCCGGTACCCGAGTGGGACAGGCCGACGACGTACCGGAACGGGGGCTTTTCGTCGTCGCCGGACTCGAAGCCGTACAGGCCGGCCCAGTAGTCGGCGAGGTTCTTGTCCGTGTCGATGCCGTACTCCTTGGTCGGCCAGTACTCCTGGTCCGAGGCAGGGCGGTTGGCCTGCCAGTAGGAGGCGGCCGTGTTGGCGACGGGGTACACCGTCGAGGAGCCACCGGACTCGAGGGGACTGAGGTCCTGGGACTCCTTGGGAGTGGAGTTGCCGTCGCTGCTACCGTCACTCGTACTCTCGGGTGTATCGGTTGCCGTGCTGCCACCGTCGCTACCTTCGCCGTCGCCGCCACTCGAACAGCCGGCCAGGGCGGTTACACCGACCGCACCGGTACCGATCAGGACGTTGCGTCGCGACACACCGGAACGCGCTGAGTCTCGCGTCATCACCAGCACCGGGGGGTGGTCACGTAAAGCCTATTTATAATTGGGGTACGTCTATGTACTAACCGGGTTGTATCGGTATAGTTTGCTATGTACGAGAACGTAGGTGGACGTACCTGGTTCGAACGCCGTCGATACGCCGGATCCAGAGCGCTCTATCTGTAAGAACCGCCGGCGAGAACGATCGAGTACTGGTGTAGCGGTCGCGTCGCTCACTGCCCGCCGTGCGTGACGGCGTCGAGGTCGCCGGCCTCGACGGCTTCCCGGGACCGGTTGTGGAGTGCGGTGCCCGAGCTGGCGTCGAAGAGGTGGACCGCTCCCGGCGGGATCGTCGCCCGGACGGTTTCGCCCTCGTCGAGTCGGCGCATGCCGCTGATCGTGGCGGTGAACGTCTCCGGTTCGTCGACGCCGTCGTCGAAGGTCATGTGGACGGTGTTCTCGTCCCCGCGGGGCTCGACGACGTCGACGACCACCTCGTAGCTGTGGTCGTCGGGTGCGTCGGTCGCGGGTGAGCCGTCGGCCACTTCGATGTCTTCGGGACGGATCCCGAGGACGACGTCGTCGGCGTCACTGACCGCCTCGCGGTGTTCGGCCGGCAGCGGATAGGAGAAGTGGTCGTCGACCAGGCTGCCGTCCTCGACGCGCATCTCGAAGGAATTCATCGAGGGCTCGCCGATGAAGCCGGCGACGAACAGGTTCGCCGGCTCGTGGTAACACTCCAGCGGCGTGCCGACCTGCTGGAGTTCGCCGTCGTTGAGGACGGCGATGCGGTCGCCCATCGTCATCGCCTCCGTCTGGTCGTGGGTGACGT
>CAZGAX010000103.1:0-14496 GCA_964523745.1 uncultured Halobacteriales archaeon | reverse complement strand
ACTTCGACGAACTCATCGACTTCGTCGAGCACTGGGCCGACGAGTGGGACCTCGAGGTCATCTGGGCGCGCAACGAGGACGTCGGCGAGTACGTCGACGAGCACGGCCTCGAACCCGGCGACGACATCCCGGTCGAAGACCTCTCGGAGCACAACCAGCACCACATCCGTAACCTCCTGGAGTACGAGGAGGACACCTTCCCGTTCCTGCTGGACACCTACGTGGGCAACCACCTGCTGAAGACCGTCGCGCTGAACGACGCCCTCGAGGAGTACGACGTCGATGGCGTGATTTCCGGCGTGCGCTGGGACGAACAGGAGGCCCGGGCCGACGAGACGTTCTACTCGCCCCGCCACGACCCCGACATCTACCCGCCCCACGACCGCATCCAGCCCATCCTCCAGTTCGCAGAACCGGACGTCTGGGAGGCCTTCTGGTACTACGTCGTGCCGGATACGGTTGCGGGCTACCCGGACGAGGGCTACGTCCCCGAGAGCGACACTGACCTGCCGAACGACCTGACCCAGGACGACATTCCGGTGAGTCCGAAGTACTTCGCCGGCTTCCGCTCGCTGGGAAGCGAGGTCAGCACCGACAAGTCCGCCGAAGAACCGGCCTGGCTGCAGGACATGGCCAACACGACTGAGCGGGCTGGCCGTGCGCAGGACAAGGAGGACCTCATGGAGCGCCTCCGCGACCTGGGCTACATGTGAAGTCCGGCGGATAATCTCGTTTCCGCTCCTTTTGGCGGCTTGACGGTGGTGAGGCCGTGATTCGCGAGAACGCTCCCGCAACATTCTCGAAAGCCCTCACCTCGCTGGCGGTCGCAGAGCGGCATATCCTCGCTCACCGCGTTCGCTCGGATAGAGCCGCCACAGCGACCGCCAGCGGGCCGAGGGCTTTCCCTGCTGTGCGGTGGTGGTAGCTGCAGCAGTCACTGCATCGTATCGCCGGCGGGCCGAGGGCTTTCTCACTCCAGAAGCATCTACCCGACAGGCAGTCGATCCGAGCTACCAACAGACGCTTCCAGCAGGACCATCACGAGGCCCGGAATCCCCACGCAGAGTAGCACCGTCGTCGCGAGCACGGACCACCGCACCACACCAAGCGAGGCTGGCGCCGCCGGCCCGGTAACCACGATAAGCATTCCAAGCACGACCAGCGTCGCCAGGATGCTCACTCCCTCAGCCGATCGGCCGACCCACCCCGAAACGAGCAGGACGACTCCAAAGAGGAACTGAGGGCCGGGAACGAACGCCGCCAGGGCACTCCGACCGAGCAATCCCGGGTGGGTCACCCCGAGATAGACCGAATGGGCCAGGAGCGCGATGCCCGCTACGACCGCCAGGCCGGCGAGCCACCGCCGGGCTCGACCCGAAACCGGGGTTTCGACGCGAATCATTGCCGGTCGGAAGTACTCGGCGGATTTGAGGGTGTCGGCCCTTCTCGCCGCGAGAAACCACCCGAAACCCCACTCTCGTCGCCCGGTTTCGGGGCCGGGCCGGCGATATCGGCCGACTACCGGCAAAAAACACCACAAAATGCTGCGACACCGTGACAAAATACATACCAGACGGCATCATCCGATGAGGTATGACGGCCAACGTGACGACTGCGGTCAATCGGCCCTACGTACCGGCCGACGGGACGAGCCTGACGGCCGAAATCGAGGTCGAACCGGGGGAACAGGACGCGGCGCCGTCGCGCCACGTCGCGCTGTGTATCGACACCAGCGGTTCGATGCAGGGCGAGAAGATACAGCGAGCGAGAGACGGTGCTTCGTGGGTCTTCGGACTGCTCGAACCCGACGACTACGTGAGCGTCGTCGCCTTCGACAGCGACGCGACCGTCGTCCTGAGCCCGACGAAGTGGGCTGACACCTCGCGCGACAAGGCGATGTCCCACATCGACCAACTGACTGCCGGCGGCGGCACCGACATGTACGAGGGGTTGAAGCGGGCGGCGAAAGCACTCGCCTCCGTCGAGTACCGCGAGGACTCCGAGAACGCCGTCCGGCGTCTGCTCCTGCTGTCTGACGGCAAGGACAACTCCCACGAGCCGGGCGACTTCACCGACCTGGCAAAACAGATCGACGGCGGCGGCATCCGCATCCAGTCGGCCGGCATCGGCACCGACTACAACGAGGACACCATCCGGACGCTCGGCGAGACGGCCCGCGGCGAGTGGGCCCATCTCGAGGGGCCGGGCGACATCGAGTCGTTCTTCGGCGACGCCGTCGAGGAGGCCGCCGACGTCGTGGCCGCCGACGCACGCCTCGAAATCGACGTGGCGGACGGCGTCGAAGTGAGCGAGGTCTACCGGGCGCTGCCCCAGGCCCAGGAGGTGGCCGTCGAGTGGGAGGACAACACCGCAGTGGTCCCCCTTCCGGACCTCGTCGAGCGGGAACGCCAGGAGGTCGTCCTGAAGACCCACGCCCCGGCTCGGGAGTTCGACGGCGAGGAGGACGCGTCACTCGCCGAGGTGACGCTGACGTCCCAGGGCCAGGAGGCCACGGGGTCCGTCGACGTGACCTACACCGACGACCCCGAAAAGCTGGCACAGCACGACGAGGAAGTCTCGCTCGACTTCCGCCAGACGGTCGTCAAGACCGAACTGGGGAAAGGCAACGTCGAGGCCGCCGAAACCCAGCTGGAGAAGATGACCCAGATCCACGGCGAGGACGTCGCGGAGGTTCAGGAGGCCGAGCGCCAGACCCAACTGGTCAAGGAGGGCGGCCGGGCCGAACGCAACCGCGCCACGAAGATCGTCGACGACGAGGGCCTGCGCTGACGATGGCCGGCGCGCTGCGTGGGGGGCAGCAAGCCGGCGTCGATGCCGGGACACGGCCCGGTTCGGTTGCCGCGTCGGGTGAGTGCCGATGAGCCTCGAGGCCGGCGACCTCGTCGCGGGGCGGTACCAGATCCAGGAGCGGGCCGGCGACGGTGGCTTCGCCGTCGCCTACAGCGCCGTCGACACCCTCGACGGCGAGACGGTCGCCATCAAGTATCCCAACTACGAGGGGTCGAGCAACGACGAGGCCGTCATCGACGAGTACTTTCGCAAGGAGGGCGCCACCCTGGAGCGGATTCGCCAGGCCGGCGGCCACCCCAACGTGATGGACCTGCTGGAGTACGACGACGGCGACCCCCCGCGGCTCGTCGTCGAGTACGTCGACGGCTACGAACTCGACGAGGCCATCGACGAGATCGGTCCGCTCCAGGACAGCGAGTACGTCCGGCAGGTCGGCATCGAACTCTGCGAGGCGATGAGCTTCCTCCACGAGAACGAGATCGTCTACCGCGACCTGAAGCCGGACAACGTGATGATCACGGAACGCGACGGCGAGGTTACCCCAGTCCTCATCGACTTCAACACCGCGACGGGCTTTGCCGACGGCGCGGCCGACGACTCCGGGACCACGATCCTCGGGCCGTACAAACCGCCGGAGATAGCCGACGCCAGCCGGTCGGATGGACGGCAGGGACCGTGGTCGGACGTCTACTCCATCGGAAAGATCCTCCTCTTTCTCCTGCGGGGCAGCGTCCCGAAGAAAGACGGCATCGACCCCCGGGACTTCGGTGCGGACTGTGACCCGTATCTCGCCCAGATCGTCGAGCGCTCCACCAGGACGAACCCCGACCACCGCTACCCCAACGCGACGGTGATGAAACACGTCCTGGAGGCCAGGGACCCGACGCCGCCGCCGTCGGCGACGGTCACCTACCTCCAGGCCGGGACCGAGTACACGATCTACCCAGGCGACACCGTCGGCCGGCGGTACGCCAAGGGTCCGACACCCTCCATCGCGATTCAGGACGAACGGGAGTTCATCTCCACAGTCCAGATCCAGTTCGACGTGGAGGAGGACGGCTCGTGGATCCTGCGGGACCGCAGCCTGAACGGCACCTACGTCCAGACCGGCGACGGCTGGCAGCGCGTCCTCAGCGAGACGGGCCGGGAGCGCCTCCGCGAGCAGGGAGAAGACCCCACGGACCGCCACGGACGGGTCCCGCCGACCACCTTCCCGCTGAGTGACGGGGATCTGGTCGCGCTGGTCCACCCGAGTTACGGAACGACGTTCAAATTCCAGCAATGAGATACGCAACGAGCTACGACGTGGGGGACAGAAAGCGCGGCGAGGGCATCAACGAGGACAGCGTCGCCGTCCTGGCCTTCGAGGACGGCCACCGCGACGGCTACCTCGGCCGGTGGCGAGCCCGGGCGGGCCCCGAAACCGACGAGGGCCGTGCCGGAACGGAATCCTCGCACGACGCCGTGGCTGCAGCGGTAGCGGACGCCGAAGCCGAGGAGTCAGCGAGCGAAGAGGCGGACGCCGAGGCCTCGAGCCAGACAGACGACGGAGACACGCCGCCGTCGACGGATTCCGACGGCGGGCCGTTCGACGAACTCGACCTGACGGACCCGACGGCCGACGACGATACGGAGTCCGCGGCCGACGATGACGCGGAGCGGGACGACGAGGAACGCGGCGACCGAGACCGGGACGAGCGGGAGTCGGCCACCGAGTCGGTCGACGTCACCGAGGTAGCCGGCACGGCCGACGAGGACGACCCGTCGGACCTGCCGGCGACCCGGAGCGTGGGCGTCTTCGCCCTGGCGGACGGCGCCGGGGGCCACGACGCCGGCGACGTGGCCTCGTACGTAGCCTCGACGGTCGTCTGCGAACGCCTGGCGGAACTGGCGGTCCGGGCTGCACGGAGCGACCCCGTCGCGTTCGACGTGGAGGTGGACGTCGGGCCGGACCGGCCGGACCACGCCGACGTGCAGGCGGCCATCGAGGACGCGATCGTCGCCGCCCACCGCGAAATCCTCCGGCAGGCCAACGAGGCCGACCAGGGGGCATACACCACCATCGTCGCCGGCGTCGCCGTCGACGGCGAACTCCACTACGGCTGGGTCGGCGACAGCCGGGCCTACGTCGTCAACCCGGTCCACGAGCGGATCGAGCAGTTGACCAAGGACCACTCGGTCGTCACCGAACTCGAAGACGCCGGGGAGATCGACGAGGTGGAGAGTCACGTCCACCCACGGGGCAACGAGATCACCAGCGCCATCGGCGGCCGTCCCGGCGAGGACCCCGAGGAAGCGACCGTCCCGGTCGAGACTCACACGGTCCCGCTGTACGCCGAGGACGTCGTCCTCGTCACGAGCGACGGACTGATCGACGCCCAGACCGACGCACCCTCACTCTACGACCGCTACGTCGCGGCCGGTCGGAGCGACGAGGTCGGCGAGGAGGTCCTCGACGCGGTCGTGACCGACCCGGAGATCCTGGAGACGGTACTGGAAGCCACGGACCTGGACGCCGCTGCCCGGGACCTGGTGAGCCTCGCCAACGCCCGGGGCGGCAAGGACAACGTCTCGCACGTACTGCTCCAGGACCCGGCGCTAGGGGCGACGCCGCCGACCGACCGACTCCCGGTGCGAGCCATCGACCCGGACGACCCCATCGAGGACCGTCAGACCGTGATAGTGCCCGAGGAGTGACACGATAGCGGGGGATCGGGACTCAATCACGCGCCGAAATCGGGTCGTGACAGGGTAACAATTTTTTAGGTAGGTCGCATCCATCCTGCAAGGTATGTCAGAAAGTACCGGATCCACGGTCGAATGTCCCATCTGTGGGGAGGCGTTCGACCCGACGGCGGCCGGGGGTTGGTGTACGAACTCCAAGTGCGGCGAATACCAGTACGAGGGCCCGATTCCGGGCGACGGCGCCGGCGATGAGTCGGTGGACGCCGAGGACGACGCGGACGACGATCCGTTCGTCGCTGCGGGCGAGGGCGCCGACGACGCCGTTGCCGAGGACGACGACCCGCTGGCCGACGTCGCCGAACAGGCCGACGAAGCCGGTATCGACGCCGGCGTAGACGTAGACTCCGGTGGTGTGACAGACGACGAAGGTGGCGAAGACGACGCCGACGATGCCAGCGAATCGGCCGACGTGGCCGGTGAATCCGCCGACGCCGCCGAGTCGGACGAAGTCGGCGCGGAAGGCGCCGAAGCCGTAGCGCCCGAGGTTGAGGACGAAGGAGTGGAATTCGACGCCGGCGAGGACGACGAGGCCGAGGTGGCGGAACCGGCCGAAAGCAGCGATGCAGCGGCCGAGCCAGGGGACGCGGCCGACGAAGCAGTGGCGGCAGCGGCCGACGCAGCCGAGGAATCGGCCGACGAGACGGACGAGATCGACTGTCCGGGCTGTGGCGACACGGTCGCGGTCGACCTCGCGTTCTGTCCGGGCTGTGGGGAGGACCTCTCCGACTTGCCGGCAGACGAGGACGAAGACGAGGCCGACGAGATGGACGAGGCCGACGCGCTCACCGCCTGCCCGGACTGTGGCGCCGACGTCGACGAGGACCAGGCGTTTTGCGCCCAGTGCGGGACCGACCTGCGCGACGCCGGATCGGAGCCGACACTGGAGGAGTGTCCGGGCTGCGGCGCGGACGTCGACGAGGAACAGGCGTTCTGCGCCCAATGTGGTGAAGACCTCGACGCTGCCCGCGAGGACTTGGGCGGCGACGCAGCCGACGAGGCCGCCGACGCCGGAGGCGAGGAAGCGCCAGAGTCGCTCGTCCTCTCGGCCCGGGGCCAGGACGTCGAGGTATCGGACGGCGAGGCGGTCGGTCGCCAGATACGCCGGCTCATCACCGAGACCGGCGGCAACGAGGACGAGGCCGTCCGGGTACACCGCGAACACGTCCGGTTCGTCCGAGACGACGGCCAGTACTACGTGGTCGACCTGGGCGACAACCCGACTGTCGTCAACGGGAAGTCGCTGACCAAGGGCGACCGTGAACCGGTCGCTCCCGGTGACGAGGTCGAACTGTCCGGCGTCGTCACGCTGGACGTTCGCGCTCCCTGACCCGACGCACTCGATTCATGGACCTCGGTCGCATTCGCAGTGAACTGTGGAAGTCGGTTCGTATCGTTTGGACGGGCGAACGCTGGCTACTGGCAGGACCGGTCGTCGCGGCCGTGGTTTACGCCCTCTGGGTCGGCGTCACCGGCGCGGCCGTCTCGTATCTCGCCCCGATGGCTGGCGTCTCGCTGGCCCTGGCCCCGTGGACCGGAACGACGACGGCGCTCGCAGCCCTCGTGGCGCTTCTTTGGGTGGTCGTCCCGGCGGGGGCCACCGCGTACGCCGTCGACAGACAGCTGACGAACCACCGGGACAATCTTCGGCTCTGCTATCGCCTGAGCCACCCGGCAGTCCTGGTGTGGCCGCCAGCCCTGCTCCTTGCGGCGACGCTCGGTGCGCTCGTCGGCCTGGCGGCCGCGCCGGTCGCCCTCCAGGTGGCGGTCGTCGCTGCCGCCGCTTTCCTGGTGGTGCGAACGGTCGCTTACGGCTACCGGGTCGTCGCGTTCTCGCGGCCACTTCTCCTCCAGGGCGTCGTGTTCCTCTCGGCGGCCACCCTCGCCGTCGCCGTGCTCGTCGGGGCCGCGACGGCCACGGGTCGCCAGGAACTGCTGGTGGACGTCGGATCCGGCCTCGGCGAGGCAACCGGGGTCGGCGGCCTCTCGACGGTGCTCTCAGGTACTGTCGACGTGGCCGGGGCGTCCGTGACTGCGTCGGTGGCCCTGGCCACGGCGACGATGGTCGGCCTGTCGGCCGCCTACGTTGCGGTACAGTCACTCGCCGGACTCGTCCTCCGGATTCGCAAGCCAACCGTGAAGCGCTCACAGCTTCGGACCGGCCAGCGCTTCCCCTGGTTCCTGAAGCCCGGCGCGTCACGCGGCGGGTCCGGGGACGCCTCGACGTCCGGTGAGGATGCCACCCCGTCGACCGCCGGCGCCGCCAGCGGGTCTGGTGGACCGTCCGGCTCGACGATGGCTTCGGCCGACGCGACCGGCACAGACGGTGGGTCGACGACGAAGGGTTCGGCGACGGGCGGGACGCCCGGGACCCCGTCGACGGCGGCCGCCAGCGGGTCGCCGTCGGGGTCGTCCGACTCGGCCGATGACGACCTGGACTTCCTCGACGCGGACGACGAAGACGACCCGGACCAGTCCGCTACAGACGACGAACGCGTCGAAGACGAGACCGACGAAGCCGACGTCGACGAAGCCGATTCGGTCAGCCACACGCGAGTCTTCTCCCCGGACCGGGACCTCCCGGACGACGCCGACACGACGGGCGACGCTGCTGTGACTGGTGATTCCGGTTCCGACTCGTCGGAGGACGAGGTCTTCAAGCGCTGTCCGGCCTGCGGCGAGGAGTACGGCAGGGACGTCACCGGGTCGTTCTGTCCGGACTGCGGTGCGCGGCTGGAGACGGTCTAACGACGCCCCGTCTCAGCGGGCGTTTTCGATGCCTTCGATGGCCTCGGGATTCTCGATGGAGGAGAGGTCGCCGAACTCCTCGCCGGTGTAGGCGCCCTGGATGATCCGGCGAACGATCTTGCCGGACTGGGTCACCGGGAACTCGTCGACGTACAGCACTTCGCGGGGCTTGAACGGCTTTCCGAGTTCTTCACCGACCTGGTCGCGCAGTTCCTCGCGGAGGTCCTCGGTCTCCTCGACGCCGTCCTCGAGAATGACGTAGGCGACGACGGCGGTGCCCTTCGTGTCGTCGGGAGCGCCGATGGCCGCCGCGGCGTTGACGGCCTCGTGTTCGATCAGGGCGCCCTCGACCTCTGCGGGGCCGACCTTCCGGCCGGCGACGTTGAGCACGTCGTCCGAGCGGCCGTGGAGGAACCAGAAGCCGTCCTCGTCCTTCTGGGCCCAGTCGCCGTGGTCCCACATGTCCTCGAACCGCCCCCAGTACTCTTCGAGGTAGCGCTCGTCGCCGCTCCACAGCGACTTCGTCATCGACGGCGCCGAGGACTTGCAGACGAGGTAGCCCCGCTCGTGAGTGTCGGCGATGGATTCGCCCTTCGCGTTGACGATGTCGACGTCCATCCCGAGGGCTGGGCCGCCGAGGGTGCAGGGCTTGAGCGAGTGCGTCGGGAGGGGCTGGAGGAAGCAGCCGAAGATTTCGGTGCCGCCGGAGATGTTGCCGATGGGACATTCGCCACCGCCGACGTTCTCCAGGAACCAGTGCCAGGACTCGGGGTCCCAGGGCTCGCCGGTCGACCCGAGCATCCGCAGGCTGGAGAGGTCGTGCCCCTCGAGCCACTCGTCGCCGTGCTTCTGGAGGGCGCGAATCGCCGTGGGGGAGATGCCGAAGTGGGTGAGCTTGTGGCGGTCGATCATCTCCCAGAAGCGGTCGGGCTGGGGATGGTCGGGAGCGCCTTCGTACATGAAGATGGTGCCACCGAAGACGTGGTTGCCGATGAGCGTCCACGGTCCCATCATCCAGCCGATGTCGGACACCCAGAAGAAGCGGTCCGAGTCCTTGTGGTCGAACGCGAAGTAGAGTTCCTTCGCGGGCTGGACGAGGCCGCCGGCGTGGGTGTGGACGATACCCTTTGGCTGGCCGGTGGTCCCCGAAGAGTACAGCAGCATGCACTCCTGGTCGGACGGGAGTGATTTGGTCTCGTACTCGTCGTCCTGGGACTCGACGGCGTCGTCCCACGTTTCGTCCCGCGACTCGTCCCACGGGAGGTCGGCCGAGCCCCGTTCGAGCCCGAGTCGGTCGAAGACGATGGTGTGTTCGACGTGGCCGGCCTGCTCGATTGCCTCGTCGGCCTGGCCTTTCAGCGTGACGTGGTCGCCCCGGCGATAGAAGCCGTCGCCGGTAAAGAGGACCGAGCACTCGGAGTCCTCGATGCGGGTGGCGGCGGCGTCGACGCCGAAGCCGGAGAAGATCGGGACGGCGATAGCGCCGACCTTGAAACAGCCGTACATGATGGAGACGACCTCCGGGACCATCGGCATGTAGAGGCCCACGGTGTCGCCGGTCTCGATGCCCCGCTCTTCGAGGGCGTTGGCCACCTTGTTTGTCTGGCGGTGCATCTCGTGGTACGTGACCTCGCGGACGTCGCCGTCTTCGCCCTCCCAGATGGTGGCGACGGAGTTTCGCGTGGCCGAGTCGACGGCGGCGTGGCGGTCGACGACGTTGTGGGCGATGTTGAGTTCGCCGCCGGGGTACCAGTCGGTGAACTGCGGGCCGTCCGAGTCGTCCCGGACCTGGTCGTAGTCCTCGTAGAACTCCAGGTCGAGGAAGTCGACGACCTCGTCCCAGAACCAGTCCAGGCCCGAGTCGGGTTCGCCCGCTACCTCCTCGACGCTCCGGCGGTGGAGTTCGTCGAAGTCTTCGATGCCGTGTTCCTGCATGAAGCGGTAGACGTTGCTCTCCTCGACGAACTCCTCGGAGGGTTCGTAGACGACGGTATCCAGGTCCTCCAGTGAGTCTTGCATGGTTCTCGATTGGGGGAACGTGCACGGGTCACAAAGAAATTGTGTTGCTATGCCGCACGGCGGGCTTCGCTGGTGAGCCGGTCTGTTTGCATCCCTCGAAGGTATTTTGGATGGCCACTTTTGGAGGAAAACACCGGGAAAGCCCTCGGCCCGCTGGCTATGGGATTCGATTGTTCCTACAGCTTCCGCGACCGCCCAGCAGGGAAAGCCCTCGGCCCGCTCGCGGTTGCTGAGGCGGATACCCTCACTTCGTTCGGGTAGGGCCGCCTCAGCAACCGCGACCGAGCCTCGCCCTTTCATCCGCCAGGATCGCACCGCAACCGCGAGCCACGACCCTCCCCAGCCGACTCCCTCACTCGCTGCGCTCGTTCGGTCGTCCCTCGCGATGCCGGCTCGGCCCCTCACTGGCTCACGGGTCGCTCCGCTCCCCGTTCGCTCAAGCCGAAGCCTCCCTCCGGTCGGCCTCGCGGCGTTCGGGAGCCGAGCCAGCGCGCCACAGCCCGTGGACCAGCCGAACCCTGGCGGAATGAAAGGGCGAACTGCTCTCGCGTTCAAAGCGAGGGCGACCGGAGGGAGCCCTCGATGGCGAACGGGGAGCGAAGTGACCCGTGAGCCACTTTAGTCGCTGAGCGGCCTCTATCCGAGGGAACGAAGTGACCGAGGATATGCCGCTCAACGACCGCGAGAGCAGTGAGGGCTTTCACCACCGTCGCGGCGGCGGAACGAGAAATCGGGCCCCCTCGACCCAAATCAGACCGACCCGACTCGTCGAAATCCAGACCTGCAAATACTTTTGCCTGGGGGTGGCCAAACTTCGTGTATGTACGTCCGGGATGCCAAAAACCGCGACGAGGCCTGGTTGCTCGAACACATCGAAGCGATGGGCCTCGACGAGACGGCCTTTCGCTCCCGGGACTACGTCATCGCGATGGACGAGGAGCAAAACGAGCGGGCCGGCTTCGGCCGAATCCGGGTCCACAAGACCGACGAGGGCGAGTTCTGCGAGCTCACGAGCATCGGCGTCCTCGAGGAGTGGCGCGGCCAGGGCGTCGGCGCCCACGTCGTCGAACGGCTGGTCCAGACCGCCGGCGCGGACGACTTCGAGACGGTGTACACCCTCACCGGCGAACCCGCCTACGTCGCTCAGTTCGGCTTCCAGCGAATCGAACCGGCCCAGTTGCCCGACCGTCTCCGCGAGCGTCTGGACGAGAAACAGGAAAACCTCGAACCCGACGCCGTCCCGATGACCATCACTCCCGAGGAGTTCCGGATGCCCCGCCGGCTCCGGAACGCGTTCAAAGGCGCTGCCCCCGACGAGGAAGAGGAAGAACCCGTCGAAGGCCCCGAAGACTTCGGCATCGACCCCGACGAAGCGACCTACAAGTACGACACCGGCCGCTGATCCTGTGACCCGGTTTCACACCGGGACCGATTTTATTACCGTTCTCTCCCTCGGCTCGCTCGACAGATGGAGTTCGTCACCCCGTCACCCCTGGAGCCCGGCGACGAAATCGCCGTCGTCGCCCCATCCAGAGGTGCTGCAGCGACCTATGACTCGGTCTTCGAACTCGCGCTGGACCGCCTTCGCGTCACGTTCGACCTGGAGCCGGTCGTCTACCCGACCGCCGAGCGAGACGACGAGTACCTCGAAGACCATCCCGAGGCCCGTGCTGAAGACGTGATGGACGCCTTCCGAAACCCGGACCACCGAGGCGTCGTCGCGACCATCGGCGGGGACGACCAGCTTCGCATCCTGAAGCATCTTGATTCGTCCGTCCTCCGGGACAATCCCACGCGGTTCTACGGGATGAGCGATAACACCAATCTGGCACTCTACCTCTGGAACCAGGGGGTCGTCTCGTTTTACGGCGGCCAGTTGCTGAACGAGGTGGCGACGCCGGGCTACCTGCCGGACTACACCGAGCGGTACCTCCGGCGAGCGTTCTTCGAGGAGTCCATCGGCGAAATCGAGCCGTCCCAGGCCTGGACCGACGACCCCATCGACTGGGGCGATCCCGACTACGCCGAGACCGACCCGGAGTACGAGGACAACGACGGTTGGCGGTGGCACGGCGAAACTGCCGTCGAGGGCCGTGTCTGGGGTGGCTGTGCCGCTATCATCCGCTGGCAACTGATGACCGAGCGGTACCTGCCCGATCCGGAGCGCCTCGACGGGGCGGTTCTGGCCCTCGAAACGTCCGAGACGCTGCCGTCTGCCGACCGCCTCCGCTGGCTCCTGATGACGATGGGGGAGCGCGGCCTACTCCAGCGCTTCGACGGCGTTCTCGTGGGCCGCCCCCGGACCAGAAATCGGTTCGAGGATCCCGGCGAGGAGGGACGAACCGAGTACCGCGAGGACCAGCGGGAGGCGATCCTGGGCCAGGTAGAGCGGTACAACCCCGACGCGCCGGTGGTCTTCGACCTGGACTTCGGACACACGAATCCGACGGTTCCGATTCCCATCGGGGGCCGCGTCGAACTCGACCCGGGTGCCGAGCGAATCGCGTTCGACTGATCGCCTCGATACGTGCCAACACGGCCCGCTCGATGGGCTGAGACGCGATTCCGCTACTGTCTGATTATCTGTCACGGTTCTCGGGCCTCAGGGCCTCTCGAGCCGATTCATCACGGTTTTCACAATGAAGGATTAAGGGGCGTGGCCGACTCACTTCCAGTATGTTCGACCAGGAGGAGCTGGACGAAATCCGGTCGGCCAAGGGTGAGTGGGAGGAGGAAACCCTGGACCCGACGCTGGAGCGCTTCGGGGAGCGCAAGGACATCTTCGAGACCGACACGGGAGGCCAGGAGGTCAAGCCCATCTACACCCCGAACGACGTCTCGGACCTCGACTACGAGGAGGACCTGGGCTTCCCCGGCAAGGACCCATACACCCGGGGCGTCTACCCGACGATGTACCGCGGTCGGCTCTGGACGATGCGCCAGTACGCCGGGATGGGAACCGCCGAAGAGACCAACGAGCGGTTCAACTACCTGCTCGACCAGGGCCAGACCGGCTTGTCGATGGCGTTCGACCTCCCGACGCAGATGGGCTACGACTCCGACGCCGACATGGCTGCCGGCGAGATCGGCAAAGCGGGGGTCGCCATCGACTCGCTGCACGACATGGAGACGGTCTTCGACGGCATCCCGCTGGACGAGGTCTCCACGTCGATGACCATCAACGCTCCCGCATCCGTCCTCCTGGCGATGTACATCGCGGTGGGTGACAAGCAGGGCGTCGACAGGTCGGAACTCCGGGGGACCATCCAGAACGACGTCCTCAAGGAGTACATCGCCCGGAATACCTACATCTACCCGCCGGAGCCCTCGATGCGCATCATCACCGACATCTTCGAGTTCTGCGCGGAGGAGACCCCGAAGTTCAACACCATCTCCATCTCTGGCTACCACATCCGCGAAGCCGGCTCCACTGCGTCCCAGGAAATCGCTTTCACCCTCGCCGACGGCGTCGAGTACGTCGACGCAGCACTCGACGCTGGTCAGGACGTCGACGAGTTCGCGCCGCAGCTGTCCTTCTTCTTCAACGCCCACAACAACATCCTCGAGGAGGTCGCGAAATTCCGCGCGGCCCGCCGGATGTGGGCGAAGATCATGGAGGAGCGCTTCGGCGCCGAGAGCGAGAAGTCCAAGCAGTTGAAGTTCCACACCCAGACGGCAGGCTCGACGCTCACTGCCCAGCAGGTCGAGAACAACGTCGTTCGTGTGGCCTATCAGGCACTGGCGGCGGTCCTGGGTGGAACCCAGAGCCTCCACACCAACGGCAAGGACGAGGCCCTGTCGCTGCCCACCGAGCAGTCGGTTCGGACTGCCCTCCGGACCCAGCAGATCCTGGCCCACGAGTCGGGCGCTGCGGACACGATCGACCCGCTCGCCGGGAGCTACTACGTCGAGAGCCTGACCGACGAACTCGAACAGGAGGCCTTCGACCTCATCGACGAGATCGACGAGCGCGGTGGGATGCGCCGGGCCATCGAGGAGCAGTGGGTCCAGCGCCAGATCCAGGACACCGCCTTCGAGCGCCAGCAGGAGATCGAAGAGGGCGAACGCATCATCGTCGGCGTCAACGAGTTCCAGGTCGACGAGGAAGAGGAGGTCGACATCGAGGAGGTCTCCGAAGACCAGCAGCAAAAGCAGATCGAGCGCCTCGACGGCGTT
>CAZGAX010000102.1:0-15256 GCA_964523745.1 uncultured Halobacteriales archaeon | reverse complement strand
CCGTGAGCAGAGAGCGCAGGCCGTAGGCCGAGCACCGCAATCGGCTGGGGAGGGTCGTGGTGCGGGGCGGTGGCGGTGCTGGCCTGGTGGATTGAAAGGGCGAGGTCCGGTGGCGTTTATCTTGGTCGTCTGAGCGACCACTATCGAGCGACCGAAGGGAGCGGAGATATGTCGCTCAGCGACCGCCACCGGGCCGAGGGCTTTCTCCCCGTTGCGGTGACGGCAGCAAGAACTCAATTCCATAGCCAGCGGGTCGAGGGCTTTCTTGACACTGCGGCTGCCGTAGGGGCTGAAACGTATAGCCAGGGACTGAGAACACTCCCGCTAGTATAGTTACCGACGCTCGCAGAAGCCAGGTGCAATGGGCCGTGGTCGGATTAAGTTCCGGACTAGCCGCTCACTTGAACGTCTGTTCATATGTTCAACTGGCTCCAGATACAGGCGACACCGTGTCGGTAACGTCGGAATTATCCCACCATCGTCGCCGCAGTAGCGAATACAGCCAAGCCACGTCGTACCCGTTCAAGTCAGGCCCCGAACGCCGACAGCAGCCAGGGGCGGCAAGACCAGTCCGAACACCACCGTCACCAGCGCGAGCTGGCCAATTCCCACGAACTTCCCGAAGACGCCCTGGAAGAGGAGCCACACGGCGAACAGGAACAGCACCACCAGGCCGTAGGTCAGCCCGAGCACTAGCGCCCGGCGGACCGTCGGCGCCGTAAGTCCCAGCAGCGCCCCGCCAACGATAACCCCCGACCAGTGCAGCGGTGCGAGAACCAGGCCCAGCAGAAACGCCACGGCCATCGCAGGGTCTGCCAGGTCGCCAGTCCGAATCCGGGCCCGGGCAACCGCCACAGATCGGGGAAGCAGACTCACGACCCACCCTCCTCGAAGACCAGCGTCGGCTGGCCCGCCGGGTCCAGAATCAAGGGTTTGTACTCGCCGTTGCGCCACATTTCGTACTGGTCTGCGTAGTGCGGCGAGAAGTAACGGCCGGAGTTCCCGCCGGGAATGACGCCGACAGCACCCTCGCCGTCGACGACCATCCGCCAGCTACTCCCGAGGGGGTCCCCATCGCTGACCCGGTAGTTCGACAGGGTGTACGGCGACCCGTCGATGGGACCCTCGGGATAGTCCAGGAAGGACAGCGGGAACGGATGGTCGACGTTGGCCACGTTGTAGTCGCCGTAGGTCTCCCAGCCTTGTCGCTGGATGTCGTCGACGGCCAGTTCGAGCGCCCGGGCCGAAATGTCGCCCCGCGTCTCGACCTCCTGGGTCGACCGGTCGTCGTACCACGAACTGTTCGCCGGGAGGTGCTGGAGCGTCCAGAACCGGGGGTAGTAGCCCGCATCCAAACCGTTGGCGTAGTACTCGTCCCCGAGGGTCTCGTTGCGGAAGTGGTGTCGCCAGCGGGCGAAGACGAGGGCTGCTCTCGAATCCCGGGTCATCTCGTAGTTCCAGTCGTCGAGCCGATTCGCGGCCCGCTCGGCGTCCGCCGAGAGGTTGGTTCCTTCGAGAGCAATCGGCGTGAAGGCGGCAGCGAGCGGCGAGTAGGTGTCGCGTTGCATCGCCACGAGGTCCGCCCGGGTCACCGGCTCGTCGGATTCGACGAGGGCCTCGAGGCGGTCGTAGATTCTGGCGCCGCGATAGGGATCCGCGAAGTTCCGGCTGGTACCCATGTAGAAGCCCGGGTCGTCGGCCACGCGCTGGTTTGCCGTCCCGACGTAGCCCGGGTCGTCGAGGTGGGGTACGTCCTCGAAGGCGACGAAGCCCGACCAGTTCGACCGGCCGTAGGGCGTAAAGCCCCGCCACTCGCCGTGGCCCGCCGAGCCGTTGAAGACCCGGTTTCCGGGGACTCGCTCGCCGTCGACAGTTCTAATCGGGTACTTCCCCGTCGCCCGGTAGAGCGTCCCGCCGTCCCGATCGATGGCGACCACGTTCTGGGCCGGGACGTCCCACTCCCGGAGGGCGGTCTCGAATTCCGAGAGATTTTCGGCCCGGGACATCCGCTCGACCGAGCGAGAGAGGGTCGTCGCCGTCAGCCCGGTCCAGGCGACGGCGACGCGCTGGTTTTCCTCGGACAGGACCGGGCCGTGAACGGTCCGCTTGACGGTGATCGTGCGGTCCTCGCCACCGTTCACGTGGATGGTCTCGGTGTGGGTTTCGGGTTCGCGCCACTGGCCGTCGTACCAGTACTCGCCATTTCGCCACTCGTATGTGTAGTGGTCGGTGACGTCGGCGCCGACGTTGGTCACGCCCCAGGCCAGGTCCTCGTTCGACCCGATGACGACGAACGGTACGCCCGGGAAGCCGACGCCGCGGACGTCGCGCTGAGGGGATTCCTGGTGCATCTCGTACCAGATGGGCGGCGCCGTCAGCGTCAGGTGCGGGTCGTTGGCCAGGATCGGGTCGCCGCGTTTCGTGTGCTCGCCGGAGACGAGCCAGTTGTTCGACCCGAGACCCGTCTGTCCCTCGAATGCCCGGACCGACTCGTAGACGGCGGTGACGTTCGAGTCTGTCGTGGCCGACTCCGTTTCGGTCGACCCCACCGAGGGCGACCCGATCGTGGCTGCCCGATTCGACGGCGACCACTCGTGGCCGGCCGACTCCCTGATGATGGTCTCGCCGTGGTCCAGGTGGCGAGGATACAGGTCGGCGGCCCGGGGGAGCTGGCGCCGGACCGTCGCGGCCTCGAGTTCGTCGAAGCTCCCGGAAAGCTGCCAGGACAGTTGCTCGCCGACGAGCAGCGAGTCAACGGGCGTCCACTTCCGGGGCTCGTAGTCGTTCAGCCGGAACTCCATCGGCAGGGGACGAGTCTCGATGAAGTGGTTGACGCCGGCCGAGTACGCCTCCAGTCGGTCGCCGTGTGCGGTCCCTTCCAGGCGCTCCCAGCTAACCTCGGCGGCCTCCCGAAATCCCATCTTCCGGTGGAAGACGTCCGACTGCACGGTCGACGGGCCGGCCACCTCCGAGAGAGTGCCGTTGGTCATCCGCCGGTAGAGGTCCATCTGGAACAGCCGGTCCCGGGCCTGGACGTAGCCGACGGCGTAGGCCAGTGCCTGCTCGTTCTCGGCCTCGACGTGGGGCACGCCGTACTCGTCGTAGGTGACCGTCGCTTCCCCGTACGGACTCTCGATGGTCCCGGCACTGCGGTCGACGCCGTCGTAGACGGCTCCTGCAAAGGGGACGAGCAACTGGACGAACTGACCGGCGACGACGAGGATGGCCAGAAGGACGGCGAGGCTGGCCCCGCCGACCAGCCGCTGGCGACGGGTCATCGGTCGGCCCACCGGTCGATGCTGAGAACGGCGGCTGTCCCCGAAGTTGGTGCGCGCTGGCCGGTCAAGACCTCGATCGTGGTCGCCTTGCCGGAGCCGTTGGGCCCGGGCAAGCCGTACAACGACCCAGATTCGACGGTCAGTGAGAGGGCATCCAGCGCCGTAACCTCGCCGTAGCGCTTCGTGAGCCGGTCCGTCTCGACGGCGACCATGTGACTGACCGACCATCGTCGGCCGGGGACTTGTAAATATCGCACGAGTTCACTGTGGTAACTCCCGCCGGAGATACCGTGGCGGCCGGCTCAGGCCGGTCCCGACCGCCGGACGGCCAGCAGCACCCAGGCGGCGAAGGCGACTGCGCCGGCGATCTCCGGGACGGCCAGTCCATCGCGGCGGACCGGACCGAGAAGCCCCCAGACCAGCCAGACGCCGAGGTTGAGCGAACCGAGCGCGAGGCTGGTCAGCGCCCACGACGACTCGTCGGTCCGATAGGCTGCGCCAGCCGCAGTCAGCAGCGTCACCGAGACCAGCAGGTAGAACGCGACGGCGACGGGAAAGTGAAGCGACCGACCCTGCGGAAAGACGCCTATCGCAGCCATCGTGAGGGCGGTAATGGCGAAACTGACGCCCACCGCCCGGTCCAGGGCAGTTGTCCCCGCCCGGTACAGGTAGGCTGCAAAGCCGAGACTGACGAGTCCGCCGAGTATCAGGCCGCCGTTGAACAGGAGGGCCGTCGTGTCCGTTCCCGGGGCCGTCGTCGTCACGCCGAGGTTCGAGAGGGCGTGAGCAGTCCACCGGAAGTCCGGCGAGATGACCGTCGCCAGGGAAATTGCACCGAGCGTGAGGAAGACGCCGACTGCACCCGCCCAGCGTTCGAGCGCCGCTCGTTCCATGGACGTTGCTGTAATTGCACAATCATAATCCTACCGGCGACCTGTCGAGTAGTACTACGTTGCCTTCGTGTTCGACGAACTGGCCCGGCTCTGACGGGCCGCCAGGGCCGCCTGGAGGCGACGACCCACCGACTCGCGGAGGTCGTCGGCGACCGACGAGTCCACGTCGACGGCGACTGCGTCGCCACCCGAAAGCCCGCCGCTGCTCGCCGTGTCGATCGTTACGGAACCCAGGTCCCGCCGTCGCTGGAATATCGACTGCGTGCTGAACACCGCCTGGACCCGGTAGTACGGAACGATAGTCGTCTGGCGACGCCAGAAGCCGTTCCGGGTGACGACGTAGTCCCCGTCGGCGTAGTAGCCCCGGTTGGCCCAGGAGAGGTGTGCCGCCAGGGGGACGACCACCAGGAGACTGGCGACCCAGTACCACCAGGGAAACGCGTCGGTCACCTGGTGGGCGAGGTAGCCGAGGCCGGTGAGGACGCCGACGGCGATGGCATAGCGGAACACGTACCGGGTCCGTGCTCGCTTCGGAGGCCGCTCGAAGGACACCTCGCCGATGGGTTCGACGGCCCGAGCCAGTTCGTCGATCCGGTCGCGACGTGCCAGTGGAACCGCAGACTCGACGGACGACCCGTTCCCCTGGGTGTAGCCCGCCGTCTCGACGACGAGCGTCGCGTAACCCAGGGCCCGGGCCAGGGGATTCTCTCGAATCGTCACCGTCTGGACCTTCTCGAGCGGGATGGTGCCGTTGTACCGCTGGAGGAGGCCCCGTTCGTACCGCAGTTCGTCTCCCGAGCGAGACAGGCGAAATCCCCAGTAGCGCAGCATCGCCAGGACGCCGCTGACGGCCCAGAGGCCGAAAAGTACGACGACGGCGACGGCCGGACCCAGCAACAACAGCAGTTCCGGACCGGGAGCGACCGTGTCCGCCAGCGTCGGTGCGAACCCCGACAGCACGATCGTCACGAACCCGATCAGCCGGAAGTCGGCGGAGACGAGGCCCAAGATTCCAAGCTCTCGTGGTTCGAGACGGAACAGTTCCTCGGTCGTCTCGGCCTCGGCCGCTTCGGCACCGGCCGCTTCGTCGCCGCGCTTTCGTCGACTGATTTCGTCCTGGAGACGGTCGGCCTCGACCCGACTGACGTACCGCAACTGCGCTTCGGTTTCGTTGCCGCCGGCCGTTTCGAGTCGGAGTTCTGCGATGCCGAGCGTCCGCTGGAGGACGTTCTGTGAGACGTCGACGTTCTGGATGCGGTGGTAGGGGATCTCCCGCTCCCGACGCGAGAGGACGCCGGAGTTGATGTCGAACGTGTCGTCGGTCAGGTCGTAGTCGAACCGGCGGTGGTAGGCGATCTCCCAGGCGACCGAGGCGAGGACGCCGAGAAGCGCAAGGGCGCCGACGACGAGAGCCGACGTGAGGGGTGCGTCGGACGAAGACGTCACGACGCCGAACACGACGAACCCCGCCACCCGCATGCCGTTTTCGAGGACGCGGTAGGGGATCGAACGCGGGCTGAGTTTCACACGGCGTCACCGCCCTCGGCCTCGATGGCGAGTTCTTTCACCCGGTGCTGGAGGTCTCGCGCTTCCTCGGGTGTCAGCCCCGGAATCGAGACGTCGGCCCCCCGGGATCCGGCGGTGTAGACGACGAGCGTCGAGAGTCCGAGCGAGCGTTCGAGGGGACCGCGTTGCGTGTCGACGTGCTGGATCCGGACGAACGGGACGATGGTCTTCACGTGGGTCACGACGCCGCGTTCGAGGAAGAGGGCGTCCTCGCGGAGTTCGTAGGTCCAGACGCGATACCGGAGGTGGACCCACGGAAGGCCCAGGAGGAGGACGAGGCCGGCGAGGACCGCGCCAGCGACCAGGGGCAGTCGCTGGGTGGCCCGGGCCACGGCGGTCCCGATACCCCCGAGGACCAGCGCGAACACGACGACGCGAACCCCCCAGATGACGCGAATCCGGCCCGAGATGGACCGACGACCCGTCGTGTAGTCCGACACGGGCGTCGTATCCGACGCGGATTCAGTCCCTTCTGACGTACGGGGGTCGGTCTCGTCGGGATCGGCCCCGTCGCGGTCGGCCGCTGTCTCCTCGGTCACCTGGCTCTCGGCGTCCGCGTCCCCGTCGGTCATTGGCTCGAACTGCGGCCGACTCGCAAATAATCCTGGCGACCGGCGAGGGAATTTTGACCGGCGCGACCCCACCAGTCCACATGGAGTTCACGGTCGTCCAGGGCGACATCGCCGCACAGTCCGCTGACGTCCTCGTCAACGCCGCCGGGACGAGCCTCCAGATGGGGTCCGGCGTCGCCGGCGCGCTCCGACGAGGAGCCGGCGAGGAGATAAACGAGGAGGCCGTCTCCAAGGGGCCGGTCGACCTCGGCGGCGTGGCCGTCACCGATGCCTACGACCTCGACGCAGAGTGGGTCGTCCACGCGGCGGCGATGCCCCACTACGGCGACGGCCGGGCCACCGCCGAAAGCATCGCGGATGCCACCCGAAACACCCTCGAAAAAGCCGACGAACTCGGCGCAGAGTCGCTCGTGATTCCCGCACTCGGCTGTGGCGTCGCGGGATTCAGCCTCGAGAACGGCGCCCGGATCATCGCCGAGGAGATAGCAGCCTACGAACCCGAGTCGCTAACCGACGTACGGCTGATAGCCTACGCCGACGAGGAGTACGAGACGATGGAGGAAGTGACCGATTCCGCTGGAGCGGCCGAACGCGACAGCTAGTCGGACACCGACTCCTGGGATAGCGTGAACGCAGTCGAGCCAACGGCATACGTTACGTCCTGCCCCTGCCAGGCGCCTGCATCTTCGAGCCACTCCACGGGCGTCCGAAAGTACGAGTGGTGCTCGCTCCGGACGACGACTTTTGAGACGTCTTCGCGTTCGAGTAACGCGACCGTTCGTAGCTCCCAGGTCTTCCGAAACAGTTCCGCCGGAAGCCTCACAGGGTCAGCGGCGTCGGGGTGCTCCTTGATCTCCAGGGTGAGCGTCTGGTCATCCTCGCGGAGCCGGTCGTGTCTGACTGTCACGACTGCGTCGTCGCGCGTCGTCGTCACGTTGCCTGGCAGCGAGAGGGACAGCGGGTCCGCCTCGACGACAAACCGGGCGAGAACGGTACGTCGCGGGCTGTACGTCAGAACGCCGAATGCGAACTGTCCGCCGCCGTATCGCTGTACGAGACCGCCGTCGACGTCGCCGGCTTGAGAGCCCTTCGAGACGAGAGCGAACCTCAACGAATCGCCGGGTCGTACCTTCGCGACGCCGCCACTGTCCTGGCGCCGCGACGGGATCCGATACCATTCACCCGCGACACGTCGGTAGAGGACCGGGAAGGTAAGCAAGACTCGAACCGCGTCGAAGCGGCCGTTCTCGAAGGTAAACGTCAACGGCCGGGAAGGGTCGGTCACCCGCTCTCGATCGGGTCTGAGGACGAGACTCCACCCCGGTTCCGAGACGCTGTGGTAGCAGGTCGCCCGGTCCCCGAACGCTTCGGTACAGGGTTCACCCTCGAATCGTGAAGTTGCGGAGCTACTCCCAGCGTCAGACTGTGAAGCCGTGGGGGTGCTCTCACCTTCGGACCGGGAGGGCGGTGGGTTGCTCTCACCGGCCAGCAGCCCACAGCCGGAAAGGACCGAGGTCCCGGCTACGGCCAGGAACGCGCGGCGGTGCATGGATAACAACGTCTGTGTAAACCAACGTAAATTTGGCAGATAACTCAAACGTTCGCTTTGCCTATCCGGTGAAACTGACTGGAAATCACCGACACTCGGGACGGAGAGTTACTCGTGACCGCTGACGCGGACCGGCTCGTAGGGTTCCTCCAGCCACTCGAGGTCGCTGTCGGACAGCGAGATGTCGAGCGCCTCGACCGCTTCCTCCAGGTGTTCGACGCTGGTCGTGCCGACGATGGGTGCGTCGACCCGGTCCTTGTGCAACAGCCACGCAAGGGAGATCTGTGCCATAGAGGCGTCCTTCTCGTCGGCCAGTTCCCCGACGCGCTCGTTGACTTTCCGTCCGTTCCCTTCGAAGTAGGGGTGTTCCGTGGCGTACTCGTCGGTCTCTCCCCGCGTCGTGGCGTCGAACTCCTCGTGGGGCCTGGCCAGGTAGCCACGTGCCAGGGGACTCCACGGAAGGACGCCGATGCCCTCTTTCTCGCACAGGGGCAGCATCTCCCGTTCCTCCTCGCGGTAGAGGAGGTTGTAGTGGTTCTGCATCGAGACGAACCGGTCGAGGCCGAGCGAGTCGCTGGTGTGGAGGGCGTCGGCAAACTGGTGGGCCCACATCGAACTCGCGCCGAGGTACCGGACCTGATTGCGCCGGACGGCGTCGTCGAGGGCCCGCATCGTCTCCTCGATGGGCGTGTCGTAGTCCCAGCGGTGGATCTGGTACAGGTCGATGGTATCCATCCCCAGCCTGTCCAGCGAGTTCGACAGTTCCTGCTCGACGGCCTTGCGGGAGAGGCCACCCGAGTGAGGGTTGTTCTCGTCCATCTGGAAGTAACACTTGGTGGCGACAGTCATCCGGTCCCGCCTGCCCTCGAGGGCATTACCGAGGATTCGCTCGGATTCGCCCTCCGAGTACATGTTTGCGGTGTCGAAAAAGTTGATACCCAGGTCGATGGCGCGTTCGATGATAGGCTGGCTCTCCTCCTCGTCGAGGACCCACTCGCGCCACTCGGGAGTGCCGAAGCTCATGCAGCCAAGGCAGATGCGACTGACTTCGAGACCGGTGTCACCGAGGGTCGTGTACTCCATAGCGGCGGGTGGAGCGCCACCGAGGAAAAGCTAGCGAGTCGGCGCGGGCTACAGGGACTCAGGGTCGATACGGCCGACGAACCGTCGGGTTCCGACGTAGGCCAGCGTCGCAAGTACGACGAACCCGACGACGTGACCCGTCGTCAGCCGGGTCCCGCTGGCGACGGCCAGCTTCGCAACCGTGGTTGCCGGGTGCTCGGGCAGCGCCGCTGCGAGGCCGAACAGCACCAACACGAGCACCGAATAAAGTAGCTGTGCCTGGCGCCGCTGGCGGGTCACAAGCCCGAGGACCACGCCGAGGACGACCACGACGGTGGTGATGGCCGTCACCAGGGCGAGCAGCGCCAGCGGATTGCTAACGGTGATGCCGTTCATCGACAGCAGCCCGATCCAGAGGATCACCTGAGCGGGAGCCAGCACGATCATGCCCATCGCCTTGCCCTCGACCACGTCGACCAGCGAGACCGGAGCCACCCGAAGCAGTTCCAGCGTGCCGCGCTCGATCTCTTCGGTGATGGCGTCCACGGCGATAGAGCCGCTGATGAACGGCGGCAGGAAGAGCAAGAGCGGGATCAGGACGGTGTAGGTGAACCCGAAGTAGGGACTGGCGTTGGTCTGCTCCGGGACCTCGATCGGCTCGAACTCGAGGTAGGCCGACCGCGCCTCCCGGAGGTTGGACTCCAGTTCCGAGAGGACGTTCCGTATCTGGACGACGATCAGCGTCGACCTGAGGCTCTCTGCCGGGGCGATGGCCGTCACGTCGACGACCGAGCCCGAGTCGGTCGAGCGTGGATTCGCCCGCAAGACGGCGTGGACCTCCCCACCGTCGAAGGCCCCCATCGCCGCCTCGGCATCCTCGAAGACGACAGCGTCGACGCCCTCCACCTCGTCCGCCGCCGTCACAAGTTGTTCCGTGTACTCGCCGGAGACGCCGACCTCGACGCCGCCGCTCTCGACCGCACCGGGGTCGTACAGTGAGGTGAGGCCGACGACGAGGAACGACGAGAACGCCGCGACGAAGAGCTGTATGAGGAGGGCGAGGACGATAGTCTTCTCGCGCTTGAGGGATGCCAGGTCGCGCCGGGCGATTGCGCCCCGGGAGCCCGAAATCCACGACCGGTTGGCGCCGCGGTCTGCGTCGCGGTCAGCCAAGGGTACTCACCACCCAGGAGTTGTAGACGAAGTGGACCAGCATCGCCCCGCCGATGGCCACCAGGTACGATTCTCTGCCCTTCCGGGCGCCGACCGCCGAGATGCTGGCCGTCACGACGTGCAGCGCCAGCGGCGCCAGGAAGAGGAGCAGTAGTTCCGGCCCGGTCGCCCCGGTCTGGAGCGCGGCCTGTCCCGCACGCAGGTCCGGGAGACCGACGAGCTGGGCGATCAGCGTCAGCTTCTCGGCCAGGAAAAAGCCCAGGCCGCTGAACAGACCCAGTACGAGCGCCGTCCGGAGACTCCTGTCGAACCGGTTGTGGGCGTAATTGGCGTAGACGTGTAGACTCTTGCCGACCTCCTCGACGACGGCGACGAGCGCGAACAGGAGCGGAATCGACAGTTCGCCGAGGGCAAACAGCCCGGCGATGGCGAGCAGTTCGGCGACGAAGACGAACGGCAGGAGCACGCCGCTCATCAGTCCGACGTGCCAGGGACGGCGAATTCGCCCGGCCAGCGCGTCGAGGACCTTCAGCGGGATGGCACGCTGGGTGAACATGTCCTCCTCGCGGTAGAGCCCGGCGCCGAGGCCGAACAGGACGACCGCCGCGAGCAGTGGCGGGAGCGTCGAGAAGGCGAACTCCCCCGCGCCGATGGCCTGCCCCTGGAGGTCGCGGACGACGATGGTCAGCGGC
Source organism: uncultured Halobacteriales archaeon (assembly GCA_964523745.1). GTDB lineage: Archaea > Halobacteriota > Halobacteria > Halobacteriales > Haloarculaceae > CAZGAX01. The sequence continues at coordinate 4,471 of CAZGAX010000102.1, read as the reverse complement.
GAGATGAGCGCGATGGCGTCCACGTCGGTGAAGATGGCCGGGACGAACGCGTAGCTCGTCAGCGTGACGGTGATCGTGACGGTGACGAAGGTCAGTTCCTTGAACGACCGGGCGAACATCGCCCCGAGGAAGGTGGCCCCGAGAAACAGCAGGACGAGCGGGAACACGGCGGCGATGGATAGCAGCCCGCCAAGGGTGCCCTGGGTGATGTACGTAAGGCCGACGGCGATAGCCGCTTCCACGGCCAGCGCGCCGGCGAGGTACGGAAGCGTCTTGCCGGCGATGATGTCTGTCCGGGTGACGGGTGACACCAGGAGGAGTTCGCCCCGGCGGTTCAGGCGTTCCGAGAGCATCGTGCTGCCGTAGGCCTGGATCAGAAAGTTCAGCGGGATGACGAAGACGAACGCGAGAACGAGCGACTGGAACGGAAACGGCGGCGAGATGTCGGAGGGTGACCCCGAGATAGACGAACTGCCCGACAGGCCGGACCCCAGACCGCCGAGGCCGCCACCACCCGTCCCGCCGGTACTACCGGTGCCAGCTCCGCCGGACCCGTCACCTGTTCCGTCGCCACCGGAACCACCGCCGTTCGTCCCGCCGCCGGGGCTCGTGGCGCCTCCTCCGCCGGTTCCGGTCCCGCCGTCACCGCCGCCGACGGTCGTCTCGACGCCCTCCTGTTGCTGGTACTGGAGCAACACCTCGACCGGAAACGCGGCCGTCCGGTTTTCGTCCGGGTCCCGTAACTGCCGGTCGTTGTACCGCTCGACCGCAGTCCTGAGTTCCTCGTAGGCTGCGCGACTCTTGGGGTCGCCCGTCGCCTCGACGTGGCGTCCCCGGACCAACAGGTCGACGTCTCCCTGCCCGAGGTCGGTCGCGGTGGCGTCGGGCCTGACGGCGAACGTGTCGTCGGTCGCGACCACCTCGTAGTACGGGCTGGACTGGGTGACGCCGACCCGGTAGATGCCGTCGTCGAGACTGACGCCCCCGCCAGCCGCGACGATCGGGGCAACTGCGCCGAGTAGCGCCACGGCACCGACGGCCACCAGCACCGTCCGGCGGTCGACGCCGCCTACGTTCTTGGTCACCTCCCAGCGTGCGATCCGGAGGAGCTTGCGGAGCCGCACGCCTCAGACCTCCCCACGCCGCCCGGGCTCGGCGACGTTCAGGAACACCTCCTCGAGGCTGGACTCCTCGGTGCGGATGTCGACGACGGTACCGCCCCGGTCTTCGGCGGCTTCGCGGGTATCCTCGACGGCGTCCATCGTCTCGACGACGCGGTGGTACTGGCCGTTCTCGCGGCTGCTCCCCGGCACTTCGACGGTCGTGTAGACGTGGTACTGCGTCTCGCCGTAGTCCGCCTGTAGCTGGTCGAGGTCGCCCCGGGCGACGACCTCGCCTTCGTTGAGAATGAGGACCCGGTCGCAGATGCTCTCGACGTGAAACAGGTTGTGGGCGCTGAAGACGATCGTCTTGCCCTGGTCGGCGAGCTGTTCGGTGAACTCGATGATGTAGTTCGTCGTCAGGGGATCGAGGCCGCTGCCGGGTTCGTCGTAGATGAGGACCTCCGGGTCGTTGATCAGCGACCGGGCGATGGCGACCTTGCGCTTCATGCCCTTGGACATGTCTCCTAGTTGCCTGTCGCGGTGCTGGAGGTCCAGGTCGTCGAGCGTGTCGTGGATCCGACGGTCGGCGACGCCGTCTGGAACGTCGTAGAGGTCTGCGAAAAAGTGGAGGTAGGTACGTGGCGTCATCTCCTCGTACAGCGGCGATTCCTCGGGGAGAAAGCCCAGTCGCTGGCGCATCTCGCGGTCGCTGGCGTCGTAGCCAGCGACGGTGACCTCGCCGGCAGTGGGTTCGAGCAGGCCGGCGAGCATCTTCAACGTCGTCGTCTTGCCGGCGCCGTTCGGCCCGATGATGCCGAACACCTCGCCGTCTTCGACCGAGAAGGTGTTGTCTTCGACGGCGACGAAGTCGCCGTACTCCTTACGAAGACCCCGCGCCTCTATCATTAAGCCGTGCTTTCGGGGCCGGATACGTATAGTTTGGCTCCGCCGAACGACCGAACGAGGAGACGAGTACCGTCTCGGTGCCGGGGAGAAAGAACCCGCGTTGGGACTACTGGGCTAGCTACCAGGTCGACGGTCTGTTAACCAGAACTACGGTGTTTCCATCCGGACGTCCGTTACGCGGTGGATGTCTTCGCCGATTCCCTCGCCATCACAATCGTCGTTCGGACAGCGATAGTGCCATCCGTCCTCCGTGCCGGCTCGCTCGGGAAATCGCTCGCCACACTCGTTGCAGAAAAGCTGCCCTTCGGAGCAGTTGTCCCGGTGAAGGTCGAGTTCCAGCTGGGACCCGAAGGTACGCTTACAGTCCCGGCAGGTATGGGCCATGTCTTGAACATTCATCATCCCGTCTTAAAACTGCAACGGAACGTTCACGTGGGGGAATTCCGGAACCAAGACACCCGTTCGAACCTACCGAACGAAGGTGGTAACTACTGTTTCGTTGTTTGCGGACTGTTGTTCTATCGCCGTGGATCACCGGGAACGGATTTACGGAAGGGCCCCACGGACAACAAAGGTATGGCCGAGGACGTCCGCGTCTGGCTGGTCGAGCGTACCTATTCCGACGACGAGCAGAACCTGATCATTCTCACCTACGCGACGCCGGACGGGAGCCGGTCGTTCCGCAAAGAACGAGCACTGACCAGCTTCAGCGGCGAGGCACGCGGCACGAACGTAGCACTCGACGTGTCGCCCGACGACCTGAGTCAGGAGACCGATCCCGAGATACGGTCGCGGTACGCCGACGAGGCACAGCGGATGGCGTCCGAGCACGACCCGAACGACACTCTCTGAGAGCGGACGACACAGGTACCGGTGGAGAGGAATTGACGTCAGGCCGGTTCGTACGGTGCAATCCGGTCGCGCCACTCCTCGGGGAGTGAACGGGGTCGCCCGTCGTCGTCCAGCAGAACCGAAACCGTCTCTGCCGTCGCGACGACGGTCTCGCCGTCGGTGACCTCGTACTGGATAGTGTAACTCGTATCGCCGGGGTCGACCGGACCGAGCGAGACCTGGACGGTCCGGTCCGGTTCGATGGGGGCCCGATAGTCGAGTTCCAGGTGCCGGACCGCCGTGTTCGCGACCGAAAGTGACGTGCCGAGTACCTCGACGAAAAATTTGCCCTTGGCCTGTTCGAGGTAGGAGACGTACCGGGCGTGGTTCACGTGTCTTCGAGGGTCCAGGTCCCGGTACTGCACTTCGATGTCGTGGTCGAACGTCTCGTGTGTCACGCCCGGAGCCACGGCGTGCTGTGGCTTGTATGTACGGGGCAGTCGCCAGACCCCGTTACAGCAGGTCTTCGATGTGGTCGACGACTTCCTCGGGGGTGTCGCCGACGGGGACGCCGACTCCTTCGAGGGCGTCGATCTTGCTCTGGGCCGTCCCGGTGCCCGAACCGGAGACGATGGCGCCGGCGTGGCCCATCCGCTTGCCCGGCGGGGCCGTCCGTCCGGCGATGAAGCCCGCGACCGGGGTGTCCATGTACTCGCCGATGAATCGGGCGGCCTCTTCCTCGTCCTCGCCGCCGATCTCGCCGCACATCACGACGGCGTGGGTCTCGGGGTCGTTCTCGAACAGCTCGAGCGCGTCGATGAAGTCCGTCCCGATGATGGGGTCGCCGCCGATGCCGACGGCGGTCGACTGGCCGAAGCCACGCGCCGTGAGGTTGTCGACGACCTGGTACGTCAGGGTGCCCGACCGGGAAACCAGGCCGACGTTGCCCGACGAGAAGATGTTGCCGGGCAGGATGCCCAGTTTGGCGACGCCGGGTGTGATGATGCCCGGACAGTTCGGCCCGATGAGGTAGGTGTCGGTCTCCTGCAGGCGGCGGTAGACCTTGCTCATGTCCTGGGTCGGGATGCCCTCGGTGATGGTCACGACGAGATCCAGATCGTCGACCGCCAGGGCCTCGTGAGCGGCGTCGGCCGCGAAGGCCGGCGGGACGAACACGACGGAGGTGTTGGCGTCCTCGGCCTCGACGGCCTGCTCGACCGTGTCGTAGACGGGAACGCCGGCGACCTCCTGGCCGCCCTTGCCGGGGACCGCGCCGGCGACGACGTTCGTCCCGTACTCGATCATCTGTTCCGTGTGGAACTTCCCTTCACCGCCGGTGATGCCCTGGACGACGACGCGGGTGTCCTCGTCGACGAGGACGCTCATGCTTCCACCTCCTCGGCCCGCTGGACGGCCGCCTGGACGGCGTCCTCCAGCGTGCCCTCGACCTGCACGAGGTCAGTGTTCAGGATCTCCATGCCTTCCTCGGCGTTCGTGCCAGCCAGTCGGACGACGACGGGCTTGGGAATCTCGTCGAACTGTTCGAGCGCGGTGTTGATCCCGTTTGCGACCTCGTCGCCGCGGGTGATGCCGCCGAAGATGTTGAAGACGACCGCGTCGACGTTCTCGTC
>CAZGAX010000101.1:0-15289 GCA_964523745.1 uncultured Halobacteriales archaeon | reverse complement strand
CCATCTTCTCGTCGAACAGCATGTTGTAGGTGAACCGGTCGATGTCGCGGTTCATCCCGATGCCCAGTTCTCCGACGCGGCGGGCCCCCTCGTCAGTGTCGAGGATTGCCCCGAGGACGGCGTCGTTGCCGGCCGTCTCGTAGTCCACGACCTCGCCGTTCTCGAACTCCAGACGAACGTCGGTGAGTTCCTCGCCCTTGACCACGAGGGGCTTGTCGAACAGGACGGTACCTTCGACGGAATCGGGGACCGGACAGGTGAACGCCTCGCCGGCGGGCAGGTTGATCTTGCCGTGGTCGTTGGCGGCGTCCATGCCGTCGACGGACATCGTCACGTCCGTCGTGTCGCCGCTGCGGATGCGGACCTCCGAGGCGTCGTCCAGGATGTCGACCATCTCGGCCTGGAACTCCTTCTGGGAGTCCCAGTCTTTCGTCATGGCGTCGAAGACGAAGTCCTCGTAGGCCTCGGTGCTCATCTCGGCCTCCTGGGCGTTGGCCGGCGTGGGATACTGGGTGCCGACCCAGCGGGTGTCGATCCGGGCGTCAAGCACCGGCTGGTGGGCAGCACCGGCGGCACTCATCATCTCCGAATCGACGTCGCTGGTCTCCTTGGTGTTCGTCGAGCCCTGGACGATGATGACGGCGTCGGCCTCCTCCACCGCCGCCAGGTCGTGGGACTTCGTCTCCAGCGCTTCCTCGTCGACCGCCCGGAGGTATGCCCGGCTGGTGCGGGAGCTCCGTGCCCACCAGGTCGGAAGCGCTCCGTACTCGCCGATGACCTCGTGCAGTGCGACGACGAGATCCTCGGCTACCGGCGGCGCCTTGACGATGACGTTGTCGCCGGCCTGAATCTCGGTACAGTAGTCACACAGTATCTCGGCGTGGTCTCGAACGCGGGGATCCATACTCTGGCCTGCGACGGCTGGACCGTAAGGGTTTCCAGAAGGTTTCTTCTGTCAGTCCGCCGAGTCCGAAACCGTCCCAACCGTCACGAAAAAGGGGACGGTCTCGGTCTGGCGGTACTCCCGGTCGGCCATCTGGGCGACGACGTCCCGGCCCATCGCCCGCCAGGCCTGGCGGAGGTCGTCGAACTCCTCGAGGGTGGTCTCGCCGGCCAGCATCGTCTCGCGGTCGTCTGCCAGGCCCTCACCGCTGGCCTTCCGTCTGGCCGATTCGACGGCTCGCTCCGAGTACGGCGGCTCGATCGTCCGGTCGTGTTCGTATCGCCGGACCTCGACATCTGTCAGCCCAGCACGCTCGAACACGTCGCGGGCCGCACCGAGCGCCGCGTCGGTCGTCACCCCGTCGAGGTACTGCTCTCGGGCCCGGCGAGCGAGCGGCGGTTCGGCATCGACGGTCGAGTCGATGGAGACGGCGCTGTTGTCCGGCTCGATGGCGGCGACCCGGTCGCTGGAGACCCGGGCGAACTCGCGGATGGTCGCCTCCGGGTCGGGAAGGTTGACCAGCAGCGCCTGGCAGACCACCATGTCGAACGCGTCGTCGGCAAACGGCAGACGGGTGGCGTCGCCCCGGACCCGTGGGTCGGCAGTGCGGCCCAGGAGGTCGGCGTCGGCGTCGAGGGCAACTACCTCGCCGGGAACCTCCTCGCGGAGGACGCGGGTCAGCGCTCCGGTGCCAGCGCCGACGTCGAGGACCCGACTGCACTCGTCGAGGGCCAGCGGCCCAAGAGCCTCGCGGGAGTCGGCCCACATGCCCTCGCGAGTGGTCTCCAGATATTCGGCGCTGAACTGGCGCACATCCCGACTCGGGGGAGACGGGCAAAAAGCCCAGCGGAGCGGGGCGTCAGGCAAGCTGGCCTGCGGCTGCGATGGCGCCGGACCCGATGATAGCCGCGACACCAGCGACGAGCAGTGCCGGGTCGTAGGCCCCGAAGACGTCGAAGGTAGCGCCGGCGGCCGGCGGCGCGACCAGGCCGGCGATGGCGAAGGCCATCGAGACGAGGCCGAAGACGGCGTTGATGTTGGCCCGGCCGAACAGGTCGGCCGTCAATGGCGAGAGGAGCGCGCCGTTGCCGCCGTAACCCAGGCCGAAAACGACGGCGAAGGCGTAGACGCCGACCACCGTGTGGGTGACGGCCAGCCACAGCGTCGCCAGCCCCATGACCGCCGAGCAGGCGACGAACACCCGGAGCCGACCGGTTCGGTCGGCGAGGAATCCGATGCCGACCCGACCAAACGCGCTGGTGGCCCCGAGGAGCGCGACGGCGGTGGCACCCACAGTCCGTGAGAGTCCGACAGCCACGGAGTGGAGGACCAGGTGGGCGAGGACGACGTACAGCGAGGCGTAGACGAGCACCCACCCCACCAGGACGAGCCCGAAGGACGGCCGGGTGGCGATGGTCCGCACGGCGTCGTACTGGTCGCGCAAGGTCTGCCGATTCGGCACCGGGGGTGTGCCACGGAATTCGTCCGGCGGTGGGTCGACGGCGGCCGTTCTGGGGTCGTCACGAACGAGTGCCACTGCCACCAGTAGGACGGCAGCGGCACCCAGCGCCAGCCCCACCAGGGCGTCGCGCCAGCCGAGCGTACCGATGAGCCACGTCGCCGCCGGAACGACCACGAGCATCCCCACCCCCAGGCCGGCAGAGGCGAGGCCGCCGGCCAGTCCCATGCGTCGGTCGAACCACCGCGTCACCGTCGCGTAGGAGACCACGTAGACGACGCTCAGGCCCAGTCCTGTAATGACGCCGTAGGTGAGAATCAGCGTCGGGAGGCTCGTCGTTCGGCTGGCAAGCGTTAGTCCCGCCGCCGTGCACACCGTTCCAACAAGGAGCATCCGCCGGGTCCCGTACCGGTCGACGAGCACGCCGACGACGCTCGCGCCGACGTAGATACAGAGCGTCTGGACGCCGAAGACCAGCGACGTGGCGCCACGAGAGCCGCCGAAGGCATCGATGATCCGTTCGAGGAAGACGCCGAACGAGTAACTGAGACCGAAGACCACGAACGACCCGAGAAAGCAGGCGGCGACGACGACCCAGCCGTAGTACGGACGGCGCATCGACCAGGAGGAACGCCGCCGGGAAAAAAGAGGTACTGGCTTAGTTCCGCAGTTCCTGCACCCGCTCGACGTTCCAGGGGAAGCTCTTGCCGTTCTCCGTCGGCGTCTCCAGCACCAGTGGTACGTCCCTGATGGCCTCGTGGTTGACGAACGCCCGCATTCCCTCGTCGCCGATCTCACCTTTGCCTACGTGGGCATGTTCGTCCTTGTGGGTGCCACAGCCGTGTTTCGAGTCGTTGAGGTGAACGCAGGCCAGGTGTTCGAAGCCCACCACGTCGTCGAAGTTGGCGAGAGTTTCATCGACCGCCGCTGGCGAGGAGAGGTCGTAGCCCGCGGCGAAGGCGTGGGCGGTGTCGAGGGTGACGCCCAGGTCGTGGCGAGACGCGTCGAGGACGGACCGGAGATGTTCGAACTCCCCGCCGAGTTTGGTACCGCTGCCGGCGTCGCTCTCGACCAGCAGCGTGACCCCGTCAGGCATCTCGAGTTCGTCGATGACGCTGGCGGCGTTCGCGAGGCCCTGCTCGACGCCAGCGCCGGTGTGGGCACCCAGGTGGACGTTGACGAACTCGACGCCGAGTTCGCTCGCCACGTCGAGTTCACCCTGCAGACTCTCGATGGACTTCGCGCGGAGGTCGTCCTTCGGCGTGGCCAGATTCACCAGGTACGAGGAGTGGAGTACCCACGGTCCGATGTCGTGGCTGGCGGAGCCCTCGCGAAACAGTGTTGCGTCGTCGGGGTCGACGGCCGGGTCGCGCCAGACCTGCGGGGAGTGTGAGAATATCTGGCCGCAGTTGCCGCCGTACTCGCGCTGCTCGGCGACGGCGTTGTGGACGCCGCCGGCGATTGAGGCGTGGGCACCGAGTCGCATTGGCGACACTGGGAAAGCGGGCGCTTTAGCCCCGTCGATCTCCAGGCTGACCCCACCTCTCCGCAGGCAGCTCACTCCGCCGTCGGGTCGACCCGGTCGCGGGTCCACTCCTCGGTGGCGAACTTGCGGTCGGCACGCTGCCTGGCCCGCTCGAGTTCCGCGTCGGTCCAGGTACCCTCGTAGGCATTTGCCCAGTCTCCGAGCGCAGCTTCCAGCGCCGCAACCGTCGCCTCCCTGTCGGCGCCGGCTTGCTCGTGGACCGACGTTACTCTGCCTTCGAAGGCACCTCGATCGAGGTCCGCCGTGAACGTTCCGAGGTGGCGCTCGGTAGCCCGTTCGAAGGTGAGCGAGCCGTGCTGGACGACGCTGTCCTTCCGGCGATACTGCGCGTTTCCGCTGATCTTCCGGCCGTCGCCGGCCAGCACGTCGTGGGCCGGGTGGAGTTCCCGGAGGTAGCAAGCGGGGTCGTGGATCGCCGGCTGGCTCTCGGCGGCGAAGCAAACGTCGACGCCGATTCCTTCGAGGGCAGAAAGTAGCGGCCCGCACAGCAATTCGTACGAGTCCATCAGGTCGCCCGGGAGTTCGGCGGCGGGGGCAGCGATGGAGTACGAAACGTCGCCGTGGTTGTCGTGATAGATGGCGCCGCCGCCGGTCGGGCGCCGGGTGACGGTGATACCCTCGCGGTCGCAAAACCCCCAGTCGATGGTCGCGGGGTCCTGATGGTAGCCCAGCGAGAGCGTACTGGGTTCCCAGCGGTAGACCCGTACCGTTCGCGGGCCACCGGAGGCGGCGGTCTCGGCGGCGATCTCGTCGAGGGCCATCTGCATCGGCCCGGGACGGGCCTCCTCCCGAACGAGTCGCCACTCTCGGTCGGCCAGTTCGGGCATACCCGGCGTTGGCAGGGCCGGGAGAAAGCCGTTGTGGGTCCGGGTGCCGGGCCGTCGGTCTCGTCGATTACACCGGATCGATAGACGCAACTGACCGCCCGACACAGCCCTCGTTATGGACGAGTTCGACTACGAGATCGAGATCGACGTCAGGTTTCGAGACATCGACGTCGTCGGCCACGTCAACAACGCCGTCTTCGCGACCTACATCGAACAGGCCCGCGTCCAGTACATCGAGGACGTGGTCGGCGACTCGATCGTCGAGACGAGCGCCGTCATCGCTAACATCGAGATCGACTTTCGCCGGCCCATCGACTGGGGCGAGTCCGTCACCGTCGGCGTCCGTGCGACCGACCTTGGGAACTCCAGCGTCCCCATCGAGTACGAAATTCGGAGCGACGGCGAGGTCGCCGCGACCGCCGAAACCTTGCTCGTGACCTTCGACCCCGAGGCCGGCGAGTCGCGGCCGTTGCCCGACGCCTGGCGCGAGTCGATCGCCGCCCACGAAGGGCTGTAGAATTATTGGGGTAGGCCTCGACGGTCGATCTATGTCACGGGCCGTACTCGTTCCCGACGACGAAGACGACGTCGCATCGTTCGCACAGCGAGCAGAATCACTCGGCTACGACGCGGTCTGGAGCGGCGAACTCTGGGGGCGCGACGTGTTCGTCGCTCTGGCCCGGGCCGCCGAAGCGACCGACTCGATAGTCCTCGGGACTGCCATCGCCAACGTGTACGGCCGGTCGCCGGCGACGCTGGCCCAGGCCGCCGCCACGCTGGCAGACGCCGCCGGCGACCGGGTCCGCCTCGGCCTCGGCACGAGCACGAAGAAGGCCGTCGAGGACCTCCACGGAGCGAGCTTCGACAACCCGGCTCGCCAGCTCCACGAGACGACCGAACTCGCCAGACGGTTCCTCCAGGACGACGGCCGCGTCGACTACACTGGCGAACTGTTCGACGTGGCCGATTTCCCCGCGTTGGGGACTGACGTTCCCGTTTACACGGCTGCCCTCGGACCGGCCACCCGGCGAGCCACCGGTCGGACTGCCAACGGCTGGCTCCCACACAACATCCCGTTCGAAAGCCTGGACTCGGCCTTCGAGACCGTCGCCGAGACCGCCCGCGAGGCAGGTCGGGACTCCAGCGCCATCGAGGTGGCCCCGTACGTCCCATCGGCAGTCAGCGACGATCCCGAGGAGGCCCGGGCCGCAATTCGAGGACACCTCGCGTATTACGTCGGGAGCGGGGAAGGGTACCGGCGGGCAGTTGCGCAGGTCTTCCCTGACGGAGCCAACGCCGTCGCGGACGCCTGGCGAGCCGGCAACCGGGACGACGCCCGCGCTGCCGTCACGGACGAGATGGTCGACGCGCTGGGGGTCGCCGGCACGCCAGAGACGGCACGGGAGCGCTTTGCCGACGTTGCCGCCGTCTCGGCCATCGACGAGCCCATCGTGGTGATCCCGACAGGCGTTGACGATGAGATGGCCACCCGGACCGTCGATGCGCTGGCTCCCGACGCGAACTGAGAAGGCAGGCGGCCGTACTCCGGCGTTTTTTCGAGTTGTCGCTCACCCACGACCCACAAGTCCGGTACCGGTCGCCGACCTCATTTGATATAGCGCTATTTGATATAATATATAAGTAAACGGCGACGCGCCGGGCTTTTGACGGCTCGATGCCAACGGACCCGCATGGTCCAGAACGTCGCGAGCGAGATGGCCGACCTCGAACCCGAGGACTTCCACCTGCTATCGGGGGTCGAGCAGGGGATGCGGTTCTCGGAGTGGGTCGCCTCGGAGAAGTTGCCGGAGTTTTCGCGACTCACCCCCGAAAACGTCGACTACCGGCTGGACCGCTGTGAGAAGCGTGGGCTTATCGAACGTAAGACGATCCAGTATACGGGCTTCCGGCTCACGTTCGAGGGGTACGACGCGCTTGCATTACACACGTTTGCCGAACGCGAGACGATTGACGGCGTAGGGGCACCCCTGGGTGTCGGCAAGGAAAGCGACGTCTACGAGGTCAGCTCCTACCGGCCCATGGCACTGAAGTTCCACCGCGAGGGGTACACCGACTTCCGGGAAGTCAATCGCGAACGGGAGTACACGGCCGACAAGGAACACGTCTCCTGGATGTACACCGCGCGCAAGGCCGCCGAACGGGAGTTCGAAGCCCTGGAGACGGTCTATCCGGACGTTTCCGTCCCCCGGCCGGTCGACCACAACCGCCACGCCATCGTGATGGAACGAGTCGACGGCGTCGAGTTGGCCCAGGCGAAACTCGAGACCGAACAGGTCCGGCCGATCCTGGATCTCGTCCTCGAGGAAGTGACGACAGCCTACCGCGAGGGGTGGGTGCACGCCGACATGAGCGAGTACAACGTCTTCGTCACGAGCGAGGGCGTCGTCGTCTTCGACTGGCCCCAGGCGGTGCCGACCGACCACGACAACGCCGCCGAACTCCTCGAGCGCGACGTTCGAAACGTTGTGGGATACTTCCAGCGCAAATATCCCAATCAGGTCGGCGATGTCGATGTTCCCGCCCTCGCAGACGTGGTGGCCGACGGCGGCTTCGAGTCCATCGACGCCTTCGACGCCGACTGATCCGCGACTGGCCGGCCGACCGACGCCGTATCGACCCCCGTTTTCGAACCGATTTTCCCGGAAACGTCGGCTCTCGACCCGCGAAACGCGTTGCTTGCCCAATCCATAAACTATATAACGCTATATGAAATTGGTGCGTGGCCGCCCGGCACGGGCTTCGCGAGCAGTCGAAAAATGGCGTCTCGGGTCCTCGAATGGGGAGTTCAGGTTCAGCGGCCTCCGGTGCCATCAGAGACCGGTCTGGTTCCCGGTCTGATTGTCGGCAGTCTGGTTGCCGGCTGCGGCCCCGTTTCCGCCGAGGCCGTCTTGCCACCAGTCTTCGTTGTCGAGGAGGTCGTCTTCCTCTTCTTCGGGGACGGGGCTGAAGTTGACCGTGACGAGTCGCGGGGAGTCGCCGAACAGGGCGAAGTTCTTGTCCATCTCGTAGACCTGCGGTTGCTGGGGGTCGTCGTCCTCGTCGACGACGAAGCCGAGTTGGTCGTCGTACTGGCCGATCTGTGCGTCCTGGGCGACGAAGAACGGAACCTGCTCGCCGGTGTTGAGATACCGGATCATTCGCACGTTGTACTCCGACCAGATGTTGTCCGTCACTTCCTCGACGTTGGGCACCCAGTCGATCACGTCGGAGACGAACGTGAACCGAGCGAACGGTTTGAAGTCGTTCTGGAAGATGAGCGCCTTTTGGCCGCCAGCGTCGCCGTCCTGGGCCGCTGCTGACTGGCTACTTGCACCGAGGAGACCGACTCCAGCCGTGGCGAGGGCACCTTTCTTGAGAACGTCTCGACGGGACTGGTCGTCGAAGAGGGCATTGAGTTCGTCTTTCATGGGGAGTGTCCCTCCTGGGACAGGCAGGTGTCAGCTACCGCGAGAGAAAAGGGGTGCGACCGTTCGTAAACGGAGGCTAGATTACTGGCCAGGTGAGGTGGTCTACTCCGCGGACGACCAGGCTTTCGGGAGTTTCGCGTCACCTAGGACCGACTTACTCCCAGCAGAGACGGCAGAAGCGAAAACGACCCACCCCTACTATCAACGAAGCGAACGAACGGCGGCCATGCGCGTCGCAGTTGCCGGCACCTTCGGTCCGCTCCACGACGGTCACCGGGCACTGTTCGAAACGGCGCTCGAACGCGGAACCGATGGGGTCGTCGTCGCAATTACCAGCGACGATCTGGCCCAGGAGACGAGGCTGGAACCACGTCCGGTGCCTCCGTTCGTCGAGCGGCGGCGAGGCGTCCAGCAGGCCATCGACGACCTCGACCGGTGGGACAGGGACGTTACCATCGAGCGCCTGACCGACGAGTACGGCATCGCCTCGACTGACGCGTCGCTCGACGCACTCGTCACGTCGCCGGAGACCTGCGGTGAGATAGCAGAAATCAACCGACGTCGAGCGAAGAACGACCTGGAGCCCATCGAGGGGATCGTCGTTCCCTACGTGCGCGGAGAAGATGGAGAGCGGATTTCTTCGACCCGGATGGTCAAGGGCGAGATCGACGAACACGGCGATTTCCGGGAGTGAGAGAAGTTCGACAACCTTAACAACGCAAGTCAGGTAGTCTCGGTAACTCGCTGGGGCTGCGGGCACCAGCGGGCACCTGCCTGTGCAGGTCGGAATGTGATCACTGGGGACGACCCGGGAGGCGGCGCGGCCGCCGACGATTGAACCACTCGACGCCCGCGGTGATAGCCCATGACACGGAGCTTCTACTCCCACATCCGGGACGCCTGGAAGGACCCGGACGACGGCAAGCTCGCGGAGCTACAGTGGCAACGAATGCAGGACTGGCGCGAACAGGGCGCCATCGAGCGCATCGACCGTCCGACTCGGTTGGACCGGGCTCGCTCGCTCGGCTACAAAGCCAAGCAGGGCATCGTGGTCGCCCGGGTCAGCGTCCGGAAGGGCGGTGCCCGGAAGCAGCGCCACAAGGCCGGCCGGCGGTCCAAGCGCCAGGGCGTGACGAGGGTGACGCGCCGGAAGAACATCCAGCGCGTCGCCGAAGAGCGGTGTGCCCGCGTCTATCCCAACCTCAGAGTGCTGAACAGCTACTGGGTCGGGGAGGACGGTCGCCAGAAGTGGCACGAGGTCATCCTGGTGGACCCCGAGCACCCCGCCATCCAGAACGACGACGACCTCAACTGGATCTGTGAAGACCAGCACGAGAACCGGGCGCTGCGTGGCCTGACAAGTGCCGGCCGACAAAACCGGGGCCTCACGAAAAAGGGCAAGGGCACGGAGCACACCCGGCCCAGCGTCCACGGCGGCAAGGGTCGCGGAAAGTAACTTAGGCGGCAATTTTTCGGTATTCGCGTTTCGACAGTTGATGAGCTCCGCTAGCCAGTAGCTTCGCTCGAGGTCGCAGCAACCGCAACGACAAAGACGGCCCTCACCACGAGATCTCAGGGAGCAACGCCAACAGTCAGTAACGTCCCGTGTGTCCGGTAGCGGTCGACCATCGCCTCGCGGGTCTCCCAGTCCTCGGTCGGAAACGCTTCTTCGTCCGGAATCTCCACCTCACGATTCGGAATCTCGTCCTGTTCGGCCACCCACAATCCGGCCTCACGAAACGCCTCACGGTACTCGGCCATACTCCACAGCGTCATGTCGACCTCCACCAGCTCCTGCCAGTCGTGAGTGTATTCGCTCTCCGCGTAGAAGTTCACCGCACAGTAGAACGTCCCACCGGGGCTGAGCACCCGGCTCACTTCTTCGAGCGTCCGGATAGGATTCTGAGCGTAGTAGAACGCCTCCATCGAGTAGACGTGGTCGACGCTGGCCGTCGCGAACGGCAGTGAGTCGAAGTCACCCTGCAGGAAGCCGATCGTTGGGTCGTCAGTGTACGACCTGGCGTTGCGCAGCATCTCCGGCGAAGCGTCGAGGCCGTAGCCCCGGCCGATGTCAGCGGTCTCCCGGAGCGCCCGGAGGACGTACCCGGATCCGGTGCCCAGGTCGACGACGGTGTCGCCAGCCCCGACGGGCATCCGGGCCAGGGCGTGTTTGGCAGTGTGCCAGTGACGCTCCTCCATGCCCCTGTCGCGGCCGTCGGCCGCCCATGCGTCGAACTCCTCGCGAGCACTCATTCGACCATCAGTTCACTCCGGTGGGGCTAAGGCGTACCGACTGGCGACGAATCGGCCGGCCGGTGGCCGGCAGTTCACTCGTCGGCCGTCTCCCGGTCCCGTAGCTTCCGCCGCTGGATCTTCCCGGTCGTCGTCTGGGGGAGTTCGTCGACGAACTCGATCTCTCTGGGGTACTCGTACTTGGCCAGATTGTCCCTGACGAGATCACGGATCTCCTCGCGGAGGGCGTCGTCGCCGGTGACGCCACTGGCGGGCTGGACGAACGCCTTGATGATCTCGCCACGGGTGTCGTCGGGAATGCCGACGACGCCGACCTGGCCGACGTCGGGGTGTTCGAGGATGGCGCTCTCGACTTCGCCCGGCCCGACCCGGTAGCCCGACGTAATGATCACGTCGTCGTCGCGCGCCTTGAACCAGAAGTAGCCGTCCTCGTCGCGGTAGCCCAGGTCGTCGGTGAGGTGCCAGGGGGCGCCGCCGTCGGCCGCCGGGAGGGTAGCACGCTCGGTCTTTTCGGGCTCGTTCCAGTACTCCTGGAAGACCACGGGGTCGCCGGCATCGCGGCGGACGGCGATCATGCCGACCTCGCCGTCGGGGAGTTGCTCGCCCGTCTCCTGGTCGACGATGGCGACATCGTGGCCCGGGACGGGCTTGCCCATGCTGCCTGCCTGGGCCGGGAACCACCTGCGGCTGTTGGTCACGAGGAGGTTCGCCTCCGTCTGGCCGTACAGTTCGTTGACGACCACGCCGTCGAGCGCGTCGTCGGCCCAGTCGAGGATTTCGGGAGTAAGTGCCTCGCCGCCGGAACAGATGGCTTCCATCGCGAGGTCGTACCGCTCGGCAGGGTCGTCAACGTCCATCAACATCCGGATGGCCGTCGGCGGGAGGAAGGCGTCCGTGACGTCGAACTCGTCCATGACCTCGAAGGCCGTCTCGGCGTCGAAACTCCCCATCGGGTAGCTGACCACGGGCTGGCCGTAGTGCCAGGCGGGGTACAGCAGGTCGCCCATGGCGCCGATCCAGGCGAAGTCGGCCGGCGTCCAGAAGACTGAGTCGAAGACGTCGCCCTCGAAGTACATGTAGAAGGCCGGACAGTGGCCGGGCCAGACGCCGTGGCCGTGGAGGACGCCCTTCGGCGGGCCGGTCGACCCGCTGGTGTACATGACGATGGCCGGCGTGTCCTGGTCGGTGTCCGCGATGGCGTGGGCCGTCGGATAGGCCGCGACGAGGTCGTCGAAGGGCCGGACGTCCTCCGGCGGGTCGGCCACGTCGACGGAGACGACGTGGTCCAGCTCCGGGCAGTCGTCGGCCACCGACCGAACGTTCTCCAGGACGGACTCGTCCGCGACCACCACGCTGGCTCCGCTGTCCGCCAGGCGGTACTGCAACGCGTCGGGCCCGAAGAGGATAGACAGCGGGAGCGACACGGCCCCGAGTTTCCAGCACGCCAGGTGCGTCAGAGGGTTGGCGGGCTTTTGCGGGACGACGACGGCGACGCGGTCACCCCAACCGACGCCGAGGTCTTCGAGAGCGTGGGCCAACTGGTTCGACCGTTCGTCGAGGTCCTCGAAGGTGTAGGTCTCACGCCGCCCGTCCGGATAGGCCTGGTACAGCGCCGGGACGTCGGGGTCGTCGTGTTTCCGGAGGAAGTCCCGGGCGAGATTGTAATCGTCGGGGAGGTCCCACGAGAACTCGGCCCGGGCCTCCTCGTAGGTCTCCTGTTCGAGCGTGACGTGCCAGGGCATACCACGAGAATTCACTGTCCGTCCCCATGTACCCCGGGGTTGACGTGGCACACGGACAGACGGATTCTCGTCATCCACGGGCTACTTGCCGACCGATAGCCATCGGTTGGCGCGCGGGAGGTCCCGACCGGATGGAGGGACCGACTCGTGCGAGGGACGACCGAGTGAGCGGAGCGAGTGAGGGAGTCGGCTGGGGAGGACGGTGGTGCGGGGCGGTCGCGGTTGCAGCCTGGCGGACTGAAAGGGCGAAGCCCGCTGGCAGGTTCTGAGCGGGCCAGTATCCGACCGAAGGGAGGATATCCCGCTCAGAACCTGCCAGCGGGCCGAGGGCTTTCCCTGCTGCGCGGTTGCGGTAGTGACAAAAACTATATTCCATAGCCAGCGGGCCGAGGGCTTTCCTGTCGTTGCAGTCGGTGGATCCACTCGTTCGGACCACGTCGCTGAGAGAGGGGAGTTCGAGCCATTTCGAGGATACTACCGACAGTGAGTAATTATTACCTACGTGGGAAATATCATGAAATTTTTTCCCACGTAGGCAAAATTCCCCTCCCCCCAATTATTACCTACGAAGGAAATAATTTGGAACTCACCAGTTGTACAGCGCGTCACGGAACACCTCCTCGGCGTCCTCCTTCGTCACCGGCCGGGGGTTACACCGCAACAATCGCTGCTGGGTCTCCACAGTTTGTGACGCCAGCCAGTCGACGTCCTCCTCGGTGACGCCCGCGAGTTCGTTCAGCCCGCTCGGCAGGACGTTCAGGTCCTGCTGCAACCGGATGAACTCCTCGCGGGCCCGGTCGGCGGCCTCCCGGGTGTTCAGTCCGTCGGTGTTTGCCCCCAGCAGGTCCGCCACGCTGGCGTACTGCTCGGGGTCGCTGGCGACGTTGTAGCCCAGCGTGCTGGCCGGCGTCAGCACGGCAATCGTCTCGCCGTGGTAGGTGTGATACTTGTTTCCCACCGGATAGGCCATGGCGTGAGCCAGGTTCGCCCCCGCCGTGAGGCCGGCGATGGCGCCGTAGAGGGCTCCTTTCAGCATATTCGTCCGGGCCTCCAGGTCGTCGCCGTTGTTGACCACGGCGCGGACGTTGCTCGACAGCAGGTCGATGGCCCGCTCGCTGAACAGTTCGGTAAAGCCCGTCCGGCCGGCGTAGACCGGGCGGTCGGCGGCGACCTCCGGCCGAAGCAGGTCGTCGTAGCGGTGGGTGGTGTACCCCTCGATGGCGTGACCCAGCGCGTCCATCGCCGTCTTCGCCGTGAGGTCCGGCGGCAGCGTCGTCGTCAGCGTCGGATCGAGCACGGCGGCGTCGGCCCGGACGTTGTTGCTGGAGATTGCCTCCTTGATGTCCTTCTGCTCGACCGAGAGGATGGCGATGGGCGAGATCTCCGAGCCCGTTCCTGCCGTCGTGGGCAACAGGACGAGCGGGGCGCCACGGTCGGTCAGCTCCTCGCCCCAGCCCGTTGGTTCGGCGACGTAGTCGAGTATTTCGCCGCCGTTGGCGACCACGGCGCGAGTGGCTTTGGCGGTGTCCATGGCGCTGCCGCCGCCGAGGCCGACGTAGAAGTCGTAGCCCGATTCGCCCATCTCCTCGCGGACGAAGTCGATGCAGCGCTCGACGGCCTCGATGGAGGGTTCACGCTCGACGGCGTCGAACAGGTCGACGTCGAGGCCGTCGTCTTCGAGGTGGTCGGCGACGCGGCCGGCGTGGCCCAGGTCGACGAGAGTTTCGTCGGTGACCAGAAGGCCGCGGGTGTCGCCGTCGGCGCCGAGGCCGGCCAGTTGCTGGCCGAGTTCCTCCGCCGCGCCGGCGCCGACCCGGAGTTCCGGCATCTGGATGTGCCAGACGGTCTCGGGCGTCAGTTCGTGTGGACTGGCCGAGATAGAGCGGTCGTAGCTCACGCCACCCACCTCGCCGTCGGAGGCAGGGAAGGTAGGCGGTCGACTCGACCGGTCAGTGAGTGGAAACGCGGTCGCATTGGTCGTTCCAGACCCTCAGCCGGCGTGCTAATCAATCACGGGGATAACGTATCCACCCTGTCGGTGGCGGACGTTTCGCTCGACGAACAGGAGACCGCCGAGTTCGGTGATTTCTTGTGGTCCCCGGGCGAGTTCGGCACAGGACTATGGAACGCCGAACGTACCTCGCCGGCGCCGGGAGTGCTCTCGCGGCGGCCACCGCTGGCTGTGGGTTCATCCTCGGTACTGAAGCGGCCAAATTTAGCGCAGACGCGGCTGTCGCCAGCGACGCCGCGGTCCAGGAGACGGGCTACCAGTCGGCCGGGCAGGAAAACATGAAAATAGAGCGGGAGTTCACCGTCGCCGACCAGACCCGGAAGGTGATAGTAACGAACGTCCTGTCCAAGTACGAGAAGACCGTCGACCTCGGACCGATAGGCGAGCAGCGCGGCGCCGTGTTCACGTGTCTGACGACGCCCCAGGTGAACGTCCTGGGCAAGGAGTTCAACCCGGTCCAGGACTGGCCGGCCGAGAAGATGGCAAAGCAGGCCCAGAGCCAGTACTCGGGGTTCAAGAACCTCACCAGACAGGGCGAGAGCACCGTCACGGTCAACGGCCACTCGACGACCCAGGTCAAGTTCAAAGGCGACGCGATGCTTGCCGGAAGCCCGGTCGAAATCGCCCTGCACGTCTGCGAGGCCGCCAAACTCGACGGCGACTTCGTGGTGTCGTTCGGGGCCTACCCGCAGATGGCCTCCGGCGAAGAATCGAACGTGCTGACGCTGATGGAATCGATCCAGCGACCCTAAGTTCGAGTCCTACTCTTCCTCGACGACCTCGAGCCCCCGGTTGTTGACCGCTGCGGGGTCGAGGCCAACCTCTTCGAGGAACTGTTTGTACTCGCGTTCGCACTGTTCGGCGTCCTTCTGGCGGTCGCTGGCCCGGTCACACAGCGCCACGAGGTCTTCCGGCACGTCGTTGGTGTGAACGATCCAGTGGTTGATCAGGTCCGACAGCCGGCGGATAGGGGACGTAAAGTGGCCGTAGATCTCGAAGTTGAGGGCGTGGTGGCCGCCGAAGGGGTCGTTCATGTACTGGGCCCGGGGCATCACCTTCATGACGGCCCACTGGATCTTG
>CAZGAX010000100.1:0-15290 GCA_964523745.1 uncultured Halobacteriales archaeon | reverse complement strand
GGCGACCTACCAGGCCCAGATGACCCCCATCAAGCTGTTCCAGGACGTCTACGAGAACCGTCCCGACCAGCACGACGACCTCGCCGAACTCTACAGCGCCGACGTCGTCGAGCGGGCGAGTCAGGTCGGGAACTGAACGACTCTGCAGTTTCGGCTGCGAATCTTTCTGTCATTTCTCTGGACTGTCGTAGCACCGCAACCGCCACCGCAACGACGGTGAAAGCCCTCACCTCGTTGGCGGTGAGCACCCGGAGGGAGCGAACGGAGTCGTTCTGGCGGCTCTATCCGAGCGACCAGAGGGAGTGAGAATATCCGCCAGAACGACCGGCAGTGGGCCTACGGCTTTCCCGCCGTCACAGCCCGAACGCCGTCTGCACACCGTTCACACACCGTCGATAGCTATATCCGACCGGTCACACATCACTTTCCTAGGCCGATGAGGACCTGATCGACCCGCCGTCGGAACTTGCTCCACTCGCACAGACAGCCGTCTAGCCGCGAGTGGGTCCGACGGTCGGGTCGACACGCTACGCGCTCCGTAGCCGCACCGTGCCTCGAAATCACGACAGCACATGCCCTCATCCACCGAGTGCCTGGCCCATCCCGGCCGGGTCACACCTGGCGGACCCGTCAGTCCGCGACTCGGGCCGCCAGCCGCAGTCGCCGTACCGTTAGCTAACCGTCTCTCCATCGGCTCCCGGAGGTGCCGACGTTGAGCACTCCCACCGAGTCGTCCACAGCGACCGCCACCGACCAGGACTACCCGGACTCCATCTGGCGAAACCCCAACTTCGTCCGGCTGTTCGTCGGCCGCCTGGTCACGAACGCCGGCGAGAGCCTCTACAGCATCGCCGTCATGTGGCTGGTGTTCGAGATGACCGGGTCCAGTTACTACACCGGCGTCGCCGGGTCCCTGCTCCTCTTGCCCCACGCGCTGCAGTTCATCTCCGGCCCCATCGTCGACCGGTTCCCCATCCGGCACGGCCTCGTCGCGACGCAGGCCGCTCAGGGCGTCGTCGTCCTGGTATTGCCCGTCGCGGCGGTCACCGGCCACCTCACCGTCGGCGTGATCCTGGTGACCGTGCCGGTGCTCGCCCTGCTGAACCAGTTCGTCGGCCCGGCCCAGGGCGCCGCCCTGCCGCGCATCGTCGCCGACGAGCAGCTCCCACGGAGCAATTCGGCGTTCGCGTCGGTCACGAAGGGCTTCGACATGCTGTTCGAGGCCGTCGGCGGCGTGATCATCGCTGCCATCGGCGCCGTCTCGCTGTTCGTCGTCGACGCGGCCACCTTCGCCGTCGCGGCGGCGTCGTTCCTCGGGATGCGGATTCCGCCGGCCGAAGACGGCGATGCGGCCGACGACATCGACCTCCGGGGCTACCTCGCGGACCTCAAGACCGGCGGCCAGATCATCTGGGGGACCGTCTTCGCCGAACTGACCCTGGCTACCGCCGTGTCGAACTTCTCGACCGGCGTGGCGCTGGCCGTCCTGCCGGCGTTCGGGGCGGTGCGGAGCGGCCCCGCCCTCTACGGTGGGATGCTCGCTGCCCTGGGCGGCGGCCGACTCCTGGGGTCGGCCGTCGCCTCCCGGCTGACGGGCGTCAAATACGGTCACGTCAAGATCTTCGGGTACGGTGCCGGCAGCTTCCTGTGGCTGGGCTCGGTGCTCTCGCCGTGGCCGGCCGTCACCGTCGGCCTGTTCCTGCTGGCCTGGATTCCGGCAGGGGTATCCAGCGTCATGGGGTCGACGCTGTACCAGCGGGTGATCCCCGACCACGTCCTCGGCCGGGTGTCCTCAGTCAGCGCCGCCGCGGCGATGTTCACGCTACCGGTCGGCGCCTTCGTCGGCGGCATCGTCGCCACGCACCTCGGCATCGTTCCGACGATGGCCCTGACGGCCTCGGGCTTCGGGTTTGTCAGCCTGTTCCACGCCGTCCGACCGGGCCTCCGGAATCTGCCGGCAATGAGCGACATCGACGAGAGCGAGTACGACCTCGGCGTCAAGGCGGCGACGGGCGGTGGTGAGGAGACGTAGGACCCGAGACGCCCCTCCCTGGCCAGTTCCGCTCCGGGTGGCTGCAGTTTATAGGTCATAGCGACCAAGCAGTTCACGTGTCAGCGACGCCGGGCTACCTCCGCTACGTCCCCTACGACGAGCCCTACGACCACCAGCAGGAGGCGATGGCCCGGATCGACGACGCCCTCCAGGACGGATCCGACGTCCTCTTCGAAGGGGCCTGCGGGACCGGCAAAACTCTCGCGGCCCTCGCTCCCGCCCTCGACTTCGCCAGCCAGACCGACAAGACGGTCGTCATCACGACGAACGTCCACCAGCAGATGCGCCAGTTCGTCCGGGAGGCGTCGGCCATCGCGGACACGGAGTCCATCCGCGCCGTCGTCTTCCGTGGCAAAGCGTCGATGTGTCACATCGACGTGGGCTACCAGGAGTGCCAGACGCTCCGTGATACGACCAGAGATCTCGTCGAGGCCGAGATGGACGAGGCGCAACTGGAGCGCAAACAGCGCCAGCTGCTCGAAGAGATGCAGGAGGGCAGCGACGAGGCGGCCGAGGCCCGCAGTGCCGTGCTCGACGAACTCGAAGCCACCGAGGAGACCGTCGCGGACCTCCAGGAGAAGGCGACCTGCGATCACTACTACAACAACCTCACTCACGACACCGAGGACTTTTTCGCCTGGCTGTACGACGACGTCCGGACGCCCGACGACGTCTACGAGTACGCCGAGCAGAAGGGACTGTGTGGCTACGAACTCCTGAAAGAAGGCGTCGAGGGCGTCGACCTGGTGGTGTGTAACTACCACCACCTGCTCGACCCCGGCATCCGCGAGCAGTTTTTCCGCTGGCTGGGCCGCGACCCGGAAGACGTCATCGCCGTCTTCGACGAGGCACACAACGTCGAGGACGCCGCCCGGGACCACGCCCGCCAGACGCTGACCGAGACCACCCTGGAGAGCGCCCTCGACGAGTGCCAGGACAGCGACGACGCCAGGAGCGATGCGGCGTACAACGTCCTCGGCACCTTCCTCGACGCGCTGCAGACCGCATACGACGAGGCCTTCGGGTTCGGGGAGCGCGAGCAGGTCGGAGAAAACTGGTACGACCTGGCCGTCGACAACGACGACCGCCGGGACGACCTCACGCTCGAGTTCCTCCAGGGGTATTCGGGCCCCGGCCTCGAAGAAGAACTCGACCAGGCCATCGACCTCGGGAGGGCACTCGACCAGGAGTACGAGGAGGCCTACCGGGACGGCGACGCCGGCGTTCGCGAGGAGTGCCAGACGCTCCAGGCCGCCGAGTTCGTCAAATCGTGGCTGGCCGAGGGCGACGAGACGGGGAAATACCCCGTCGTCAGCGTCCGCCGGGACGCCCGTGGCCCCGAGGACTCGGGTTCCGGCGACGTCTACGGCCGGGCGGAACTGTACACCTGCATCCCCGAGCAGGTCACCCGGGCCCTCTTCGACGACCTCTACGCCAGCGTCCTGATGAGTGCAACCCTTCGCCCCTTCGACGTGACCGAGGCGGTCCTGGGGTTGGAGGACGCCGAGACGATGGCGTACGGTGCCCAGTTCCCCGAGGAGCGGCGCCGGACCTACGTCGTCGACGGCCCGGCCCTGTTTTCGAGTGCCCGCGACGAGCCAGACGTTCAGGAGTCGGTCACCCAGGTGCTCGAAGACGCCGTCCGGTTCACCCCGGGGAACGTCCTGGCTTTCTTCCCCAGTTACGCCGAGGCAGAGCGCTACCACGAACGGGTCGACGCCGGCACGCACTACCTCGATAAGCCTGGGACGCCGGCCCACGACCTCAGAGACGAGTTCACGGCCGACGACGACGGCCTCCTCTTGACGTCGCTCTGGGGTACCCTCGGCGAGGGCGTCAGCTACGACGGCGACGACGCCCGGACCGTCGTGGTGGTCGGCGTCCCGTATCCCCACCTCGACGAACGGATGGAGGCCGTCCAGGCGGCCTACGACGCGACGTTCGAGGTCGACGGCCCCGACTCGGCGGGCTGGCGGTACGCCGTCGAAATCCCCACAATCCGCAAGACGCGCCAGGCGCTGGGCAGAGTCGTCCGGTCGCCCGAGGACTTCGGCGCCAGGATACTGCTCGACGCCCGGTACACCGAGCGGGCCGAAATCGAGATGCGAGACTACGCCGTGCGGGGTACGTTCCCGCCGGAAGAGCGGGCCGAGATGGTAGACGTCGACCCGGCGAAGCTGAAGTTCGCGATGTTGAACTTCTACGGCGACCTGGACGCCTACGACGGAAAACCTCCGACGCCCTGAAGACCATGACCGTCGACGACATCCGAGCCACGGCGCGGTCGTACTTCGACGACGGGCTGAGCCCGGCCCACGACTGGCACCACGTCCAGCGGGTCGAATCGCTGGCCGATCGCCTGCTGGCCGAGTATCCCGAGGCAGACGAACGGACGGTCCGACTGGCCGCGTTGCTCCACGACGTCGGCCGGTCCCGGGAGGACCGGGGTGAAATCGACGACCACGCCACCTGGGGCGCCCGGAAGGCCGAATCGATACTGTCCGAGCGGGGCGTCGCCCTGGATCGGATCGAGGCGGTCTGTCACGCCATCCGGGTCCACCGGTATTCGAACGACCGGGAGCCCCGGACTATCGAGGCCGAAATCCTCTGTGACGCCGACAACCTCGACGCGCTGGGGGCCGTCGGCGTCGCCCGGTGTTTCACGTTCGGCGGCGAACTCGGGAAGCCGATGCACGACCCCGACCTGCCGCCGGAGGCGGACGAGACCGCGTCGGGTGCCACCAACTACAACCACTTCTACAAGAAGATCCTCGACCTCCCCGGCCGGATGTACACCGACGCCGGCCGAGAGATTGCAGCGGACCGAGCCGACTACGTCAGGGGCTTTCTGGAGCGGTTCGACCGCGAAATCGCCGGTGAGCGATAGGACCGGTCCCCTTCCCCTGCCGTAGATTTTCGGACAATCACACACGGTTTCGATGGTTTTAGTTTCGGAGTCTTTTACTTACGAATATGTTAGGTTGGTCGCCACCACGGCTCTCTACCGAGACGCTCGTCGGCCTCGCCCTGTTATACGTCCTCCTGCTCGGGTATGCGACCGTCGTCGTCCAGCAAATCCTCCTCGGTCTGTGGGTCGGACTGACTGTCGCAATCGTCTACCTGGCGTGGCGATTCCTGGTGGCAATCGAAGCTATCGCCGACGCCCTCCAACGAATTGCCGCCGAACGAGAACGGGAGTAAGGTGGTTCGAAACCGGCTGGGTCCCCCCCCCCCGGACGGGGGACGCCCGTTTCGATTCCAGGAGCGAAACGGCGCCCGGTTCCGGGAACCGTCTTCTAGGGCCTCAGCGAACTGAATCGAAGGGGGTAACGGTCGCGGCGTCTCGCCTCTAGTCGAAACCAGGGGGTTTGAAGCCCCCGACTGCGAAGCCGTCGGCAATGACGCTCGTCGCGTTCGACTTCGACGGCACGCTCTCGGACTCGGAGATGACCGTCCTCCTGGGCAACCAGAATGGCACCGCCGACCAGATGGACGACATCACGTCGCGGGCGATGAACGACGAGATCGAGTACGCCGAGAGCCTCCGCCAGCGGTGTGCGCTGCTCGAAGACCTCCCAAACGAGAAGGCGCTGGCCGCCTTCGACCAGGTAGAACTGCGTCCCGGCGCCGCCGACGTCATCCGGGCGCTCAACGACGCCGGCGTCCACACCGCCATTCTGACCGGGGGTTTCCAGCGCGGCGTCGAGGCTGCACTCGAAACAGAGGGGGTGTCTGTGGACACGATAATCGCCAACCGGCTCCCGGTCGAGGGGGGCGTGCTCACTGGAGCGGTCGAGGGGCCGCTGATCGAGGGGACGAAAGACGACGCGCTCGTAAATCTGGCCGAGACCCAGGCCGTACCGATGGACGAGACGGTCGCCGTCGGCGACGGCGCGAACGACCTCCCGATGCTGGAGGTCGCCGGCCTTGCCATCGGCTTCGAACCGAAGGACGCCGTCGCGCCGGCCTGTGACACTATCGTATCGTCGATGGCCGACCTGCAGGAGTTACTCGCGGAAGAGGGCGTTCTGTCCGCCTGACGGGAGGCGTCCCTTCGAGCCCCGGCGTTCAGGCGAACTTTCGAACCGTCAGGTCCAGCGTGTCCAGGTCGACTATCGGTGCGTAGCCCGAGTCGGGGTCGATGTTGACGCTCTTCTGGAACGCCGTCTGTTCCTGCCAGCAGCCCGAATTGATCGTCAGGACGTTGTGGTACTTGCCGTAGCCCAGCTTGTGGACGTGGCCCGAGTGGAAGATGTCGGGGACGTCCTCGATGACGAGGTAGTCCTCTTCTTCGGGAGCCAGGCGGGTGTGGCCGCCGAACTGGGGTGCGACGTGACGTTTTCTGAGAAGCTGGTACATCGCCTTGTGGGGCTCGTCGTAGCTTGCCGATTCGTCCGGGAGTTCGGCGATGACCTCGTCGAGAGAGACGCCGTGGTACATCAGCACGGAAACGCCCTCGACGGTGACGGTGGAGGGGTTCGACACGATCCGTGCGTCGTGGGCCGACATCAGCTCCCGGAGGTCCTCGTCGAACGCCGGCTGTGGCTCGGCAAGCCGGACGGCGTCGTGATTGCCCGGGATCATCACGATCTCGATGTCTCCCGGGACGGATTTGAGGTGTTCCGAAAATTCCCGGTACTGGTCGTAGATGTCGACGATGTCGAGTTCCTCGTCCTGGTCGGGATAGATACCGACGCCTTCGACCATGTCGCCGGCGATGAGCAGATACTCGACGGTCTGGGCCTCGTCGGTGTGCAGCCAGTCGGCGAAGGCGTTCCAAGCGTCTTCCATGAACTCCTGGCTGCCGACGTGGACGTCCGAGATGAGCGCCGCCTGGACGTGGCGGTCGGCCGTAGAGGGCGAGTAAGTCCGGGGAACGTCCGGGAAGTGCAGCGAGTCGACGAACAGGATGCCGCCGTCGTCCGCCAGGGTCCCTTCGACGGCGATGACCTCGTCGAACAGGAGTTCCCGGGCGGCGCTCGCGAACTCGCGGTCTTTCATCACCAGACAGGGGAAGGTGCCGTTGGTGTCCTCGAGTTCGACCAGCCAGTGGCCGCCGGCCGTCGAGCGAATGTCCGAGACCATCCCGACGAGCGCCGCCTCGCTGCCGGGAGCCATGTCCTCGATGGTGTGCGTCGGTCGATGGTTGACCCGACCACGGAGCTGGCGGGACAGTTTCTCGTAGCGATTGCGAAAGACTGAAACGAAGTTCTCGTAGGTGCCGGTGCCGGTGCTCTGGCCGGTCATGTCGCCGTCCACCGTCGGGGCCGCTGGCGAACGATTTCCGGCCGTTCGCGTGGAATCGGACCCCTTCGTTTCGGGTGGAGTGGAGGCCCCCGAATCGTGTGACGTGGTACCGTCCACTCCAGTCGAAACGGTGGGGGTGGCTGCGGCGGATTCGGCCGTCGAATCGGTAGTTCTGGCGGAGCGGGCGTCCGGAGACAGCACCTCCCGAACGTGTTCGGTGGTGAGTTTGAGCGCGTCGGCGGGGGCGGCGTCGACAGCACGCTCCAGCGTCGCTTCGGGGTCGTCGGCGTTCGCGAGCAGCGTGACCGCCTCCCGCTCGGCGTTGAAGCCACGGTCGGCGAGTTCGCTGACGACCGTCGCGGGCGTCTCCAGGGGCACAGCCGACAATCACCAGGCTGGAGCAAAAGGCTAGCGGAGCGCAGTCACGTCGGGGCCTTCCAGAACATTCAAATCGCGCACTGTGGAACCAATGAGCGATGAGTGGTCCCGGCGACGACACGACTGCCGACGGGCGCCAGTCCGACGCGCCAGGGAGCGACCTGGCGCGGTCCAGAGACGGGCCGCCCCAACGGGAGCCGCCACGTACCACTGACGACGACACCAGCGAGGACGACTGGGCAATCATTCTCCACGACGTCGTGACGAGCGTCCTGGCGGTCCTGCTCGTCGGGGCATTCCTGTTTGCCGTTAGTGGCGTCTGGCCACCGCTCGTGGCCATCGAGAGCGGCAGCATGCACCCGAACATGCAAAAAAACGACCTCGTGTTCGTCATGGAGGAGTCGCGCTTCCCCGGCGACGGGGCAGTGGACAACACGGGAGTCGTGACGTACCAGTCCGGGGCCGAGACGGGCTACACGAAATTCGGCAAACCGGGGGACGTCATCGTCTACGAGCCGAGCGGGAACAACCAGACGACGCCCATCATACACCGGGCGATGTTCTGGGTCGAAGACGGCGAACGGTGGTACGACGAAGCGAACAAGTCGTGGCTAGGGGGTGCAACCTCCTGTGCAGAACTGCATCACTGCCCTGCTAACCAGTCCGGGTTCATCACGAAGGGCGACCACAACAACGGATACGACCAGGTCGCCGGGTCTGGCGCTCGAACCGGCCCGGTCAAACCCGAGTGGATCATCGGCACGGCGGAGTACCGCATCCCAGGATTGGGCTGGATCCGTCTCCGGTCTAGCTGAGGACATCCAAGCAGTTCGTCCGGTCGGCCTACTAAAGCGAACCCCTTCGTTTCGGGTGGAGAGGTTGGGACGTACAATTGCGTCCGCTCGTCACCCGACAGTGGTTTATTCCACGGAAGCACCGAGCAGCGATCCTCGCGAGAGAGTTCGAGTCGACACCTGTCACGAAGCTGAAAGTAGAAGCCCCGAACGTCCACCGCCAGATACGACGGCTGGAACGTGCTGTAGACCGGAGTGTTAGCTGATTCTCGGGGATTTCGTTCCGAAGGGACTGTTGGACGTGGTAGGAATAGCCCCCCACCCTCTCGTTTCGAGTGGAGCGACGTAGACGTGTCCGGCCACTCAGCGCCACCCCATTCTGGCTAGGTCGGATAAGCAAGATTTATATAGGTAACACAAAAACCAAACCCGCACTGCAGTTAGGTGAACGTGGAGTGGGATGGGAGGGGAGTTTCTAGGTTTTCGACACCTTCACCGATTTGGATCTTCCCACAACCACCGCCTCTCTGCCTACACCTCCTCTACCCTCCAAATCCGGCGTTTCTACACATCGGTCGTGGAGGATCCGACCTCACACCCCGGTTCCACTCCACTCGAAATGAAGGGGTGGGGGCCTCCCGGCTGACATCGGTTCCTGCTTCCCTCCTCGTTCCTGTCGACCCACGACACAGAGCGTCCCGAGGACATCTTTGAATACTGAAACCAACCAATTCAGCTTCTCCAGGCCGGAAACTTCGGGAAGGGACCCTTCACTCCCCCCTCTGCGATCACTTCGAATAATTTATGTATGTCTGACGTACCCTTAAGTGAGTTCGTCGGGGAGCTAACTGCCAAGCCCCACATCCGGGGCCGGGAGTACAGGATGGGACTGCTCACAGACCTGAAATCCAGCATATCGCGCGCAGCACAGACGTTGTTCGCAGAAGAAGACTCGAAGCGGATCGGCATCTACGGTCCGCCGAACGCCGGGAAAACGACGCTCGCGAACCGCATCGCCCGTGACTGGACCGAGCACGGCGACGCCGTCGGGCCGGAGAGTCACGTGCCCCACGAGACGCGACGCGCACGTCGGAAGGAGAACGTCGAGATCGAACGAGACGGGAAGACCGTCAACATCGACATCGTCGACACGCCGGGCGTGACGACGAAAGTCGACTACACGGAGTTCCTGGAGCACGACATGGAGAAAGACGACGCCGTCCGTCGGTCACGCGAGGCGACCGAGGGCGTCGCCGAGGCCATGCACTGGCTTCGCGAGGACGTCGACGGCGTCATCTACGTGCTCGACTCCGCGTCGGACCCGTTCACCCAGGTGAACACGATGCTCATCGGCATCATTGAGAGCCAGGACCTGCCCGTACTGATCCTGGCGAACAAGATCGACCTGGAGGACTCCAGCGTCCAGCGGATCCGCAATGCCTTCCCGCAACACGAGACCATCCCGCTGTCCGCCCTCGAGGGCGACAACATGGACGAGGTCTACGACAAGATCGCGGAGTACTTCGGGTGATCTAGATGGCAGAAGTCAAAGACCCAAGCGACGGCGTGCAGATCGACCTCATCAGCGGCCAGCGGATGGACGGGATGACGTCGATGGAGAAGATCCGGATGATCCTCGACGGCGTCCGCGACGGCAACATCGTCATCCTCGAGGAGGGCCTCTCGCCCGACGAGGAGTCCAGACTGATCGAAGTCACGATGACCGAGATCAGCCCGGACGAGTTCAACGGCATCGAGATCGAGACCTACCCGCGGTCGGAGACGGCGGACGCGAGCTTCCTCGACCGCCTGATGGGCAAGGAGGAGGCCAAGAAGCTGACCGTGATCGGCCCGGCCAACCAGATCGAGACCCTGCACAAGGACGAGACGCTCATCCGCACCCTCGTCTCCAGACGCTAGGATGCCCCACCAGTGTACTGACTGCGGACGGACGTTCGACGACGGCTCCAAGGAGATGCTGTCGGGCTGTCCGGACTGTGGCGGCAACAAGTTCCAGTTCCACCCCGACGGCGTCGATAGCGAGCCGGACCCGTCGGCGGAGCCGCCTGAGCCACCCGAACCGGAGATGGGCGTCGAGGGCTCCGTCGCGAAGACCGTCGGAAACGCCGCGACGGCAGTCCGTGACCTGGTCGGCAGTAGCCCGTCGCCGCCGGAGCGTGACGAGTCCGCTCCCACGGAGGCCCCGTCACCTTCGGAATCACGGCCGGCACCAGACCGACCCACCGCCGGGACCGTGGCTGACGAGGACGACGTCACGCATCGCCCCTCGAAGGAAGACGTCGCCCAGGCTAGCGCCAGGACCGACATCGTCTCCCCGGACGAACTGCCGCCGGCGCCGGAGACACCCAAGACCCAACCCAAGTCGCGCCCCTCGCCGGTTCTCGACGGAGCAGATGACGATGTCGCCAGTGCTGAATCGCCGGAGGGTGAGGAACGCGACCGGCCGGACCTCTCGGAGCTGCGCGCGGAACTCAACGACCAGTTCGAGTCGATCAAGGTCCTGGAACCCGGCCAGTACGAACTCAACCTCATGGAACTGTACGACCGCGAGGAGTACATCATCGCGCTCCAGGAGGACGGCAAGTACACCATCCAGGTGCCCGAACGCTGGCAGGACGAGTAGTCCCGTCACCCGACAGTTCTTTTGCTGCCCGCTACCGCCAGAGTCAGTCGTCCGTGACCCGCCAGGTCGTCGCGCTGCTGTAGGCCCACTTTTCGACGGTCGGGCCGGCGTCTTCGTCACACAGCGTCCGCATGGCGGCCCCTATCTCCTGGGCGGAGTAGTCCAGGTCGTTCGCGAGGAACCGACTCTTGACGTACAGGTCGCCGTCGGTTTCGCGCAGTTTCTCACGGAGGTGGGCAGCGAGGGTGCCCGCTCTCGGCGGGAGAACCGGCTCGGTTTCGGGCGTCCGTTGGGCACTCATCGTCGGGCGTAGTCGTGACCCAGCACCAGACAGCCCAGGTGGACGACGACCAGGGCGCCGAGCAGCTGGAGTTGCAGTTCGTTCACGCCGCCGAACAGTAACGGGCCGTAGGCGACGGGCAACACGACCGCAGCCCAGAAGGCGACCGGCCGGCAGACGTCCGCGACCACTCGCCGGGCCGGTGCCAGTGGGGCAGGGCGGGGAACCGTTCGACTGCTCATATCTCACACGTCGGTCCCTACCTACCCCTAGCTTGCCCAGAGTGAAACGGTGATTTGACCGAAAATGGGCTCGCGACCGACCGACGCTACGCGATCTTCTCGTACTGCTCGGACAGCTTCTCGGCCGCGTCCTGCATGAGGTCCTGCTCCAGTTCGTCCAGGTCCCACTCGACGATCTCCTCGACGCCGTCCGAACCAAGCTTGCAGGGTACGCCGAAGGCGACGCCCTCGTGGCCGAACTCGCCCTGGAGCTTGACCGAGGCGGGGATGACTTCGCCGGTGTCCCGAAGGACTGCCTCGACCATGTGGGCGACGCCGCGGGCCGGACCCCACTCGGTGGCGCCCTTGCGCTCGATGACGTGCATGGCGCTCTCCTGGAGGTCCTCGAGGAGTTCGTCCTTCTCCTCGCTGTCGAACTCGGGGTCGTTGCCGTTGACCCGGACCTTCGAGAATACGGGGACCTGGGCGTCGCCGTGCTCGCCCAGTATGGTCGCTTCGACGTTCTTGACGGGGGCGTCGAAGCGCTTGGAGATGACGTGGCGGAACCGCGCCGAGTCCAGCCGACCGCCGAAGCCGATGACCTGCTCGCGGGAGCGGTCGCCCTGTTCGTACAGGTGGCGATTCAGGAGGTCGACGGGGTTCGAGGTCGTGATCGAGACGTAGTCGTCGTTGTGCTCGTCGAGCGAGGACTGGATGTCCTCCATGATCGGGGCGTTGTCGTCAGCCAGGTCGATCCGGGTCATGCCTGGCTTGCGGGGCAGGCCGGCCGTGATGACGACGACGTCGGAGCCGGCGGTGTCGGCGTAGGTGCCCTGGCGGACCTCGGTGTTGGAGTCGTAGGCCGTGCCGTGGGCGGTGTCCTCGGCCTGGCCGACCGTCGCGTCTTCCTTGTCCGGGATGTCGACGAAGACGACCTCGTCGGCGACGCCCGAGAGCGCCACGCTGTACCCTGCCGCTGCGCCGACGGTGCCCGCAGCACCGACGATGCTGACTTTTGCCATACCAGAAACTGCCACCCTGCCGGGGTAAAAACTGTCGAAACCCGCCGGGAACCCGTTCGTTTCCCGTGGAAGCGCCGGCACCTCACGGCCGTCCGATGGCCCGCTCGCCCTCGAAACCGTCCCGCAAGCCATATTCGGCCAGCACTCCTCTCCGTGCACATGAGCGACTTCGACAAGGAGGCAGAACGGGAGCGCCTCCGCGAGAAGTACGAGAAAGAACAGGAAAAGCGGGAGGTGACCGAGAAGATGAGCGAACTCCTGCTCCAGGGGGCCACGATGACCAACGCCCACTGCTCGGACTGTGGCGACCCGATCTTCCGCTACGACGGCCAGGAGTTCTGTGCCACCTGCGAGAAGGCTGTCGAGCGCGACACCGGCCAGGAAGACGGAGCCGATGGCGAGGGCGAGGGCAACGAAGAGTCCGCCGACGGTGCCGAAAACGGCCAGCCGGACGACCAGATCGAAGTCACGAAACCCAGCGACCAGGCACGCGTCCGGTTCGGCGCCGAAGGCGAGGGCGACGCCGAGTCCGAACGGACCGGCCAGGCCCCAGGTGCCGACGCGGAGCCACAGCAGGGCGACGTTGGGTCGGTCGACGCCGGGCGGGTCGAGGACACCGCGCCGGTAGAGCCAACCCCGGCGTCCGCGTCACCGACGGCCGACGAGAACCGGGAGGTCCCGGGCGTCGAACCCGGCGGAGTCGGGGACCTGGAGGCTGCCCGAGCCTCGCTCACTCGCACCGTCACCGACCTGGCCCAGCGCGCCGAGGCCACCGACGACCTCGGCCGGAAGCGCGAACTGCTCGAAGCAACGGAGGAAGCCGCTGAGGCGCTCGAGGCCGTTCGCGACGCCGGCCGATAAAACGATTTTCCGGGGCGGTGTTCCCCCGGTGGATCACTCCTGGACGGCGTTGAGGGCGCTGTTGAACTCGAACAGTTCCTTATTCCACGAGTGCGAGTGGGAACCGTTTCAGATCGAGAGCCGCCTGAAACACTACGAGGGCTGGGACCGACACGACTGGGCCTAACCCTCGTACGGACTGCCGATGACCTCCCGAAGCCGTTCGGCCGTCACCGGGCCGATGCCGTCGACCTCCAGCAGGTCCTCCTCGTCGGCCGTCATCACGGCCTCGACGCTCCCGAAGTGTTCCAGCAGGCTCCGGGCAGTCACCGGGCCGACCTCCGCCACGCTCGCGACGACGTACTCCTGCTGTTCCTGGAGGGTCTTGGACTGCTTCTCGCCGTGGATGCTCACCTCGCGGTCGGCCTTCTCCTGCTCCCGGGTGGCGATGACCTCCAGGAGATCCGCCGTCTCGGACTCGTCTTCCGTCCGCAGGATGCTGGCGCCGAAATCGACCGTTAGCGACGCCAGGGCGCCCTGGATTGCCTTCGGGTGGACGTTCCGGTTCTCGTACAGTCCCTCGCCTTCGATGATGACCACCGGCCGGGCGTAGTGCCGGGCGTCGTCGCCCACCTGCTCGAACAGCGACCGGTCGCCGCCCGTGAGGGTGTCCAGGAAGTCCGAGACGGTCTTGCGCTCGACCACCACTCTGTCCGAGGGCACGTAATCACCCACCTGCAGGGTCTCCAGGCGGGTCGTCACCCCCTCTCGGGTCGAGAGGTCTCGGGCGATCGACGAGTCGAGTTCCCGCTGGTCGATGACGATCTCGACGCCCTCGTCGTCGGTGCCGGGTTCCGCGACGATACCGTCGTCCGCTGTGTCGTCGTCTTCCTCGCCACTCCGGTTGCCTTCGTGGGAATTGGCACCCTCGTCACCGTCTTCCGACTCGAAGGCGTCGAGCCCCGTCTGGCCGTCGGCCCCGTCGTCGCTCGTCGTAGCCCTACCGTTCCCCGATGGGTCGGAAGTCACGACCGCTTCGGATTCCGTACCTTCGCCGTCTTTGCTGCCTTCGTCGACCAGCTCGTCTGCAGCCTCCGCTTCGTTACTCGCCTCACTTCCCTCGTTTCCTTCGTAGGAATCGAGCCCCGACTGGCCGAGTTCGGCTTCGAGGTCCCCGGATATGTCCTTCAGCGCCCTGAGTTCGTCCTCCATGCGCTTTTCGTCCTGGCGGGACTTCCAGAAGTAGGCCTCGTCGCGGGTGTCCTCGGCCATCAGCACGACGACGCGGCCCTCGGTCTGTCGGCCGGTCCGGCCCTTGCGCTGGATGGAGCGAATCGCGGTCGGGACGGGTTCGTAGAACAGCACCAGGTCGACTTCGGGGACGTCCAGGCCCTCCTCGGCGACAGAGGTCGAGACTAACACCTCGAACTCGCCGGCGCGGAAGTTCTCGAGGACGTCCTGCTGTTCGGTCTGGGTCATCCCGTCGCTGCCGTCGGTGTCGCTCTGCCCGACGAACCGTCTCACGTCGAAGTGGTCGTCGAGGAACTCGGTCAGGGTCTCGGCGGTGTCCCGCGACTCGGTGAAGACGATGACGCGGTCGCCGTCCTGGATGCCCAGCGTCTCGGCGATGAGCATCCGGGCCCGGCGGAACTTCGGGTGGATGTCGTCGTAGTCCTTCGCCAGCCGGACCGCTCTACGCACTTTCGGTTCCGACACCATCCGCTGGTCTGCCTTCGAAGCTCCCGACGAGCGGGCGGCCTCCTTCTGGCGGTCGAGGTACCGGCGGAGGGCCTCGACGCTCTGTGTCTCGG
>CAZGAX010000099.1:0-15374 GCA_964523745.1 uncultured Halobacteriales archaeon | reverse complement strand
GTCGAGTGTGACGCGCTGATGTTCGACAACGAGTCGACGTCGGACACGATGCCGTACATGGAGATCCAGGAGAACCAGGTCGACGTCGCCCACGAGGCGACCGTCGGCAAGATCGGCGACGAGGACGTCTTCTACCTCCAGAGCCGCGGCCTGGACGACGACGACGCAAAGCAGATGATCGTCGCCGGCTTCATCGAGCCGATCACGGAGGAACTGCCGATCGAGTACGCCGTCGAGCTCAACCGGCTCATCGAACTCGAGATGGAGGGCAGCCTCGGATAACCATGAGCACGCAGGTACACGCCGAACTCACCGAGAAGGAAGTCGAGGAGATCAGCGAGACGCTCGGCGAACCCGAGTGGCTGCTGGAGACGCGTCTCGACGCCCTGTCGGCACTCGACGACCTCGACATGCCCGACGTCATCCGGACGCCGGGACGCAACTGGACCAACCTAGACGCGCTGGACTACGAGGCCCTCGTGGACCCGCTCGACTGGGCCCAGGAGAAAGACCGCGTGGACGCCGAGGGCGTCGACGTGCTCGACTGGGAAACCGCACTCGACGAGCACGGCGACCTCATCGAGGAGCGGTTCGGCAGCGTCGTCGACCCCCAGCGCAACTACCTGACCGCGCTTTCGACCGCGCTGTTCAGTGCCGGCACCGTCGTCTACGTCCCCGAGGGCGTCGCCGCCGAGGACGTGAAAATTCGTACTCGGATGAACTCCCGGTCGCTGTTCAACTACACGCTCGTCGTCGCCGAGGAGAGTTCCTCGGTGACGATCCTCGAGCGCCAGAGTACAGGTGACACCTTCAGCGGCGAGCGATACTACTCCGGGATCGTCGAGGCGGTCGCCGGCGAGAACGCCCACGTCCAGTACGGCGCGCTGCAGGACCTCTCGGAGGAAACCTACAACTTCCAGGTCAAGCGCGGCCACGCCGGCAAGTACGGCCAGGTCAACTGGATCGAGGGTAACATCGGCTCGCGCCTGACGAAGACCTCCGTCGAGACGCGACTCCTGGGGGACTCCTCGGAGTCGAAGATCGTCGGCGCCTTCTTCGGCCACAACGACCAGCACTTCGACCTCGGGAGTCGGGTCTGGCACGAGGCCGAGCACACGACGGCCGACCTCGTGACCCGTGGCGTCCTCGACGACGAGGGCCGCTCGGTCTACGAGGGCGTCCAGGACGTCGGCCGCGAGGCCTGGGACACCAACTCCTACCAGCGCGAAAACACGCTGATGCTCTCGGAGGACTCGGAAGCCGACGCCTCCGAAGCTGATCATCAACAACCACGACACCGAAGCGTCACACTCCGCGACGGTCGGGCAGGTCGACAAGCAGGACCTGTTCTACATGACCTCGCGGGGCGTCGACGAGGAGGCCGCGAAGAACATGCTCGTCGAGGGCTTCTTCGTCCCCGTCCTCGAGGAGGTCGCCGTCGACGAGCTCCGCGACGACCTCGAAGAGATGATCGCGGCCCGCCTCCGGCCCTGACGGCGTTTTTTACTCCGAGCCTTTCAGTTCTATCTGGTCGTCGGTGATGCGCTCTATCTGTGCGGCGTCGACAGCGTAGTCTTCTTCGTCGGCCTCGCCCCACCCTAGTCGCGCCATGACTTTGTCCGTGAGACTCGGGTGCGGGTCGACGTAGGCCATGCCGGCGTCGACCTCGGTGACAACGCCGATCTCCTCGCCGGTGTCGTCCACGACCGTCTTGCCCTGGTCGTCATCGGTGGGTTCGACACGGCCGGTGACCTCCTCACCCTCCTCCATCTCTGCACCGGTCGTCTCCTGCCCCCGCCGGGCGAGACCGCTCTCGATGACTTCCTCGTTTGCGGTCTGGACGTTCGTCCGGGAACTGTCCGTCCCGGTGGCGGTGACCTGGTGGGCCATCGCAACCTCTCGGTCGACCGTCCGGCTCTGGGTCAGCGTCGTGTAGATAGTGTCGCCCTCGCGGACCTCGCTTTCGATGTCGTACGCCTCGGTGTCGAGGTCCTCGACGTCCTCGAACTCTATCTCGAAGATGCCGCTCCTGAGGAGGTGCCGGTGGAGCCCCGACATGTCCAGGTCGGACGCGAGATCCACGTCCTCGACCGTGTCGGCTTCCTCGACGTCGATGTTCGTGACTCGACTCTCGACCGTGAACTCCTCGTGCTCTTCGAACACCACCGACCAGGCTTCGTCGACTTCGAGGTCGAACGAGAGGTCCTCCTGGGTCGCAAGCTGTTCGTCGGACTCGCCGAAGAAGTACGCCGCGTCGTACCTGCCGAGGTAGTCACCGTCCTGTGATTCTCCGACCGCACAGGAGGGACACTCACGCGACAGCAACTCGACGTCAGTGACGGTCCTGTCGACGATCTCGGTCTCGACGACCTCGCTCTCGAACTCCACCTCCTCGATAATGGTCCGCTCGACGACGGCCGTCTCGGTCACGGTGCCCGTCACGACTTCGCCGGCGAGCAGTCGTTCCTCGACGTCTTCGCCCTCCATCTGTGCCAGGGCGTCTTCTCGCCGGTGGACTTCGAGGGCGTCGACGTCCTCGTGGTAGACGACGACGTTGTCGCTCTCCTGGATCTCGTTCTCGAAGTCCTCCCAGTCGACGCGCTCGTGCCGAGAGTCGTCGAACGCACCCTCGTCAATCATCCGGAGCTGGCCGCCCTCGCGCACCGGGACGGAATCCGTCTCTCTGGCCCACGTCTCGATCTGTTTGGGGTCGGTCGTAATGCGACTCTCCGACTGGCTTCGGTCGTCAGGAACCATGGTCGGACCGTCGCCGTCCGCGTAATAGGGGCTTGCTACCGTTTGCGGAGTAAGCCGCGGCTCCAGTGTGGCCGGTTCGGAGTAAGCCCGGAGAGCGAGAATCCGGTCCGACGAATCCGAGAGTTACCGATCTGATACTCCCGGCAGAGAACCCGTAGCGGAAACGCTTATGAGTAATACCACTCATCTGTGAGTAAGGCCCTGTTACCCCGGGCAATCCGAGAGCCAGCGCATGACCGACACCGACGAAACCGATCCGCGGTGTGACGAGGAGTTCGTCAGGCGCGTGAGCGACCCGAACCGCGGCACAGTGACCGTCGTCGGCGTCGTCCACGACCACCCGTCGAGCGTCCACCGCGTCCGCCGCCTCGTAGACGACGTTCGACCGTCGGTCCTGGCACTGGAGGTTCCGTCGCTCGCGGTGTCGCTCTACGAACAGTACGCGAGCGTCGACCGAACGCCACCG
The DNA here is from genome assembly GCA_964523745.1 of uncultured Halobacteriales archaeon. Classification (GTDB taxonomy): domain Archaea; phylum Halobacteriota; class Halobacteria; order Halobacteriales; family Haloarculaceae; genus CAZGAX01. The sequence goes on along the minus strand of CAZGAX010000099.1, from coordinate 12,151 downwards.
CCGTTCGGCGGGGAGATGAGCGCCGCCATACAGGCTGCCGACGGCGCCCGGGTCGAGGGCGTCGACGGGCCGACGCCCCGGTTCGTCTGGCGACTCGGCCGACGGCTCCTGGCCGAGCGTGCATCGCTCTCGACAGTGCAGTCGGTAGTCACGAGCCTGGGGCACGCCGGCCGCCGAGCGGTCGTCTGCCGTGCCGCCGCGACGCTGGCCGGGTGGACCGGCGTTCGGCTCGAAGTCGACGCGCCGGTCGACCACGACGTCGACGCGGCGGCACCCCCCTCGGAACAGGCCAGCGACGAGCGCGACCAGGTCCGGCGGGCCAGGGCCGTACTGGACGTGTTCGAGCCGTCGCGGGCCACCCGGTTCCGTGACGCAACCCGGGAGGCGTACATGACCGACCGGGTCGACCATCTTCGTAAGACGGGTGACGTCCTGGCGGTCGTCGGGGTACACCACCTCGACGCGCTAGTCGAGGGACTCCGCGAGCGGGCCGCCGATCAGGGCGAGAGCCGACAGCGAGGGGCTACCGGCGGAGCATCCCGCCAGTAGGTGGGTCGAACCACCAGCCGCGTGACGGAAAACGGACTCTACTGCGGGGAAGGCTTTTGTTCAGTCCCGCGCTACCGCATCCCATGAGCCCCGACCGGGCCGTCCTCCGCCGCGCCATCGAGCGCGGAGAGCAGGAGGGCGGCAGCGTCGAGTTCAAAGAGCGGCTCACCAAGGACCTGCACCTCGCCGACGGGCGCCTCGAGAGCCTCGCGGCCCAGCTCCGTCACCGCGTCCTCTCGGGCGACGGCGAGGCCACGTACGTCGTGGGAGTGACTGACGACGGCGGCATCGCCGGTATCGAGCCCGAGGAATTCTCCGAGTCGATGGACGTCCTCTCCCTCCTGGCCGACGAGGCCGGCGCACACATCGAAGACGTCGAGACCTGGGGCGTCGGCAGCGACGAACGCGGTCAGTCCGAGGGCCTCGTGGGGGTCGCCACGGTCCGCGAGGGCGCCGTCCTCGAAGACGACGAACACATCGTCGTCGGCACTGCCGGCCACGTCGACCACGGCAAGTCTACCCTCGTCGGCTCCCTGGTCACCGGACAGGCCGACGACGGGGAGGGCGGCACTCGTGCCTTCCTCGACGTTCAGCCCCACGAGATAGAGCGAGGGCTGTCGGCCGACCTGTCCTACGGCGTCTACGGCTTCGACGAAGACGGCCCGGTCCGGATGCAAAATCCCCACCGGAAGGGGGACAGAGCGAGAGTCGTCGAGGAGGCCGAGCGGCTCGTCTCGTTCGTCGACACGGTGGGCCACGAGCCCTGGCTTCGCACCACGATTCGCGGCCTCGTCGGCCAGAAGCTCGACTACGGCCTCCTGACAGTCGCGGCGGACGACGGCCCGACGAAGACGACCCGGGAGCATCTCGGCATCCTGCTCGCGACGGACCTGCCGACGGTCGTCGCCATCACGAAAGCCGACCTCGTCTCCGAGGAACGGGTCGCGGAGGTCGAGCGAGAGGTCGAACGCGCCCTCCGGGAGGTGGACAAGACGCCGCTCCGGGTCGAACGGCACGGCGTCGACGCCGCCGTCGAGGAGATCAGCGAGACGGTCGTCCCGGTCGTCATCACCAGCGCCGTCAGCGAGGAGGGGCTGGACACGCTGGACGAACTGTTCCGGCGGCTGCCCAAAACTGCCGGATCCGGCGCCGACGAGCAGTTCCGGATGTACGTCGACCGCACGTACAAGGTGACCGGCGTCGGCGCTGTAGCTTCGGGGACCATCAAGTCCGGGTCGGTGGAGGCCGGCGACGAACTCCTGCTCGGACCGATGCAAGACGGGAGCTTTCGCGAGGTCGAGGTCCGGTCTATCGAGATGCACTACCACCGCGTCGACCGGGCGAGAGCCGGCCGCATCGTCGGCATCGCGCTCAAGGGAGTGCGGGAGGTCGATGTCGAGCGCGGGATGGTGCTCCTGCCCCGCGACGCCGACCCCACCCCCGTCCGGGAGTTCGAGGCCGAGGTGATGGTGCTCAATCACCCGACTCGCATCGGGGACGGCTACGAGCCGGTGGTCCACCTCGAAACGATCAGCGAGGCCGCCGCGTTCTATCCGGAAGAGGGCCAGCTACTCCCCGGAGACACCGGCGAAGCGACGGTGCGGTTCAAGTTCAGTCCGTATCTCGTCGAGGAAGGCCAGCGGTTCGTCTTCCGCGAGGGCCGGAGCAAGGGCGTCGGTACGGTGACTGACGTGACCGAAACGGAGTGACCGACGGGGTTGCTCAGTTCTCGAACGTCGCTCTGAGCACTTTTGACTCGGCCTTCCGGAGGTGTTCGGCCGCCGTGCTCGGGGCACAGCCGATAGCCTCGGCGACGGCCTCGTGATCGGCCTCGCGCGGAACGTCGTAATAGCCCAGGTCGATTGCCACCTCGATGGCCTCGCGCTGCCGCTCACTGAGGGTGGCTGCCGTCACCTCGGGCGTTCCCTCCATGCCACCGACCGAGAGGACGTCCACCTCGATGGGGTCGGGAACGCCGTCGAGGGCGGCCCCGATTTCGGCCGGCTCACCGAACAGTGAGAACGTCACGGTACCGTCCCGGCCGTATTCGACCGGTGGGACCATGAGGAGGCTGCCGCGAGTGAACGTCTCGAATAGCTCCCGGGCGCCGCCCTCGACGACGCACTGGTGGTAGGCGTAGAAGGCGTCGTCGCCGGTCCGGGTGACGTCGAAGTCGATGACCTCGTCGATGGCCGCCAGCGATTCGGTGTACCCCGCCGGGTCACCCTCGACGTAGTGGAGCGTGCCAAGACGGTCGCCCGAGAAGTTCCAGTGGAGGCCCAGCACCGAGTCGGCGTGGTCACCGCTCGTCAGCATGTCGAACACCGGGTGAACCGTCTCGTCCGGGGCCCGCAACGTCAGTCGGACGTGTTTCACGCCGTCGTGTCAGAGGCGCTATGGCTTAAGTCTCCGGGCAACTCTCACCCGTTCCCGACTGTCACGTTCAGTACCTTCGACTCGGCCCGAGATGCGCGAGGAGGCCGGTTGCGCCGTCGAGATACCGCGCCGGTCGGATGCTATCGGTCGTCGTTGTTTCCTTTAAACCCCACAGACTGATCCGGGGGTAGAGCCACGTCGATACCCGTCCTACCCGCAATCGAGACAGGATGACGCGAACACTACTGACAGGTGCGTCCGGGACGCTCGGCACGGCGTTGCAACCTCGGCTCCGGGACGCGAGCCACGAGGTCAGGGCGGCAAGTCGGTCACCCCCGACCGACGCAAACGCAGATTGGGTCGAACTGGACCTGGCCGACGGAACCGGCGTCGAGGCGGCGGTCGAACGCGTCGACGTCGTGATTCACGCGGCATCGGCGCCCCAGGGAGACACCGAGGCCGTCGATGTCGAGGGAACGAGGCGACTGCTCGCGGCCGCCGAAGACGCCGGGGTTTCGAACTTCCTGTACGTCTCCATCGTCGGCATCGACGACATTCCCTTCAGCTACTACCAGCACAAGCTGACGGCCGAACGAGCCGTAGAGGAGAGTGACGTCCCCTCGACGATCGTCCGGGCGACCCAGTTTCACGAGTTCATCGACGAATTGCTCGGGGTGATTGGCAGACTCCCCGTCTGGCCGCTCGAAACGAAACTTCGGATTCAACCCGTTGCCGTCGAGGAAGTCGCCGACGTCATCGTCGACCACGCGTCGGCGGAATCCAGCGGTCGAGTCCCCGACGTCGGCGGTCCCGAAGTCCGGACGGCCGGCGAACTCGCAAGGGCCTACCGACAGGCGAGAGGGAAGCGACGGCCGATCATTCGCATACCCCTTCCCGGAAAGACGGCCGCCGCGTTCCGGGCCGGGGAGGCCACCTGTCCGGACCGCGCCGTCGGGACCGTCACGTGGGAAGACTGGCTGGCCGAACGGTACGACTGACCATGGTCGAGACCGACGAACGTGAGGCCAGTTGGGGAACTCACCTGCGGCTCGACGCCGTAGTTGTAGTCTTGCACGCTCTCGTAAACCTCGTACACGGCATCCCCCACGTCGTCGTCCCGGTACCACTCGCCCCCTGGCAAGGCGTGTTCATCGGGACTATCGTCTTCGCGACGCCGCTCGCTGGCCTCTGGCTCGCCTGGCGAGGGCGACAGCGGGTCGGCGGAATGGCCGTACTGCTGGGCGGCCTCGGCTCGTTTGTCTTCGCGACGTATCATCACTTCTTCTCGGAAACGCCCGACAACGTCGCTGCCGTGACCGGCCCGTGGTCGCTGCCGTTTTCGATGACGGCTGTCGGTATCTCGTTGTTAGCCCTGGCGACTGCCGTCGCAGGCGGCTGGCTCGTCCGTCAATCGTCGGCCCAGGGCCGGTCCCGGAGTTCACGGAGCGACCGGATTCGGTAGTGGGGCTCGGGGTCCGGGTCCGTCTCGCCATCGGCTAGCCAGACCGACCGGAGTCCGGCGGCGTGAGCCCCGGCGACGTCAGACGACAGTGAGTTACCGACGTGGACGGAGCGGTCGGGAGCGACGTCCAGGTGGTCCAGGGCTTCGTGGAACGGCTCGGCGGCGGGCTTGGCCGGTGTATCGTAGCCGGCGTGGACGACCGTCTCGAAGGCGTCGGCGACGCCCAGCGAGGTCAACTTTTGGGCCTGCATCGCCGGAGCGCCGTTGGTTACCGCCGCGAGGCGATGGTCGCCGGCCAGGTGGGAGAGTGCCTCCCGGGCGCCGTCGAGGAACCGGACGCGACTGTGGTCACGTTCGTCGGTGTACGCCGCCGCTATCCGGTGACCGAGGTCTCGGTCGCGACCAGAATCAGCAGCCAGGCTGGCGAAACACCGCCGCCGGAGGTCCCGCATGTCCTCGCTGACCGCCAGGAAGTCGTCGAACCGTGCGACGTACTGGTCACGGTCGAAAAACGGCTCGACGCCGACGTGATCGAAGGCGAGTTCGAGTATCTCCGCCGGTGACCGTTCGTACTCGCAGATGGTGTCGTCCACGTCGAACAGGACTGCTTCGACGGCCTCGCTCATCGGTCGAGAGTTCTCGGTGACGCCCAATAAGCCCGCAGGATCGACGACGGGGTCAGTCAGGTTCGGCGGTAGCCCTCGTCGGTCCGGGTCACCAGGTCGAAGACGTCCGCCCAGTCCAGCAACCGCTCGACGCGGTTGGTCCAGACGGCCTCCCAGTTGGCGTGTCGGTCCCGCTCCCAGCGCGGGACGACGTCACGGACCTCTTCGAAGACCCTGGCGGCGTCGAGCGGATCGTCTACCGCGTCCAGAGCGGCGAGCACCTCCTCGACGGCGTACACTCGTTCCTGGAAGTGCACTGCCAGGTCGGCTTCGCCGGGCGGGTTCCGCACCCGGTGGTAGCCCCGATCGGCTTCGCTGGCCAGGCCGAGTGCTTCGAGAAACGTCAGGAACTCCCGGGCGACATCTCTGCTCGGAAGGTTGGTCTCGTCCCGGATACGGGTACAGCAGTCCTCGACGCTGCCGGGGACCAGCGGAAGCGCTTCGGCGGCCTCGTAGAGAAACTCGACGTCCCGGACCGGCGGCACCACCTTGTAGCGCATCAGAGTCCGAAGCTCTCCGCGAGGACGTCCTCGTGGACGTCGCCGACGACGTGGGTTTCGCCGCCGACCACGTCGATGGTGACCTGGGCCGGTGCGAACGCCTCGACGGGCACCTCGGCGAAGTCCCAGTCAGTATCGTCGAAGATCTCTGCGAACGGTCGGCCGTACTCGTCGGCCGCGACCGAGGCCACTTCGTCGAACCGGTCGAACGGCTCCTCTACGACGAGGTGGACGCGGCCGCCGTAGGCCAGCGCGTCGTTCGTCCGGGCCATCGCCACTTCCTCGCTGGCCGCGACGGGTGCGACGGGAGCACTGCCCGTGGCGGAGAGCACGTCCAGCGGGTCGTATCCCAGTTCGGAAAGTCGGAAGGTGGCGAGTTCGGCAGCACGGGCGGCGGCGACGACGCTTCCGGTGACGGATGCAGTACGGAACGTGGGGAGGAAGACGCCGCTCTCGGGGACGCCGGCCCGCTCGGCGACGTGGGCGGCGACGGCCTCGCCGGGAAGCTGGTCGGACTCGACGGCGAGGACGGCGAAGTCGAACTCGTCGCGGTAGCCGACGCGCTGGTACTCCTCTTCCTCGGCGACGAGAGCCCTGGCGGGACCGCTTCCCAGCCCTTCGAAGTCGTCGACGCTCAGTTCCCAGCCGGCCTTCTGGCCACAGAGCAGGGCCAGTCCCGGCTGGTCGGTCGACAGTTCGACGTGAGTGAGCGGCGCGCCCGCCACCTCGGCCATTCCGGTCTGGACGGTGGCGAGGCCGGCGGTCTGGATTTCGGCCAGGAGGAGGCCGGCCTCCATCGCCCCCGGGACGTCGACGCCGAAGTCGAGGACGGCGGCGTCGCCAGATAGCGAGTGGACTTCGACGGCCAGCTCGTCGGCGAAGTCGATGGCCTCGTCGACGAGTTCGGTGGCCATCCGATTGAGACTCTCCATGGGCCCGCGTTGGCTCGCCACGACTTAAGAACTCGCGGAATCGGCCAGGTGAGTTAACGTATGTGTTCGTCTTTACAGCCACCATCGCAACCAGCCAGAAAGCCCCCGGCCGGCGGACCGTCCGGGACTCGCTGCGCTCCTCGCTCGGTCGCTTCGCTCCCTCACTCTGGTGCTTGCGTCGTCCGGGCCGGGCCCACCGGCCGGCCCCTTTCAGTCCCCCCCCCCGCGTAGTCTGTGGAATCAGGCGATTCCTGGCGGCTGTGTCATCGGCCGATTCCCGGCGGCTGGGCGGCGGGCAGTGCCCGCCGCCCTATGACGTGGCGGATTCGCCGGCACGCAGTCCCCGCCCGGTCGCTACTCGGGGTCGCCCCTGGCTTCGCGGCCGAGGTGTTCCTCGACGGACTCGACCTTCCGTTGGGCTGGCTCGGTGCTGGTGCGCTTGTCGTCTATCTTGAGAAACGTCGAGACGCGGTCGGCGTCGACGGCGTCGTGGGCCGATTCGGCGGCGGCAAACAGAACGTCTGCACTCTCGGCCTCGATGATGGTACCCATGGCGGTCGTCTCGTACCGGACCGGGTGGTTCTCGAGCGCATCGATGGCCTTGGCCACTTCCTCGGCCATGCTTCCCTCGATTACCGGTGCGACTGTCAGGAATCCGGTGGCTGTCATGGGTGGCCGTACGCCCTCGAGAGCCCTAACTTCCCGGGATAACCGGCGTGTCACGAAAAACCATCCCACACCTATAATGTAATTCGCTTCCAACGTCCGCCCGTCATGGGAACCGGGGGCCCGGCCCAGGCCACGGTGCTGGTCGTCGAGGACGAACCGGCCGTGAGCGACCTGTTTCGCAACGCCCTGGCGGGAGAATACGACGTTCGGTCGGCCTCGACCGGCGGGGCAGCGCTGGCTCGCCTCGACGACGACATCGACGTCGTGGTGCTCGACAGGCGGATGCCGGACGTCTCCGGGGACCGGGTCGTCGAACGGATAGAGGGCCAGGACCTGGAGTGTCGCGTGGCCATCGTGACGGCCGTGGATCCGGACTTCGACGTCATCGGCATGGGATTCGACGACTACCTCGTCAAACCCGTCCGTCCGGACGAACTCCGCGAGACGGTCGACCGCCTGCTGACCCTCTCGGAGTACGAATCCGTCTACCGCGAGCTGAGCTCCAAGCGCGTGAAACAGAACATCCTCGAAGTGGAGAAGTCGCCGTCCGAACTGGCGCACAACGAGGAGTACCGCGAGCTGACCGAGCGCATCGACGAACTCGAAGCGCGCCTGGAAGGCATGGCGGGCGACCTCGACGAGCGAGTGCTTCCCTCGTGAGAGGATTACAGCTTCGACAGCGAGCGCGACCCGGTGGCGCCACACCGGGGACACTCCACCCGACTCAGGCTCGTCTCGGCCTGCTCGAACGACGTATCACACTCCCGGCAGTGATACCGGTACTGCAGGTCGCGGTCGTTCGATCCCGTCACCGCCGATCTGATGCGGTCGAGTAACGCCATCGGCGTCAGTGACTACGCCGACGCGAATGAAGGGGCGCGACCGTTTAGCCCGGTCGGGAGTCCTTACCGGACCGGTCGCTCGCCGGTCCCGGTCCCGTCCACGAACGTGGCGGACCGACTCGGTTTGGCACCTCCTACGCGACAGTGGCGGACCCGCTGGACCGGGTCCGCTGGTCCCTACTCCGGATGGACCGGATCGAGGCCGGTCTGGCCGGTAGCCCCACCGACCAGTTCGACGGCGGAGTCGTCACAGAGCGTCCACAGGCAGTCGTGGCAGAGGTACAGGTCGACTTCGGTGGTCGGTCGTGAATCCGACGCAAACCGCAGGCGGTACTGCATCGCCATGGGTGCATCACCGCAATGAGTGCACGTCATCGTCGACCACCCCGAGAGCCGTCAACCCGGTCGTTCGGACCACTCGTTTCCGCTCCGCTAACCTTCGGCTGGGTGTCCACTCCCCCAAACCCATACGGCGACGTCATCGCATACATCGAGAATGTCGGAACGCATTACGTTACCCCACGCAATTCGTGCAGCCCTTGCACCACGAGGACGAGTCAGAAGTCGTCGGCCCGCTTGACAGCCGCCTCGTTGCGGTACTCGCCGTAGACCTCCTCGGCCCACTCCCGAATCGAGTCGTCGGTCGTTTCGAGCAGTGCCCGGGGAAATCCCTCCTCGTCCTCGACGCCGATCTGGACGCGACCGTCGTCCGCGATGCCGAGGTAGAACGGCAGCGATCCTTCGACGACGCGGACGGTCAGGCCGCCGGACTCGAGCTGTTCGCGAAACAGCGGTGCGAACTCCCCCGTTTCGATGGTCTCGCCGATGCCCGGCGTGACGACCAGTTCGGACTCGAACTCGCCGTCGAGGATCCGGTCGTGGACGATCCGACACCCTTCGAGGTCGATAGAGGGGAGCAGACACCGGAGTCGGTCGGCCGACTTCAGAACCTCGAAGTGGCGCCTGGCGGGAGCGTAGGGGTCCGAATCGGTCTTGACGGTCACCTCGGCGTCGGTCAGCGCGCCGAGGTCGATGTCGTACTCGGCGTAGGGAAACCACTGGAGGAACGCCGATAGTTCGTCGGTCATCCGGACGGTGTCGACCAGGTCCAGAAACTCCTCGGCGATGACGGTCCCGACCGGGGTGAGCCGGTACTCCTCGCCAGTAGAGTCGATCCACTCCTCCTCTTCGAGTGCCTGTAGCGCCCGGGTAACTGTCGACCGAGAGGTGTCCAGGCAGTCCCGCAGTTCGCGCTGGGTCGCCGGGCCGGATTCCAGCAGGTGTTCGAGGACGCACACTCTGGAGTCCGACCGGGCGACGAACGCTATCTGGTCCACGGGATTAGAGTCGCCGGCCATTCGTTCGTCAGGTACTTGCTCGCTATCGCATATAGTAGTCGGTGTTACAATAGCGGGGTAGTCGGGTGGTCGGGGCCGATTGGAAACGTCGGTCAACGTCGATCAGTTGTAGTCGAGGTACTGTTCCGTCTGCTCAACAGTACCAGACGGTTTCAGGCCCTTCTGAACGGAAATTGGGGAGGAAGCGTAGAATCAGTACGTCTCGACAGCCACACCAAATGCTTCGAAGTCCGCGACGTTGGCCGTGAGAACAGCGTCGTCGAGGATTTCGGCCATCGCAGCAATGTACGCGTCATTCAGTCCCACACCAGCGTCTCCGCTAACTCGGTCGTCTGCGGCGGCGAGCAGTTCACCAGCGGTCCGAGCTACTTCTCCGTCGACGTCGACGCGTGGATATCCCAGCAGGCGGTTCCGAATCTCCTGTTCGGTCGTGTCGCTTCGAGCCGTCGAAACGCCGTAGTACGCCTCCGCGTCGACCGGGGTCGGCAACCACTGCATCTCTCCTCGGTCGACGAGTTCCGCCCCCTTTTCGAACGCGTCCGGGTCGTCCCCCATCAGGTCGAACAGGTACGAAGAATCGATGATCATCTATCCCGCATCCTCGTCCTCGAAAGCCTCGCGGGCGGCGTCGAACCGGTCTCGGTCACCTCCGCGCAACCGCTCGACGGCCTCCTTCGCTTCCTCGGCTTCCGCATCAGACAGGAGCCCGGCGACGTCTGCAGGATGTGGACCGCGCGTCATCCGGCGTAGCGTCTCCTCCATGGTCTCGTCGTCCCGTTTGTGGGCCGTCAGCCACTCGTGGTATTCCTCCGAAACCCGGATGGTCTTGACCATACCATATATTCGGATATATGGGGCTAAGAGTGTTACGCCGCCTGAGTTCCGTCGTTCCGACCGAACGGACCATACGTTGTGAGATTGTCTCGGGAGAAGCAATCCGCAGGGCTCAAATCTCGCCGTTCGGCATTCAACGACGCCAGGTGGCTCGCACACGCTTCGCGGTGCTCGCCGAGTTGGCGTCGCAGAAGTGCGCTGGCCGAGATTTGAACTCGGGTTAGGACCGTGGCAGGGTCCTGTGATACCACTACACCACCAGCGCAGTGTGCATTCACCGGTGGGGGGTAGGAAGGTAAAAGCGTTCCGGACCACGGGCGTAAAATGGGGCGCCGGCCGGGGGATACCCCACGTATGTGAAAGATCATCACGATTCATAATGGTCGGCGGCGAAACAGTACGGGAGGAGTGCATATGCCCCTCACAGACCGAATCAAGGACGTGCTCGGCGCGTCCGAAGACCAGGAGTTGACCTATCGGTACCACTGCCGGGAGTGCGACGAGGAGTTCGAAGCCCAGGAACAAAGCCGGTCGAAAATCACGTGTCCCAACTGCGGTGCCTCGGAGATGGGGGCCTTCCTCCGACTCTGACCGGCACCTCTACGTCGCAGTTTTTGAATTTGGAACGGTCGCTTCGAGTGTCACCCATATAGCCTCAAAGACCGCGTGAAAGCCCTCGGTCGCTCCGGCCTCTTTCAGTTCCACCTGACGCGGTTTGACCGACCAGCCGAAACTGGTGGAGGCCTGAGAGTTGTTTGCCGCTGTCGCGTCGGGAAGTTGTGAGAGTCCACCCAATTCAGCCCTGTTGAATCCTTGCTGACTGTCACGAGTGGCGTGCTGCATACAGGGCGCACATCGGTCACGAAATCAAGTACAGCAGGCTACGGTCGTTCCGCGTCCAGAAACACGTCGATCCCGTCGAACAGTCGGTCGAGAGTCGTCTCGTCGGTGAATGGATTCAATAGAACGACCCGAAGCCACCGGTTGTCCAGATAGGTCGGTAGCGAAACAAAGATGTCCTGCTCGGAGAGCAGTCGTCGCTGGAGTCGCCCGTTTAGCGCGTCCCGCTCGTCCGGTGGACACCAGTCGGGCGCGGCACGGAAACAGACGAGGTTCGTCTCAGGCTCGCTGGCCAGCTCCAGCGCGTCGTGTTCTGCGACGCGGTTGCGAATCACAGCCGTCAGGCGGTAGCTCTCGTCGATCAACTGTCCGAGTCCCTCGCGACCGAGGTGCTGGAAGGTGAGCCAGAGTTTCAGGACCTCCGCCCGGCGGGTGCCTTGGACGCTTAGTTCGCCGAGATTAGGGACTGCGTCATCGCCGCGCATGTACGGCGCCCCCACCCGAAATTCCTCCTGCAGCACGTCGACGTCGGCGAACAGTGCCATCGCACACGTCTTCGCGACGTAACACCACTTCTGGGGATTGAACGTCACCGAGTCTGCGGCCTCGATCCCGTCGAGTCGTCCACGCTCAACATTCGAGAAGACGAGGGCACCGCCGTAGGCTGCGTCGACGTGTAGCCACAGGTCGTGTTCGTCGGCGATATCACGGACCGCCGAGAGCGGATCGATATTCCCGGTCGTGGTCGTGCCAGCGGTCGCGACGATGCAGAAGGGCACGCGGCCGTCTCGTTCAGCCTGTTCGACCACTCGCTTCAGTGCGCTCGGCTTCATTTGAGAGTTTGCGTCCGTCTCGACAGCGACGACGGCCTCGGTCCCGAGCCCAAGCATCATCGCGGCTTTCTGTAGCGACGTGTGTGCCACCTCGGAAGCGAACAGCACCGGCTCGCGATCCAGTCCGGTGAGTCCGCCCTCTTGAACGTCGAGTACGTGGTTACGGGCGACTGACAGGGCATGAAGGTTCGCGAGAGATCCGCCGCTGGCGAGGACCCCGCCAGCGTCGGGCCCGAGGCCAAACTCGCTGGCGATAGTCTCAGTCAACCGGACCTCGAGTTCCGAGAATAC
>CAZGAX010000098.1:0-15388 GCA_964523745.1 uncultured Halobacteriales archaeon | reverse complement strand
GACGAGGGCGACATCTTCGAGTAGTGGCGTCGAGCGGCGGGTTACGGCGACGACGGCTCCCCAGCCCGTCCCGCGGTCGATTCGACAACAGTTTTAGGGCGGAACCGCAATCTCGCGTCAATGGGTTCGTGTATCATCTGCGGTACGTCTGTCGACGGTCGAATCTGTGGCGTCCACGAAGAGGACGTCGTGTTCGAGTTTCGCGGCACCAGCGCGGACGAACTGAGTCCGGGCCGGTACTACCGCGGCACCGTCGACGGCTACGCCGAGTTCGGCATCTTCGTCGACATCGGCGACCGCGTAACAGGCCTCCTGCACAAGAGCGAACTGGACCAGCGGCTCGAAAGTCTCGACTGGGAGCCGGGTGACACCGTCTTCGTCCAGGTCAAGAACGTCCGCGACAACGGCAACGTCGACCTCGGCTGGTCGATCCGCCAGCGGGAACGCGAATTCCGCGGCACGCTCGTGGACGACCCCGAGGCGGACCACGCCTTCCTCGCCGAAGAGGAAGAGGAGCCGGAGACGGCCACCGACGGCGAAGGCCCCAAGAGCGACGCCAGCGGCGACGTGACGGTGACGCCGGCCAGCGAGTCCGACGGCCGATCGAACGACGACCGGAGCGGCCGGGAACAGTCCGGCGAAGGGCGGGCAGAGACACAGGCAGCGGACGCGGACGAAGCCGACTCCGCCGCCACCCGCGAGCCCGAACAACTGACCGTCGACGACCTCGACGACAACGTCGGGAGTCTCGTCCGACTGGAGGGCGAAATCGTCGACGCGCACCAGACAAGCGGGCCGACGGTGTTCCAGTTGCGCGACGAGACGGGCAGCGTCGAGTGTGCGGCCTTCGAGGAAGCCGGCGTCCGGGCGTACCCCGAAGTCGACGAGGGCGACGTCGTCCGCATCGAGGGCGAAGTCGAACGTCGCCGCGGCGAGATCCAGGTCGAAACCGAGGGCCTGGTCGTCCTCGAAGACGACGAGCGCGACGCCGTCACCGAGCGGATGGAGGACGCGATGGTCCAGCGGGCCCGCCCCGAAGCGGTCGACCCGCTGGCCGACGACCCGGCGGTCGACGCCGTGACCGATGACCTCCAGGACGCTGCAACGGCGATTCGGCGGGCCGTCCTCGAAGGGCGTCCGGTCGTGGTTCGCCACAGCGCCACCGTCGACGGCTACGTCGGCGGCGCGGCCATCGAGCGGGCCACGCTCCCGCTGATCGCCCAGGAGCACACCGACGCCGACGCCGAGTACCACTACTTCGACCGCCGGCCGCTGGAAGGTTCGGTCTACGACATGGACGACGCGACCAACGACGTGACGACGATGCTCTCGAATCGGGAGCGCCACGACGAGGCGCTCCCGCTGTACGTCTTCGTCGCCGCCGGCGGCACCGCCGAGTCCCTCGATGGGTACGACCTGCTCGGCCTCTACGGCGCCAGGACGCTGGTCGTCGAGGCGGCAGCTGTCGACGAGGAAGTGGCCGAAGCGGTGGACGTCCTGGTTTCGGCGCCCGAGGACGCCCCGGACACCACCGCGACGGGCCTGGCGGCCAACGTCGCCGCCCACGTCGACGACGAGGTTCGCGAGGACCTGGCCCACCTCCCGGCCGTCAGCTTCTGGGAGGACGCCCCGGCGGCCTACGACGACCTCGCCGCCGAGGCGGGCTACGACGTGGACGACGTCCGGGAGATCCGCGAGGCCATCGCGCTGGAGGCCTACTACCAGTCCTACGAGGACAAGCGCGAACTCATCGTCGACCTCCTGTTCGCGGAGGCCGCCGAGGACCAGCACGGCCTGGCCGGCAACGTCAGCGAGCAGTACCGCCAGCGGATGAACACGGCCGTCGAGACGGCCGAGGCCAACCTCGAGACGGTCGACCGGGACGGCGCGACGCTGCTGGTACTCGACACGGAGGCCTACACCCACCGCTACGAGTTCCCCGGTGCCGACCTCCTGCTGGACGAACTCCACCGCCGCCACCGCGACGAGGCCGACGCTCTCGTCGGCCTCGGTGGAGACGAGGCCTACCTCCGGAGCGACGCCGACCTGGACGTCCGGTCGGTCGTGGCCGACGCCAGCGACGAGGCGCCCTCGGCCGGGCTGGACGCCCGCGGTGCCCGGGAGGGCCGGGTCGAGTTCCTCTCCGGTGAGCGCGGAGCCGTTCGGGACGCGCTGTTGAACGCGCTGAGTCGGGAACTGTCCTCGAAGGCTGCCGCGTAACGTCATTCCGGACCAGGAGCTGTCCTCGCTTTCTCACCCCCGAACAGTCGCTCCCGTAGCGGTGTCCTCGCGAACGGCCGAAGGAGTGGACCGTTCTGACAGATCGTCGTCCTGTCGCTGCCGAACTTCGCGCCGGCCTGAGAAACACTTATTCCCCTCTATCGTGCGAATTGCTAGCGGATGCATTGCCAACTTGTCAGCGCTACTACCCTCTTTGCCAGTTCGTCGCGGTGGATGAGCGGCGTACTGCACGGGTCTATCGACCTCGACCCTCGTTCGCGTACGAGTGACGACTACCTGCCCTGGAACCCCGACGGCGCGTACGGCGGAATCTGCGGGACGCACTTTTTTACCGACGTACCGAGACGCCAGAACGTCCCGACCGTGTTCGTACACGGTAACACGGGAGACGCGACGGTCTGGACGCCGATGATGGAATCGTTTCTCGAACGCGGAGACACCGGTGAAGACCTGTGGGCGATCACGTTCCGGCGGTCGTCGCCGTCCCATGCCGAGATGGCCGAGCAACTCGATGCGTTCGTCGAACGGGTCTGTGACTACACCGGTTACGACGCGGTTCACGTCGTCGCCCACAGCCTCGGCGTCACCGGGGCTCGTCACTGGCTGACCGAGTACGAGCGGTACGACAGGGTCGACAGGTTCGTCGGACTCGCCGGCGCCAACCACGGGTCGTCGCGGTGTAAACGCCTGGCCCGGAGCCAGGTCGCGTTCGGTCCGGCCCGGACGAACCGGGTCTTGAGCCCCGACCGGCTGGACGATCCCGACTCGTTCCTCTCGCGGCTGAACGCCGACGAGACGCCGGGCGACGTCGACTACTACACGCTCCGGGCGACCGACGACCGGTTCTTCCGCGCCAACCCGGAGAGTCCCCGTCTCGAGGGCGCCACCAACGAGGTGCTGGAGACCACCCACACGGGACTGGTCCACGAGGAGGATGCCCAACGTCGGGTGTACGACTGGCTCCGCGGCGATTGATCACTCCACGTTCGCCGAGGCGACACGCTTATTCGCCCGAAGCCGGGAGATAGACCAACCGATGAGTAGCGATACGCCCGCAGAATCCGACTCCTTCGAGCAGGTGTGTTCGGAGCTGCTCGACCGGATACTGGCGGGCGACCTGGAGCGCGAGGACCTCGAATCGGCCAAGAAGGAGGTCTGTGGCAGGTACTCGTCTCCCCAGGTCCCCCAGAACTCCGACCTCCTCGACCGCGCACCGGACGGCCGCCGCGAGGAGGTCGCCGAAGTCGTCCAGCGAAAGCCCGTCCGGACCGCGTCGGGGGTCTCTCCGGTCGCCATCATGACCTCCCCCAAGCGATGCCCCCACGGCAAGTGCCTCTACTGTCCCGGCGGCCCGGATTCCGAGTTCTCCTCCGCGCAGAGCTACACCGGCCACGAGCCGGCGGCGGCCCGGGGCGACCAGAACGACTACGACCCGTACGGCCAGGTCCGGCTGCGCCTCCACCAACTACGAGAGATAGGCCACCCCGTCGACAAGGTCGAACTCATCCTGATGGGCGGGACGATGACCGCGCGGAGTCACGACTACCAGGAGTGGTTCGTCAAGCGAGCCCTCGAGGCGATGAACGACTACGACGTGGACTGTGACCCCCAGCCCGCCGAGGGCGAGAGCTTCGCCCAGGACCCCGAAGAGTACGAATTCGAATACCTGGAGGACGTCATCGCGGAAAACGAGACGGGGAACGTTCGCAACGTCGCGACCACGTTCGAAACCAAGCCCGACTGGTGTGACCCCGAGCAGATAGACCGGATGCTCGACCTCGGGGGGACCAAGGTCGAAGTCGGGGTCCAGACGACCTACGAGCGGATCAACCGGGAGATGCACCGGGGTCACGGGACGCAGGACTCCATCGACGCGAACCGACGGCTCCGGGACGCCGGCTTCAAGGTCGGCTTCCACATGATGCCCGGCCAGCCCGGCATGACGACGGAGATGTGTCTCGAGGACTTCAGGCGCATCTTCGAGCGGACCGAGTGGCGCCCCGACTTCCTGAAGATCTATCCCACCCTCGTAGTGGAGGGCACCGCAGTCTACGATTGGTGGCACAAAGACGAGTTCGAGCCGCTCTCGAACGACGAGGCGGCCGATCTGGTGGCAGAGATCAAGTCGATGATCCCCCGGTACACCCGGCTCCAGCGCGTCCAGCGGGACATCCCGGCCGACTTCATCGAGGGCGGCGTCTGGAAGTCGAATCTCCGTCAGCTCGCCCGCCAGCGGATGGACGAACACGGCTGGACCTGCGAGTGCATCCGGTGTCGGGAGGTCGGTCACAACGACGAAGCCCCCGAACGCCTCGAACTCGACGTGGAAACGTACGAGGTGGCCGGCGGCGCCGAGCACTTCCTCAGCGTAGAGGACTTCGAGAAGGACCTCCTCGTGGGCTTTTGCCGGCTTCGCTTCCCGAACGATCCAGTGCGTCGAGAACTGCAAGATGCCGCCGTCGTCCGCGAACTCCACGTCTACGGGAGCGAAGTGGGCGTCGGCGACGGCACCGGCGGCCCCGCCGAGTCCAGCGTCGACAGCCACCAGCACCAGGGACACGGCCGGCGACTCCTGCGGGAAGCCGAGCGACTCGCGGCCGACGCCGGGTACGAGAAGCTGGCCGTCCTCAGCGGCATCGGCGTCCGTGAGTACTACCGGAAGAAGCTAGGCTACAAACAGGACGGGCCGTACGTCTCGAAGTGGCTGTCCTGACTGGATTTTAATTGGTTTTCCCCAACAGCTTGCGACGCCTATACGGTATTTGAAGTGAAACGGGAGGATCGATACTGGTGGTGGGTGCTCGATGACGACGGTTGACGCCGGAGACGAGGAGTGGGAAGAACGGTACCGATACCTGGTGGAGGAAGCCGAGGACATGCTCTACCTCCTCGACGACGAGGGTCGGTACGCGCTCGTCAACGACTCGATGGCGGAGATGACCGGCTACGACAAGGAGGAACTCATCGGCAACACGCCGTCGATGCTCCTCTCCGAGGAAGACACGAAGAAGGGACGACACCGCGTCAGTCACCTGCTCCACACGGACAAGCGAAAGAGCGACACCTGGACGGTGACCGTCATAACGAAAGACGGGAACCGCATCCCCTCCGAACTGCGGTTCACGCTGTTGCCGGCCGACGACGGTGAGTACAACGGCATCGTCGGCGTGGCCCGTGACATCCGCGAACGAAAACGGCGCGAGCAGAAACTCCAGGTGATGACGCGGGTCCTCCGGCACAACATCCGCAACAAACTCGGCCTGGTGATGGGCGTGGCCGACCTGCTGGGTGAACGGGCGACGAACGAAGACTACGACCTGACGACGGGGGAGATCGTGGAGGCGACCGACCAGATAGTCGACACCGCCGACGAGATGGTCCGACTGAGCGAGAAGGTCCGGACGATCCAGGAACGCATCCGCTCACATCCCGAGGGCGACTACCGGACGGACGTCGCCCGCCTCGGTCGGGCGGTCGTCCAGCAGTTTCGCGCCGACAATCCCGACGCGGATCTGTCCTTCGACGGCCCGGACGAGTGCTGGGCCGCGGTTTCCGAATCCTACGAGGTCGCACTCTCGGAACTGATCGAGAACGGCATCGTCCACAACGACACCGAGGATCCCGCGGTACACGTCCAGATTCGCGAGGAGGACGGGACCGTCGTCACCACGGTCGTCGACGAGTGCGAGGCCATCCCCGACACCGAAAAGCGGGTGATCCGGGAGGAGCGCGAGACCGACCTGTCTCACTCGTCCGGCGTCGGCCTCTGGCTGGTGTACTGGGTCGTCCGGGCGGCCAGCGGCGACATCGAGTTCGAACACGACGGCGACGGCAACCACGTCGAACTGCGGTTCGAGGCGACCGACCCGGGCTAGTCACCGCCGCGTCCGCTCTGCCGTCCGTTCGTCCACGTCTGGAAACGCCAGCCAGACGAGCACGACGCCCGCCACCAGGCCGACGACGAACGCACCGAGTATCGTCGTGAGACCGGCGTCCACCTGCAGCGAAACCAGGACACCCGAGAACGCGACGAGCAGGACGACGCCCGCCTTGACCTTCGTGACCGGGAAGCCCGATCCCGAGCGGCGGCCGTCCATCACAGGTCCCCCGCCGTGCTGACGTGCATAGAGACGAATTGCCAGTCGTCGTCCCGGCGTTCGAGGGTGCCGCTCCAGCGCGTCTCGAACTCGTAGCGAATGCGGCGGCCGGTGTCGGTCCAGGCCATCGAAACGTCGTCGGCAAACCAGGCGAAGGCGTCCCGCTCGCCCACCGCGAGGTCGTGGCTGTCGACCCGCCAGTCGGTCGTCGAGGCGGTCTGGTCGGACAGCGCCGCCACGACGTCGTCGTGGCCGCGGAGCGACTCCGAAATGCCGAACTTGACAGTGTGGGGGTCGTCGGCAAAGAACGGGCCCAGGGGTTCGCCGTCGCGGAGCGCCCCGTAGTACGATCGAACGGTCTCGGCGGCGTCCATACCGATGGGTGGCCGCCGTCGTTAATAGAAGCCGCGCTCGACGTCCTCGTCGATGACGTCGTCGAGTTCGGCGTCGAGCAACTCTTC
Organism: uncultured Halobacteriales archaeon; assembly: GCA_964523745.1. Taxonomy (GTDB): domain Archaea; phylum Halobacteriota; class Halobacteria; order Halobacteriales; family Haloarculaceae; genus CAZGAX01. The sequence goes on along the minus strand of CAZGAX010000098.1, from coordinate 8,589 downwards.
TGCCTCTTCGAACGTGTCGGTCAGGTCGTCCAGCCGGTCAGGCCGGTCCGTGTGTTCGAAGTCCATCGGTCCGTAGGCCGGGCTGTCCAGGGCGTCCATCACGTCTTCGAACAGCGCCTGGGGCGTCGTCGGCGCGTCGGCGTGGGTCTCCAGAACGGTGGACAGTCGGTCGGCGACGGACTCGGCCTCGTCTTCGTCCTCGATCGGTTGCTGGACGCCGAAGCCGCCGGTCCCCTCGTGCGGAAACAGCGGGTCGATGTCGTCGTCGATGCGGCGGGCTACCTCGGCACCGACGCCTTCGACCTGGTAGGGGTTCTTGGCGTAGGTCTTGAGCTGGAAGACGCCGGCGTTCGGATGGCCGATGAACAGGTCCTCGCCGAGACCGTTGGCCCTGTCACCGCCGACGGCTCGCCAGCCCGCCGGGTCTGCGTCGCTCTCGACGACCTCGTTCATGATGTCCTGCCAGTCGCGCACCCTCATTTCGACCCCGGATAGGAGCCAGACCGGAAAGAAGCCTCCGGTCGACGGCAATCGTCGCCACGACCCGACAGGACGGCAGGCTTTTTTCGTCCGGATTCGTTTCGCCGTGCGTGGATTGCCGTGGGATAGTCGTCGACGTCGGAGAACGGCGCACAGTCAACACGCAGTACGGCGAACGCGACCTGCTCGAGGTGGCTGTCCGCCCGGACGGGGGGCGAGCAGAACCCCTGACCGTCACGCTCTGGGGCAAGTGGGCCGAAACCGGCGACTACCTCGACCCTGGCATGGAACTGGCCGTCTACGACGGTGAGGAACGCGAGTACCAGGGCGAGACGCAACTGACGACCGGCGAGGACACGATGGTCGTCGTCGAACCGGACTTCCTCGTCGACGTGACCGACGTCAGGAGCTGGGTGCAGTGTCCCCGGATGTACTACCTGAACAAGCTCGGCGGGACCCCCCTCGCGGAGCCGGTCGTCCAGGGGACCGTCGTCCACGAAGTCTTCGGTGACCTCCTCCGCGGTCGGGACATCGAGGAGGCCGTCGAGGCACGCGTCGACGAGGCCGGTCTCGAACTCGGCCTCCTCGGCCTCGACCGCGACGCCATCGCCGACACCGTTCGCCAGCACGCCAGCGCCATCGACGGCTGGCTGCGGCAGGGGACTCTCACTGATACCGACGAGTGGCGCTCGGAGCAGACGCTGGTCAGCGAGCGCTACGGAATCAAAGGACGTGCCGACGCCGTCCGGCGGGGGATGCCCGTCGAACTAAAGACGGGGAAGAACACGCGGCGGGATCCCCGCTTCCAGGACAAGATCCAGGCAGCCTGCTACGCGCTCGTCCTCGGCGAACGTCGCGGCGAAGCACCCGACACCGGCACCCTCCTCTACACCAAGAACGCCGCTGTCGAGCGCGCCGAGGAATCAGGCGACCTCTCGCCCGCCAAGGACTTCTCGATCGGATCCGGGCTCCTCGAATTCGTCGTCCGGACTCGCAACGAGATCGCCGCGATGGAACACGAGATGGACGTTCCCACCGGCTACGAGGCCGACGCGAAGTGCGAGTACTGCTTCGAGCAGGACACCTGCATGGCCGTCTCGGGCCGACTCGACCAGGAGTCCAAGGCCGGCCAGGTCGGATCACCGATACCCGAAGACGAACGGGAATACTTCGACCGGATGTACGAGGCCATCGAGCGAGAACGGCGGGCCGTCCACCGCGAGTACGCCAAGCTCTGGCGCCAGTCTCCGGAAGAGCGCGCCGACGACGACCGCGCCCTCGTCGACCTCGAACCGACGGGCCGGCGGGAACTCGACGAGGGGCGCTGGGAACTCCGGGCCGTGGGCACCGGCGCCGTCTCGAAGATCCGGGAAGGCGACCTGGTGTTGGCCAGCGACGGCGACCCGATCGGCGGCGACGCCGAGCTGGCCAGAGTCGAGCGATTGGGCAGCGCGGGGAGGACCGCCGCGAACAGCGCGAACGACGAAGCCGTGAGCGGCGCGGAAATCGTCGTCACGGCCGACGAGCCCGTCGACCTGCGGCGCCTCGACGTCTACCCCTCGGAACTGTTCGCAGACCGGATGCTCACCGCGCTCCACGACGCGCTCCTCAAACAGCCTCCCGACCAGAAGGACGTCCTGTTCGGCCGGAGAGCGCCCGAATTCGAGGAGATTACCGATACCTTCGTGGACAACAACGAGGCCCAGGACGAGGCGGTCCGGCTGGCCGTCGGTGCCCAGGACCTGGCACTCGTCCACGGTCCGCCCGGGACGGGCAAGACCTACGCGCTGGCCCAAATCGTCCGGGCGCTGGTCGACCGCGGTGAGCGAGTCCTTCTCTCGGCGTTCACCAACCGGGCTGTCGACAACGCCATCGAGGCCCTGGAAGACCAGGGCTTCACCGACGTGGTTCGCATCGGTACCGAGAGCGGCGTCCGGAAGGACATGCAGGAGTACCGACTCCAGACGAGCGGCGATCCGGACGAGTGTACTGCGGCGCTCCGCGACGCCAGCGTGGTCGCGGCGACGACGGCTTCCTGCGGATCGAGGGTGATGCGAGAGCAGGCCTTCGACGTGGCCGTCGTCGACGAGGCGGGGCAGTTGACCGAACCGGCGTCGCTCGCCGCGACGACGCTCGCAGACCGGTTCGTGCTCATCGGGGACCACAAACAGCTCCCGCCGGTGGTCCAGGACGCCCCCGAACTGGAAACGTCGCTGTTCGAGCGACTCATCGAGACGTATCCCGACGCCGGCGTCATGCTCGACCGCCAGTACCGGATGTCCCAGCGGATCCAGGCGTTTCCCTCGAGGGAATTTTACGACGACGCGCTCAGGCCCGCCACCGGCGAGGTGGCCGCACAACGGCTGGGGGGCCTGCCGGGAGTCGACGCCAGTTCGCTTCCCGACCACCTCCAGGACGGCGTCGCGTTCGTCGACCCGGACGGGAAGGCCGAGGGGAATACGAACCCCGTCGAAGCCGACGCGGTGCTAGAGACGGTCGAGGCGTACCTCGAGGCGGGAGTAGCGCCCGGCGACGTCGGCGTCATCGCGCCTTACCGCGCCCAGGTCGCCGAGATAGGCAAGCGGCTTCCCGACGGGGTGACCGTCGATACGGTCGACCGATTCCAGGGATCGAGCAAGGAAGTCATCGTGGTTTCGTTCGTTGCGACGGGGACGCTCGACGGGCCGATATTCGAGGATTACCGGCGGATCAACGTGGCCCTGACGCGAGCCAAGAAGGCCCTGGTTCTGGTCGGTGACGCCGACGCCCTCTCGACGGACGACACGTACCGCCGGATGGTCGAGTGGGCCAACTGAACGAATCGTTCGTGTCATCCCCGGATAGTTCAGATGACCAGTATCTGAATTTGTAATCTGTGAGGAAGTTATAAGTGGTTGAATACAAGTGTTGGTCGTACAGATGCATCAACCAAGAAAAATGCGAGCAATTTCGAAGACGGTAGCTAAATTATTCATTTTAACAGCCTCAGTTTCGATTTTTTCAGGATCTGCTATGGCTGCTGGGATGTCGGCCGGGTGGGAACCGACCGTCGGACACGTCGCTCGTACAGTGGCACACTTGATCGGGATAGTCGGCGGCCTCGTGATCCTCTCCCTCGCGGAGATCATTCGGCGAAGAACGAAGGGATCCGCGATGAGTTCCAGTATGCTGATGGTAGAAATCGGCACGTTGCTATTCGTGCTGGTCTTTCTCGACATGGAGGCCAACCACTTCCTGGACGTACAACTGTGGTACTTCGCCGATTCGATGCTGATCCGGCAGACGTGGTGGATGGTCGCGCTCGCATTCGTGATGGGAAGCTTCGCCCTCGCGTACCGGCGAATCCTCCGGAAGGTGGGGGTCTGATCACCATGAGCGAACCAACCGGTCACCGGCGACTTCGGCGTGGAATTGTCACACTGGTCGGCGTGGCCGGACTCATCGGTACCGCCGGTCTCGCGTCGGCGGGTATGGCAGGCGATCAGTCGTCCCAGTTCGTCCACTCGTTGCGAAGCATTGCCGACATCCTGGGGATCACGTTCAGCCTGACAGTGGTCTACTACGCCTACAGGGCCAGAAAGCAGTTCGACGTCGGCGTGTTCGGCACGGCAGCGACGTACACCATGATCGGTGCCTTGCTCTTTGCATTGGGATTCCTGCAAATGGAACTGCTCAACGGGTTCGGCATCGACCTGTTTGCGTTCGCCCCGGGAATGCAGTCAAAAATGGCGATCCGAATGGTACTGTTCACCGGGTCGGTCTTCGCCTTCGGCTGGGCGTTCTACCGGATGGGCAAGGCCCTCGAAGGTGTTTGAAATGACGTACGATAGCCTCATCCACGACCTCATCTCGACGCAGCTAGACATCCTCGGGACGAACGCCGTCGACATTGCGAACGAAGTGGACGGCCTGACTGTCGCGGAAGACGGGACGGTAGAGGAGATAAGCGGGGACGGCCTCGCCGTGACGCGGAAACTCGTCTCCTCCTACGTCGACAGGCTTGGTCCCGCAGCGAAGGTGTCGCTTGAAAACGCAGCAGAGACCTACGCCGACGAACTGGAACTCCCGCGAAATCTGGAGTGACGTACCAAACCAATCAGAATGGAAAGGAACGCTGATACATCCGAGACGAAAACTACGTCGGAATACCGGACGCGGTTCGAACGAGACGAAGAAGAGATCGAACACCTGAAAAACGTGATCGGTCTGGCGGGCAGGCACGTCGACTCGTTGACCGAGTTGGATGCCCGTTTCGAGGAACCGTTCGACGGTGACGTACTGGACACCGCCGACGGGACCGACTCGCTCGACGATGTACTCCGGCAGTACGACGTTTCGGCCCGGGAAATCTCCGACGGCTTCTCGGCACTGTGGCGGGAGGTGCCAGAACCGACGGTCGAGTCAGTGTCACGCGCCGGATCGGTCGGGGCTGCACTCGGCGAGGCGGATGGCGAGTTGTCCGCGTACTTCGGTGGAACAGCCCGTCTCTTCGAAGCCGTCGTGACGGAACTGGTCGAAGATGTACTCGAAGCTCACGAAACGAGTCAGGATGGTGCGGACGAGGCGACCCGGGAGACAGTCGAGACGGTCAGTGACCAGGTAGTCGCACTCCAGCGACTGTTGGCACTCAGTCACGAAATCACCGTAGAAGCGTACGATGGGACGCGTAACGATGCAGCCGGTGACCACCGAGAGTCACACGATGCGGACGTCTCGGAGCTCGAAGAGAGGAACGTGGCCCTCGAAGACGAGATAGAAACACTCCGGGAACAGCTCGACCAGCAGGAGATGCTGGCAAACCAGGTCTCTGCCGCGGTCGAAGCGACGAGAGACGTGAATTTTCGCGTCAACGAACTCGGACAGCAGATCGACGAACAGACAGACGAGCAGTCGTCGGACCTGGACGAGATCACCGGCGAGATAGCCACCCTGAGTTCCACGATCGAGGAAGCCGCCTCGATGGCAGAGAGCGCGGCACGGACGAGCACCGAAGCGACCCGGGCAGCCGACGAAGGGTTGCAAGCAGGCTCGAAGGCGAAAGAGAAAATGGAAGAGGTCGACCAGGCCGCTAGCCAGGCCGTCTCCGACGTCGACGAACTGAAAGAGCACATCTCGGAGATCGACGAATTCGTCGAGGTAATCAACGACATTGCCGACGAAACGAACATGCTCGCCCTCAACGCCTCCATCGAAGCCGAGAGAGCGGGCGAAGACGGCCGCGGATTCGCTGTCGTCGCGAACGAGGTCAAGAACCTCGCCGAGGAATCCCGAGAGGAGGCCAGCAAGATCGAGTCGATGGTCGACGCGATTCAGGCGGACGCGGTCGAAACGAGGGAGAGTCTGGCCGAGACGACGAGCGAGATTCGGGAGGGGACGAACGAGGTGGAGGAGGCGATGGCCAACATGCAGCGGATGGCCGAGAGAATCAACGAGACGTCCGAGGCGATAGAGGAGGTGTCGTCCGCGGCAGACGACCAGGCGTCCAGCGCCGAGGAGATATCCAGTATGATGGACGACATCGGCGCCAAGGCCAACTCCATCTCGGCGAACGCCTCTGACGTCATGAGTGGAATGGAAGACCAACTCGAAAAACTCGAAATGATCGCGTCCTCGGTCGACATGATGACAGAGTGACGCCAGGTTAGACGGTCGGACCAGTCCGACGCCACGATCCGGGTCGAATATCGAATCGGCAGACAGGAACCGAACCAACGGTCAACCCGACCGACCCACCGCAACCCATTTTCGCGGGTGACTCGAACGACGAGGCATGTCAATCGAGGTTCCCCTCGGCGACGGTCACGTCGAGGTGTCGCTCCCGGACTGTGACGTGACCGTCGCAGAGCCCCCGGGTGCCGAGCCCGTAAACGTCGCCGAGGCAACCGAACGTGCTCTGGACTCGCCGCTGGGACCACCGCTGGAACAGCGGGTCGGTTCCGGCGACGAGGTGGCGATCGTCGTCACCGACGTGACGAGGGCGACCCCCGACGACGTGCTCCTCGCCGCCATGCTGGCCAGACTTGACTCGGCCGGCGTGGACCGCGAGAACGTCACTGTCGTCATCGGCCTGGGTCTCCACCGCCCGATGACCGACGCGGAAATCGAAGACGCACTCGGGGACCACGCGGACCTCGCGGTCAACCACGACGCCGATGGGGCCGTCGAGGTGGGACAAGTCGACGGGACCCCGATCCTCGTCAATCCCGCAGTGGCCAGGGCGGACGCGGTCCTCGCGACGGGAATGGTCGAGCCCCACCAGTACGCCGGCTTCTCGGGCGGGGCGAAGACGGTCGTCGTCGGCGCCGGCGGAGAACCGATCATCCGGTACACCCACGGCCCGGCAATGCTCTCCCAGGACGGCGTCCGCCTGGGTCGCATCGACGACAACCCCTTCCGCGAGACCGTCGACCGTGCCGGCGAACTGGCCGGGCCGGACTTCTGTGTCAACGTCACCCACGGCCCCCAGGGGATTCTCGGCGTCGCCGCCGGGAATCCCCGGGCGGTCGTCGCCGACCTGGCGGCAACAGCCCGCGACGCCCTCTCGGTCGACGTCGACGAGGAGTACGACGCCGTGGTGGCAGGAGTCGGCGCGCCGAAAGACGCCAACCTCTACCAGGCGACCAGAGCAGCGACGTACGTCGTCCTGGGTGCGACCAATCCGCTACGCGAAGGTGGCCGAGTCGTCGTCCCTGCCCGACTCCAGGAGGGCGCTGGCGAGGGGACCGGCGAACAGCGGTTCTACGACTGGCTCTCGAACGCGACGGACGCCGAGATGCTGTACACCGAGATGCGAGCAGGGTACGAACCGGGAGCCCAGCGCGCCTTCGTCGTTGCCAGAACCCTCCGGAACCACGACGTCTGGGTGACGAACACCGAGCATCCGGATGTCGTCGAGGACTGCCTGATGTATGCAGCCGACGACGTCGCAAACGCCGTCGAGTCGGGGAGTCGCGTGCTGGTCGTCCCCGACGCGCTGAACACGCTGCTCGACTAACGAGCGAAATTCCTCGCGGTCCGGAAACCGTTTGTCGGATGCGTGTTTTGTGCTGGCCATGCGATTGCCGGCCAGCCTCCAGCCGGGGTTCGAGCGGGCTCGACGGGCGATTCGTTCCAGAGTGACCGTCGACGTCCGCTCGCTCGCTGCCTTCCGGATCGGTCTCGGATTCATTCTCCTGGTAGACGTCCTGCTCCGGGCCCGGGACCTCACCGCGTTCTACACGGACAGGGGCGTTCTCCCTCGGTCGATACTCGTGGAACTCTATCCTACCGTCGGTCACCTCTCGGTACACGGTCTCTCCGGTGGAGTCGCGTGGCAGGCCCTGCTCTTCGGACTGGCCGCACTGGCCGCAATTGCCTTCCTCGTCGGCTACCGAACCCGACTGGCAGGGATCGTCTCGCTGGGCTTGCTCCTCTCGCTGCACGCTCGAAATCCGCTCGTCCTGAACAGCGGGGACTCGCTCCTCAGACAGTTGCTGTTCTGGGGCGTATTGTTACCCCTCGGCAGGCGGTGGTCGATCGACGCGAAGGGGACGTCAGACGCTGGAAAGCGGGTCGCGAGCGTCGCTACGGGGGCACTCCTGTTGCAGGTCGCCCTCGTCTACGCGGCCAACGCGGCGTTCAAACTCCGGGGGAGTCGGTGGCTGGAGGGGACCGCCCTCGAATACGTCTTCAGCCTGGAGCAGTTCACCGTGTTCTTCGGCGACGCGCTGGCGGCGTACCCCGGTGTTCTCGGGGTTCTCGGCCACGTCTGGCTCGTGCTCCTGTTTGCGTCGCCGCTGCTCCTCGCGCTCCGGGGTCGGCCGCGAGGTGTGCTGGCAGCCGCCTTCGTCCTGGGACACCTCGGGATGTTCCTGACGATGAGCCTCGCCGTCTTTCCGCTCGTCTCGATAGTGGCTCTCCTCCCGTTCCTGCCGAGTGGCCTGTGGGGGCAGGTGGAACGAAAGGTGGCCACACCGGTCAGGGAGTGGTTCACTTCGAGCCACCGACGGCCCACTGACGACGGACACGTATCACCAGGTTTTGATTCCGACGAAACCGACAGCAGGCGAACGGGTCGAACGGTCGTCACCGCCCTCGCGACGGTTGGCATCGTCGTCATGCTTGGATACA
>CAZGAX010000097.1:0-15613 GCA_964523745.1 uncultured Halobacteriales archaeon | reverse complement strand
CCACCGGATGGCAAGCGAGGTCGTCATCGACGAGATCGTCCCGCCGAGCGACCTCCGGACCGAACTCGAGGCCCGCTTCGACTTCTACGAGGACGTGGACAAAGAGCGGCCGTCGAAGAAACACGGGACGGTGCTGTAAGTCCAGACCTGTCCGTCCGGTCCGTTCGAGGGTAACAACTGGTACTAACGGGCACATATTTATCTGTCGAGCGGCAGAAACTCCGAGTGGCACCTGGGGGGTGTCCGGGAGGGTGGGGACCGCCCGTGCCGGGAGAGCTATGTCACACGGAGCCACGCACTCCGCCTCGGACGGGCGTAGCGGCACCGACAGACTGGAACGGGTCGCCGAGAGCCTCCGGTCCGTCGAGCAGTACCTCTGGCTACTCGTCCTCGCGTCGCTCGTTCTCGACGTGGCACTGACCTACGAGGGCCTCCAGCGCGGGCTGGCCGAAGGCAATCCGTTCATGGCCGCCGCCATCGAGACCGGCGGCTTCGCCGCGCTGGCGGTGGCCAAGGCGGTCGTTCTCGCCATCGCCGGCTTCCTCCGATTCTTGCGGCCACGCCTCGGGCCGTGGCTGTCGCTGGGCATCGTGCTCCCCTGGGGCAGCGCGGCGACGGTCAACGCCTCGCTACTCGTGCTGGCGTAGTCCCAGGGAGCGGCTACGCCGGCCGGCTAGCGGCGTAGGCGCCGGATAGCCCGTGGCTCGCGGCCTAAGCGCCGTGTAACAATGCCGGCATCTCGGGAACTGCTACGTATCGCGCCGTCCGCCGCCTCCGGTCAATGTCACTCCGAGATGCCCTCCGCCGGTCTACCCGCTCAGGGTCGGCCGGTCCCGTCGTCGACCCGCCCGCCCATCCGGCAGACCGGTACCTCAGGCCGGTCGCTCGCGTCCAGCGAGAGCTCTGGCTCCTGGTCGCCACCGCGATGGTAGCAGACGTCACGCTCACCGTCTACGGCCTCCAGATCGGACTCGTGGAGCTGAATCCGGTGGCTCGCCTCGCCCTCGCATCGAGCGGGCCGCTGGGACTGGTCGGCCTCAAGGCAGTCGCACTGTTCCTGGGCGCCTGTTGCTGGTGGCTGGCCCCGCCTCGATACGCCCCGCTCGTCCCCCTGGGACTCGCCATACCGACCGCGTTCGCAGTCGTTTCGAACGCACTGCTAGTGGCCTTCGTGCTGTCTTGAATCGGCGTGGCACTCCGGCCTGTGTCTGTGAGGTGGCGACCACGGAGATTAAGCCACGGGCGCCGCATTGGACCGTCATGGCCCGCAGAAGTCTGCTGTTCTCGCCCGGCGACCGGCCGGAACTCATGCGAAAAGCGCCCGGCTCCGGCGCCGACGTGGTCGTTTTCGACCTCGAAGACGCCGTTGCTCCCGGCCGGCGACCGGAGGCCCGGTCGGCCGTCGCCGAAGTTCTCGGCGACCTGGACGCCGACTGCGAGGTGGCCGTTCGCGTCAACGCCGCCGGAATCGCCGCCGACGACGACCTTGCGGCGGTGGCCACCGCCGCTGACGGACTGGACGCTATCGTCCTCCCGAAAGTCGACGCCGCCGAGGACGTCGAAACGCTCGACCGCCTGCTGGACGAACACGGACTGGACGTCCCCGTCTTCGCCCTCGTCGAAACGGCGGCGGGCGTCCTCGCAGCTGAGAACATCGCCGCAGCCCACCCGACGGACGCCCTCGTCTTCGGTGCCGAGGACCTGGCGGCCGACCTCGGGGCCACGCGAACGGCCGAGGGGACGGAGGTGCTGTACGCCCGAGAACGGGTCGTCGTCGCCGCGACAGCTGCAGGGGTGGACGCGATCGACACCCTGCACACCGATTACGAGGACGACGAGGGGCTCCGGGAGGACGCCGCCCGGTCGGTCCGGTTTGGGTACGACGGCAAGATAGCGATCCACCCGCGCCAGGTCCCGATCATCAACGACGCCTTCACGCCCGACCCGGCCGACCTCGAGTGGGCCGAGCGCGTCCTCCAGGCCCGGGACGAAGCGGCAGCCGACGACCGGGGGGTGTTCGAAGTCGACGGCGAGATGATCGACGCGCCGCTCATCGCCCAGGCCGAACGCATCTGCCGGCGTGCCGAGGCGGCCGACCGGAGCGACGACCCGTAATCGGGTCGCTCGTCACGGTGGCGGTGTTCGGGAGGTTCGGTTGGCACTGGCTGTCCCCGTCGCGTTCGAGTGCCACGTCCGCACCATCCGGTGGCACGCGGCGGCTGCTCGGTGGCACTGCCCGCCGTCCCACCGGCAAACTGGCGCAGAAATCCCCCAGTTCGTTGGGAAATTTCGACGGAGATGTCGTCTTTTTTCGCAATACTTGCCATCGATTCGGCATCTTTTTCTCCCTCACAGTACCAGGAGAGAGTATGTCATCCGAGGTCAATCCGTTCGAGAGCATGCAGGAGCAAGTCGCCGACGCCGCTGCCTACGTCGACGTCGACGAAGGCATGCTCGAACGGCTGTCCCACCCTGAACGCGTCCTCGAGACGAACCTCTCGGTCGAGATGGACGACGGCTCTATCGAGGTGTTCAAGGCATTCCGGTCGCAGTTCAACGGCGACCGCGGTCCGTACAAGGGCGGCATCCGCTATCACCCGGGCGTCGACCGTGACGAAGTGAAAGCCCTCTCCGGCTGGATGGTCTACAAGTGTGCGACCGTCGGCATCCCGCTCGGCGGTGGCAAGGGCGGCATCCGGATCGACCCGGCCGAATACTCGGAGAGCGAACTCGAACGGATCACCCGGTCGTTCGCGAAGGAACTCACGCCGCTGATCGGCGTCGACCGCGACGTACCCGCCCCGGACGTCAACACCGGCCAGCGGGAGATGAACTGGATCAAGGACACCTACGAGACGCTCGAACGGACGACCGAACCGGGCGTCATCACCGGCAAGGACATCGCCAGCGGCGGTAGCGCGGGCCGGGTCGAGGCCACGGGCCGCTCGACGGCCCTCGCGGCGAGGGAGGCCTTCCTGTACCTCGACAGGGACGTTGCCGACGCGACGGTCGCCGTCCAGGGCTACGGCAACGCCGGCTGGATCGCCGCGAAACTCCTCGACGAGATGGGTGCGACGGTCGTCGCCGTCTCAGACTCCAGCGGGGCCATCCACGTCGAGGGCGGCCTCGATCCGGTCGACGTCAAGGACCACAAGCGAGAGACCGGAAGCGTCGTCGGCTATCCCGGTACGACCGAGGAACTCTCGAACGAGGATCTGCTCACGCTGGACGTCGACCTGCTCGTCCCGGCAGCCCTGGAGAACGCCATCGACCGCGAGATCGCCCAGGACGTCGCCGCCGACGTCGTCGTCGAGGCCGCGAACGGGCCGCTGACGCCCGGCGCCGACGACGTGCTCGCCGAGACCGACACCATCGTCGTCCCGGACATCCTCGCCAACGCCGGTGGCGTCACCGTCTCGTACTTCGAGTGGGTGCAGAACCGCCAGCGGTACTCCTGGAACGAGGAGCGCGTCAACGACGAACTCGAGGAGGTCATCGTCGACGCCTTCGACGACCTCGTAGAGGCATACGACGAGCACGACCTGCGGACGCTACGCACCGCCGCCTACGTCGTCGCCCTCCGCCGGGTCGTCCGCGCCGCCGACGAGTCGGGCATCTGGCCCTAACCACGCTGTCGGGGTACTGCGCCTTTTCCGTCGCAATCGCCTAGCCCCGGTGTGACCACCTTCGAGCGCTCGGCCTGGGTCGACGCGTCGCTCGACGAGGTCTGGGCATTCCACGTGAGACCGTCGGGGCTAGAAGCACTGACGCCGGACTGGTTTCACCTCCGCGTCGAGGCCGTCCGGGGTCCAGCCGGCGAGAGCGATTCCGAGGAGCTCGAATCGGGCGCCCGGATTCGAGCGTCCGTTCGACCCCTCGGCGTCGGACCGCGCCAGCGCTGGACGTCACAAATAGTGGCCAGGGAACGCGACGACGGCACGGCGTACTTCCGTGACGTGATGGTCGACGGGCCGGTCCCCGAGTGGGAGCACACCCACCTGTTCTACGGCGACGGCGACCGGACGCTGGTCCGGGACCGCGTCGAGTACGCGTTGCCCGGTGGCTCGCTCGGCCGTCGCGTTGCCCCGCTGGCACTGGTGGGGCTGGAGCCGACGTTCCGGTACCGGCACCGCCGGACGAAGGAGTTGCTGGAGTGACGTCCCTGGCAGTTTCGCACCGGCCTTAAGACCGTGCCAGCCCAAGGCCGTTCGTATGACAGACGTGGCAATCGTCGGTGGCGGTCCGGCAGGGCTCAGCGCCGGACTGTTCACCGCCAAGAACGGGCTGAGTACTGTGGTGTTCGACGAGGACGACACGTGGATGCACAAGGCACACCTGTTCAACTACCTCGGCGTCGAGAGCCGCGACGGCTCGCAGTTCATGGAGGACGCCAGGGGCCAGGTCGACGAGTTCGGCGTCGACCGCCGCCAGGGAGAGGAAGTAACGGTCGTCGAAGAGTCGGGGGACGGCTTTACGGTGACGACCGAGGACGGCGAGTACGACGCCACGTACGTCGTCTTTGCGATGGGAGCGAGTCGCGACCTGGCGACGGACCTGGGCTGTGAGACTACCGACGAGGACACCGTCGACGTGGACATCGACATGGAGACGAGCGTCGAGGACGCCTACGCCGTCGGCGCGGTGGCCCGGGCGGAAAAGTGGCAGGCCATCATCTCGGCCGGCGACGGCGGCGCTGCGGCACTGGACATCCTCTCGAAGGAGAAGGGCGAGCACTTCCACGACTTCGACACGCCGGCCGACGCCGAGTAGGAGCCACCTGCCGGCGCCGGGTAAGCGCCACCGGCCGGCGCCGATTTGCTGGCGGCCGCTTGGCCCCTGCCAGTCACGCCACCTGCTTTTCGATCTCGGCCTTGAGCGCGACGGCGTCGAAGTCGTGGTCGGGACGGATGTTGACGAAGTCGAGGAAGCTCTCGGCGGCCAGCAGTCCCTCGTCGTCGACGGTCTCGGCCGCAATCTCGACGGCAGGTCCGGCCCCGATCAGCGGTTCGAGAGCAGCCAGCGCACAGGCCAGGTCGTAGGCTCGGCCGTCGTCTATGGCTTCCTCGCGGACCTTGGTCGCGTCGATGAAGTAGAGGTCGCCGTCCGCGACGAGCACGTTTTCCCCCCGGAGGTCGCCGTGGACCAGGCCGTCCTCGTGCATTCGGCGGAGCGACTCGAACATCGCCGGCGCGTGCCGTTCGACGGTGTCGGGGTCGAGGTCCTCCAGGGTGCGAAACTCGGGGAGGTACTCGAGGACGAGGACGCCCAGGCCTTCGAACTCGAAGGCTTCCAGGGGTTCCGGGACGTTGACGCCCAGGTCGCGCATCCGCCGGGTCGCCGCGAGTTCGTGTTCGGCCATCTCGACGGGCGTGGCGAACCGCTCGAAAAAGCCCTCGACGCCGCTGGAGAACACGCCCAGGTTCCGGCCGGCGGTCAGCAGGCCGTGGACCATCGCGTTCTGTGGCGTGACTACCTTGACGAACAGCGCCTCGTCGACGACGCAGGGGGTCGACAGCCAGTTGTCGGCTTCCAGGGGTTCGACGTCGGGCCGGGGGCGGTCGTACCGGGCGCCGACTTCAGCGGCGACTCGCCTGAGGGTGTAGTCGTCGACTCGCCCCCTGAGGAGTCGCCGGAATGCCATGCGACTGTGTGGTAGGGACGGGTGATTAAATCGTTTCTCCACGTGGCGGTGGTGCGATCCGCGTGCTCCGGCCGGAAACTGATCGAACGTAAATCCCGCATAGTCGGCCCCTGGCGTATTTGGTACCGCCAGTCCAAGGAAGCGCACATGGACTTCACCCTCCCCGACGAGCACCGGATGATCCAGGAGTCCGTCCGAGCGTTCTGTGACGAGGAAATCGCTCCTATCGCCCAGGAAATCGAGGAGGACCACCGGTTTCCGGCCGAAATCTTCGACGAACTGGCCGACCTCGACGTCACGGGCGTTCCCATCGCCGAGGAGTGGGGCGGCCTCGGCGGCGACCAGCTCATGTACGCCCTCGTCACCGAGGAACTCGGGCGGGTCTCGGGCTCTATCGGGCTCTCCTACGCGGCCCACGTCTCGCTGGCCTCCAAGCCGATCGAACTGTTCGGGACCGACGACCAGCGCGAGGAGTGGCTCCGCCCCCTGGCCCGGGGCGACTATCTGGGCGGCTGGGCCCTGACAGAGCCCGAGAGCGGCAGCGACGCCAGTGACATGAACACCAGGGCTAGAAGAGAAGGGAACGAGTGGGTCCTGAACGGCACCAAGCAGTTCATCACCAACGCCAGCGTCGCGGGCTCGGTCCTGGTGAAGGCGGTCACGGACCCCGGGGCGGGCTACGACGGCATCTCCACGTTCGTCGTCGACCCCGAAGCTGACGAGGGGTTCACCGTCACGAACGAGTGGGACAAGATGGGTCTCAACGCTTCGCCCACGTGCGAGATACAGCTCGACGACTGCCGGATTCCCGAGGACCGGATCCTGGGCGAGCCCGGCGAGGGCTGGGAGCAGACCAAGAAGACCCTGGACGGCGGTCGCATCTCCATCGCCGCCCTCTCGGTGGGCCTCGCCCAGGGTGCCTTCGAGGCTGCCAGGGAGTACGCTACGGAACGTGAGCAGTTCGGCCAGCCGATCAGCAAGTTCGACGCCGTCCGGGACATGATCGTGGAGATGGACCGGAAGATCGAACGGGCGCGGCTCCTGACCCACAAGGCAGCCACACTCTACGACGAGAGAGGGGCGTCGAAGACGCCCCACGGAGCCGGTGAAACCGGCGGAGAGGACGTCCGCAGGCTGTCGTCGCTTGCGAAACTCGACGCCAGCGAGGTCGCCAGGGAGGTGGCCGAAGACGCCGTCCAGGTGCTGGGCGGCTACGGCTACACCACCGACTTTGCCCCCCAGCGGTTCTACCGGGACGCGAAACTGATGGAAATCGGCGAGGGGACCAGCGAAATCCAGCACCTCGTTCTCGGCCGCGAACTCGGCCTCTGAGAAAGAAACGATAGAAAACGATAGACAACGACCGTACCGTTTCGAAAGGTTATACCTACTGGCCGTTGCCGCTGTCAGTATGGCTGTTAGTACGACAGTACAAACACCCGTCGTAGCCGACAGTTCGGCCGGGACGGGTCAGGCCCTCCAGACGCCGTCGGTCACGGCGTCGGACCGGAGACTTCGGGGGGCGTCGCCGTGAGCCTCCCGGGACGGCTCGCCGGGGGCATCGTCGAGCACAGCAAGGTCGCAATCGCCCTGATGGTAATTCTGACGGTGCTCGTCGGTGCCGGGGCGCCGATGGTGTCGAGCGCGTCCTCGCTCGACCAGTTCCAGGCCAACACACCCGAGGAGGCCAAGCTGGACTACATCGAAGCGAACTTCACCGCCGGCGACGGGAACACGACGGTCGCCCAGGTGGTCGTTCGGGGCGACAACGTCCTCTCCCGGGAGTCGCTGGTCACGGCGTTGCGCTACGAGCGGTCGCTCAGCCAGAACGCGACGGTCAACGCCACGCTCGTCGAGAACGACACGTTTGCCGGCGTGCCCAACGCGGTCGGCGTCGCAGCGATTCGCCAGGAACAGTTCGAGGCGCTCCAGGAGGACTTCGAGCAGCTCCAGCGCGACCGACAGCAGCTCGAAGAGAAGCGCGAGGAACTCCAGACCCGCCGGGATAACCTGAACGAAACGCTCGGCCTCCTGCGGGGCGGGCTCGACGAACTCCGGCAGAACCGCTCGAAGTCCCCCAACGCGACGTTCGACGAGGTGCAGACCGCCGCGCCGGTCACCCTGGACGACCAGGACCGGGCCGTCTTCGTCCAGGCGGCCCAGGACCTCCGACAGGCACAGTCCGAGCAGGAAGTCCAGGCTGCCTACCGGAACGGGACCCAGGGCGTTCTCCGGGACGAATTTGCCGAACTGCAAGAGCGCGGCGACGACCTCCAGGACGACGCGGAAGACCTCCAGGAACGCGCCGAGGAACTCCAGGACAGGCGCGAGGAGCTGGAGAACGCAGACCGGCCGACGCTCGCCGAACAGATAGACCAGCTGGAGTCGATGAACGACAGCGAGGTCGAGGACGTCGTCGAGACGGTGCTGAACGCAGACGACGGCAACGGAACCGTCGACAACCGCATTCTCGCGCTGATGCCGTCGGATTACGACCCCGGTCGGACCGAGGCGAACGCGACGATGCTCGTCATCACGCAGACGTCGCCGCTGGATTCGGCGGTCTCCGGGGCGGCGGCACCGCAGACGATCGACGCCCAGCTCGCGATGCGTGCCATCGGCACCCAGCAGGGAAGCACGCTCGACTACCTGGTGTTCGGCAGCGGGATCATCGCCCACGAGATCGACGCGTCGATGCAGGACAGCATGACTATCGTCGGGCCGCTCGCGCTGCTGTTCGTCCTCGTGACGCTCGTCATCGCCTACCGGGACGTGCTCGACATCGTCCTCGGCGTGTTCGGCATCGGCGTGGTCCTGCTGTGGACGTTCGGCTTCATGGGCTGGGCCGACATCGCGTTCAACCAGATCTTCGTCGCCGTACCCGTCCTGCTGATCGGGCTGTCTATCGACTACGCCATCCACATCTTCATGCGCCACCGGGAGCAACGCGGCGAACTCTCCAACGGTCCCCGTGGGTCGATGCGAGTGGCGCTGGCCGGCGTCGGCGTCGCTCTGGTCTGGGTGACGGCGACCACGGCCATCGGTTTCCTCTCGAACCTCACCAGTCCCGTCGGGCCGATTCGCGAGTTCGGCATCACCTCCTCGGTGGGCATCGTCGCGGCCCTCCTGGTGTTCGGCGTCCTCGTTCCGGCGTTGAAGGTCGAACTCGACTCGTTCCTCGAATCGCGAGGCTTCGACCGAACCAAGCGGGCGTTCGGCACCGGTGGAGGTCGGCTGGGTTCGGCGCTGTCGGTCGGTGCCACTGCCGCTCGCAGGGCTCCGATGGTCGTCCTGGCGCTCGTGTTGCTCGTGACTGCTGCAGGAGCCTACGGCGGGGCGCAGATAAACACCGAGTTCAACCAGGAAGACTTCCTGGCAGACGACCCGCCGGAGTGGATGAAGGACCTGCCCGAGCCCTTCGCCCCGTCGAAGTACACCGCCAAGCAGAGCCTGGAGTTCGTCAACGACCGGTTCGTCCGGGAAGACGCCCAGGCCGAATTCCTGATACAGGGGTCGGTCACCGACGACGACACCCTTGAGCGACTCGCGGCAGCCGAGGAGCGGGCTGCCGACGAGCCGGTGACGATGGATCTGGCGACCGGCGAACCGGCCATCCGAAGTCCGCTGTCGGTCATCGACCGGGTCGCGAGCCAGAACGAATCGTTCGACGACACCGTCGCGGCCGCCGACACGGACGGCGACGGCGTTCCGGACCGCAACCTGACCGGCGTCTACGACCACCTCTACGAGGTGGCGCCGGACGCAGCCGAGCAGTTCGTTCACCGGGAAGACGGCGAGTACGAGGCGTTGCGGATGACCGTCTCGGTGAAGGGTGGTGTTCCCAGTAGCGACGTTCGCGACCAGATGGCGGCCGTCGCCGAGTCCATGGACGGTGACGGGCTGACCGTTACCGCGACGGGGTCGGCCGTGCTCAACGCCATCGTCTCTGACCAGCTGCTCGACACCGTCGTCGAGAGCCTGATCATCACGCTGGTCGTCGTGTTCCTGTTCCTGATGGCGGCCTACCGGGTCACCGAGGGGAGCGCCCTCCTCGGCGCAGTGACGCTGACGCCCGTCGCGCTGGCCGTCGCCTGGATCCTTGGGTCGATGTTCCTGATGGGCATCCCGTTCAACGTCCTGACGGGGATGATCACCAGCCTCACCATCGGACTCGGGGTCGCCTACAGCATCCACCTCAGCGAGCGCTACACCCTGGAACTCGACCGGCGCGACTCCGTCTGGGAGGCGATGCACACCGCCGTGACCGGCACCGGCGGCGCCCTCCTGGGGAGCGCTGCCACCACTGTCGGCGGCTTCGGCGTGCTGGTGTTTTCCATCCTGCCGCCGTTGCGTCAGTTCGGCCTCATCTCCGGGCTGTCGATCATCTACGCGTTCCTCGGAAGCGTAGTGGTCCTTCCGACGTTGCTGGCGCTGTGGACCCGGTTCCTTGGGCCGAAGTGGGCCCGCGACCAGGTCGCCGACGGCGAGTGGGGTGACGGCCAGTCGACCGAGGCCGGCACGACGGAAGACCCGGAAGGAGCATAGCGATGGACGACGAGAGCGCAATCGCTGGACTCGAACGGCTGGGGCTGACGAGCTACGAGGCGCGGGTCTTTCTCGCGCTCCAGAAGCTAGGCGCCGGGACTGCCAGCGAGGTAAGCGAGGTAGCCGACGTGCCCCGGTCGCAGGTCTACGGCGCGGCCGACAAACTGGAAGAACGGGGGCTCGTCGAGACGCGCCAGACCACGCCGACTGCCTACCGGCCGGTGTCGCTCGAACAGGCTCGGACTCGCCTGCTCGACCAGCTCCAGCGGACGGGGACGGAGACGTTCGACTACCTCGAGACCGTCGGCGGCAGCCACGACGAAGACGAACAGACCGAGGCCATCTGGCTGGTCAACGGGAGCGAGGCCATCGCCTCCCGGACCGTGGAGATGGTCGAGGCCACCGACGAGCGCGTCCTGTACGCCGTCGACGACCCCGACCTGCTCACCGACCCGGCGGGAGAGGCTTTGCGGAAGGTCGCGAGAGACCGCCAGGTCGTCTTCGCCAGCGCGAATCCGGCGGTGCTCGACGCCGCCCGGACTGCCGAGTACGCCGAGGTCCACGAGATACCCCACGAGCGGAGTCCGGACGTCGGCCTGGGTCGCGTCGTCATCGTCGGCGACGACGACCTCCTGTTCAGCGTCTACTCGTCGAGCGACGTCGTGGACGGCGTCGAGGAGGTAGCCATCTGGAGTGAGGACTCGGCGGTCGGTGCCGTTCTCTCCGAGTTCCTTCGCGAGTGGTTCGACCGACCCTTCGAGTGACTGCGAGCCAGGCCGCGAGCCGGACCCGGGCCTGACCGCGAGCCGAACCGCTCAAACCCCTCCCGGTGCAGGTGGCCGTATGGGCACGCCGCTGGCTTCCCGCGACGAGCAGGTCGACGAGGTCGTCGACCGCCTCCACGACGAGTACCCCGACGCGACCATCTCGCTCGACTTCGAGGACCGCCTCCAGCTCCTCGTGGCGGTCGTCCTCTCGGCCCAGTGTACCGACGAGCGAGTCAACGAGGTGACGAAGGACCTGTTCGAGAAGTACCGGACTCCGGAGGACTACGCCGAGGCCGACCAGGACGAACTCGCCGACGACATCTACGGCATCACCTACCACAACCAGAAGGCGGGCTACCTGAAGGGGGCCTGCGAGACCATCGTCGAGGAGTACGACGGCGAGGTCCCAGACACGATGTCGGGGCTGACCGACCTGTCCGGCGTGGGACGCAAGACCGCAAACGTCGTCCTCCAGCACGGTCACGAGGTCGTCGAGGGCATCGTCGTCGACACGCACGTCCAGCGGCTCTCCCGGCGGCTCGGTATCACCGAGGAGGAACGGCCCGACGCCATCGAGCAGGACCTGATGCCCCTCGTCCCCGAGGACGAGTGGCAGTGGTACACCCACCTGCTGATCAGCCACGGTCGGGCGGTCTGTACGGCCCGGAATCCGGACTGCGGGGAGTGTGTTCTCGAGGACATCTGCCCCTCCTCCCGGCTCGACAGCGAGGTCGACCTGGCCAGCGGCGAGGCCTGGAACGCGTAATTAAAAGTACCGGCCGAAGTAGCGAACGAGGCCGACGAGGTAGGCGAGCAGCCAGAAACCGACGTAGCCGAAGACGCCGATGCGGAGCCGGCGGCGCCAGTGAGCCATGTTCTCGGAGCCGATCTCGGACAGCAGGACGTCCTCGTCGTAGTCGTGATAGAGGTCGTGGCGGCGCTTGGCGCGGAAGATGCGAACGATGCCCGTCCCGCCGAAGGCCAGCATGGCGTAGGCCTGGAGTCCGAGGAAGGCGTGGACGAGTGCAGCGCCGCCGAACTGCTCGGGCAGTCGAGGAACCATCCAGACGAGCATCGGGACCGTCGTCAGCGTGAGGCCGAGGAGGACGTACGTCAGGTGGTGGGTCAGCGTGCCCCAGGTGACCTGGTCGGCGTCGATGACGATCCAGGCGCCGTAGACGAAGCAGGGAAAGCTGGCCGTAACCGCCAGCAGGACGAGAGTTGCTATCGTCGCGTCGCCCGACCAGGCCATGACTGGCGCTACCGCCCGGGGACGCATTAGCGTGCCGAAGCCCGCTCGTTCAGCGACGGGGTCCGGCCGTGGGCCAGGACCGGCGGCGCTACCGGCAGTCGAGGCGCCGTTTCCAGCGGCCTACCGGCTCGGCCACGTTCCTACGCGACGTATACTTACGTCACTCGTTATCGAATGACAGGGTCCATGGCGACTCGCCAGGGGGTGCCGGCGCCGGAAGGGGTCGTCCAACTGGAGTTTGCACTCACCGATCCCTCGTACCCGGTCGTCGCCATCTCGGCAGTCGACGGCTACCGGGCGGTCCTCGACGAAGTGGTCCCGAGGGACGACGGGACCGTGACCGAGTTCGTCACGGTCGCCGGCGGCCCGCCCGACGACGTGCACGAGGCCGTCAGTGAGGCCGTCGACGTTCCCGTCAGTCTGCTCGGGCGGTACGACGACGGCGCCCTGTTCGAGCTTCGACTGGCAGAGACGCCGCCGTCGGTGGACCTGGTCTCGGCCGGTTCGCTTCCCCGGCGGGTCTACGCCGTCGACGGGGAGTGTCGCATCGTCGCGGCGGTGCCCTCGCAAGTCGACCCGGGCGAGGTCGTCCGGTCGTTCCTGGCGAGCCACCCGGACGCCGAGCTGGTGGCCCACCGCCAGCAGCCCTACCGGACGCCGATTTTCGGCCACCGGCAGTTCCGAGACGCTATCGAGGCCCACCTCTCGGCCCGCCAGCACGAGGTGCTCCAGGCGGCGTTTCGGGCGGGATTCTACGAGTGGCCCAGGGAGCATTCGGGCGTCGAACTGGCCGCCGACCTCGGGGTGTCGCCATCGACGTTCCACCAGCACCTCCGGTCTGCCGAGCGGAAACTGGTCCGTCTGGCGCTTCACTCTCATTTTGTGGGCGACGACGAAGCGACGGAGCTTGCTCCCTGAGTCCGTCTCGGCTGTTCCGTGAGTGGAACGACTTCTACTGGACTGTGACAGGAGATGATCGCGTGGAACTACGATCAAGTAGCTCTGTTGAGAGCTCCGATAGTTGATATAAATCGTATGTTGGATACAGCGAATATGTGTAGCAGCCGTTTATTGTCCGTACCAACCTGCCATCGCCGAACGTACGGTTGGATACACGTAATTGTCACATATGAACGATAGGACTAATATCACCTGATCCGTATTGTTACACTATAGCATGAACATCGTTGGCACAGGATCTACTGCGAGTGTCCCGTCTGAGCAGCGAGAATACACTGAACGTGATACGTCAGCAGAGTCGATTCCCATTCAGACGTTACGGGGTGGCGATGCGTCTGATATCGTCCCGGAAGACGTGCTACGAGAGACGGTGGCAAAGTACGAAGACTCGGACCAGAACGTCGTGGGACCAACCCGAACAGTTCGGGGCGAATTTGCGGAGCTCCAACGCGTCCTCGAAACACGAATCGCACGCTTCGATGCCGAACTGGACGTGGCGTTCGAGGACACCGACCTCATCATCTATCGACTGGAGACTGAGCGTGAATTCGAATACATTCTGGATTTCTGCGAGGTCGAGAACGCCCGATCCAGACAGGTTATTGTCACGTTGATGCGGACGATTGCGACTGACAGGACGGCCGCTGCCCCAGAGTACCCGCTCGTCGTGCGCAAGCCATTGGCCTTCCGTGCTGGTGAACGCCACGCCCGGACTCGCTCCTCCCAGCCCGATCATCGCGACTGAGTGTTGCTAAACAACGTCTCACTTTCTCCGGGTTCGCCATTCGTACGATTCGATCAAGCCCTCGGCCCGGTGGCTATACGATGTAGTGACGGCTGCAGCCACCGCAAGCGCACAGGAGGGAAAGCCCGCGGACCGCCAGCGAGGTGAGGGCTTTCACCGTCGTTGCGGTCGCGGTGGCGGTTGCGGTGTCGTCGAAGCAGACGACTTATTCACGTAGCAGTCCCGCAGAACCGCCCTGCCCTCCTCGCAACCCATCTCGGTCGGTGTCAGAAGAGGTAAACCGAGCGGTGACCTAGACCCGGGCAATGCCAGACCCGGACGCCACGGGGTCCGAGGACGCCCCGGCGGAGTCCCGAACCGACCCGCTCTCGGCTGCCGACGACCCCGAGGACCTCTCGACCGACGAACTCCGCCGCCAGGTCGAGGACACCTACGACTTCGAGAACTTCGGCCCGGCCGACATGGCCGAGATGAGCGCCGAAGAGTGGGAGGCGGCCTTCGACCCCGACACCTGGATCACCGGCGACGAACTTCTCGAACGCGTCGAGGCCGACCTGAAGAGCCGCGTCGCCGACCGCGACGTCTTCGCCAGGGTCGAGCGGTTCGACGAGGCGCTCGTGGCCTACTCGGACTCGGGGTACGCCGCCGTCTACCCCGACGGCAGCGTCGAGGGCCGGGGAACGGTGCTGCGGGACGTCAAGCCGACGGTCGCCCTGTGCTCGATGGACTCCTACGACGTTCCGGAGGCTCCCGAGGGTCAGGTGCTACCCGACCCCGAGGAGATCCGGACGAGCAGCGACGCGCTGGGCAACACCGTCCTGCAGGTGATCGGCGGCGTGCAGGTGCTGGCCGGCATCGTCCTCCTCGCTGCGTCGGTGCTGTACTTCCTCGGCGTGTTTTCTCGGCCACAGACCAGCGGCCAGGGCGTCAACCTCGCACTGCTGGTCGTCGCCGGCGTCGGCTTCATCCTGGTGGGCATTTTCATGTTCGTCGTCGTGGCCAACGCCAGACTGTCGGACCGGTTCCGCGCACGCGAGTATCAGGATCGACTCCGGTCGGTCGGCCTGGAGGACGGCGAGCGCCCGGCCTTCCTCGCGGACGTCGAGGGCGTCGAGGAACTTTCCGGGGACCCAGCCGGCTCGGCACCCGACGTCGAGGGGAGGGCCGAGCAGTCGCCCGGCAGTGATACCGAGAGGGACATTGAGCCATCGGCAGGAGACGAAAGCGACTCGCGCTCGCCGTGAATTTCTGTGGGACCCGTTCACCCGGACAAGGGCGCCTGCCGGCGTATTCGGTGGGTTTATACAAAGCCGGACCCGAGTCCCGATCGTACATGAACAGGCGGGAGTTTCTACGAACGGCCGGCGGGGCTGCCGGTGCGTCCGCCGCTGTGACTGCCGCCGGTGCGGGGCCGGCGGCTGCCGCCAGTGGTGGCAACGAGTCCTCCGGTGGCGGAGGCGGCAAACCCGACCTCGGCGGCTACCTCGACGACGTTGGTAACTTCGGCGGGAGCGTCACGGACATGACCGGTAAGAGCGAGGTGACCGTCGAGGTTGGCGTCGAGGCCAACGGCGGCAACTTCGGCTTCGGCCCGCCGGCGATCCACGTCGACAACGGCGCGACGGTCGTCTGGGAATGGGTCGCCGGCTCGCACAACGTCGTCCACGAGGAGGGTAACTTCGAGTCGAAGCTCACCGGCGAGA
>CAZGAX010000096.1:0-15636 GCA_964523745.1 uncultured Halobacteriales archaeon | reverse complement strand
GAGGAAACCGCGAAGAGAGGTACGTGAGGAAACCGGTGTCGAGTGTACGGTAGTCGATGTGAATTTCGCTCGTCGGAAGACCATCGTGCTGGAATCCAACCCCAAGGAGCGATATTACATGCTAACGGTGGTCTTCGATGCGAGGTACGAGGGAGGAACAATCGCGATTAGTGATGAAGAGATATTGGATGCAGAGTGGTTCTCAGAGCCGCCTGAAAACGTTCTTGACTTCGTACGGGTGCAGGTCGCGGAGTGGGAGTCTGATAACTGAGTGTTCTGTATCTATCGTCTTTAGCTCCTTCATTCGTTTCGTTCTCTGAACATCAAGATACCGTACTAAACCATCAATTGAGAGAGAAAACACTTACCGGTATTGTGGGAACGGGTCGACATGGTCACCCGCCGAACGGTCCTCTCCAGCCTCACTACCATCGGAGTGACATCCACCTTCACGGGCTGTCTGTGGGACACCAGCAACGATAGCTCGCTGGCAATTCACCTGGAAACGGTTTCTCGTAGAGATCTCGGCCAAATCAACGTCGTCGACGAAGGCGAGTTGACGCCGAGAGCCCGGTCGGTATTCAGCGAGGGACTCACCAACGGTACCATTGCCTTCGGTACACAGCCGTTCGAATCTGGCGAGGTTGTTCACTCCGGCGGGTCGTACTACGCGGTCCAGGTAAGTGAGAACGGCACCGAAGCAGTACAATGGCCAGTCCTCGACGCTACGGAAGTATCAACGGCCAACGGATCGGTTAGCGACTGGGGAAACCTGAGTCGAAGCGATGCCTATACGCTCCGGTGTGCCGTTTCAAGTCGTGGTAACCCGTGTCCCATTTACGCGGGTAACCATAGCGTGTTCTGGCCAGAGTTGCGCTTTCGGTACCTCGAATCCGGCGACGAGACGTACTACCGGCTGCAAACTTCGGAGCAGACAGTCACCCTCGACCGTTATCGGTATACCTTCGAACCCGTGGCTGCAAACCGGTCGGCATTCGTCGACTATGCGATGCGTGAACTGGTCGCTATCGACTTCTCGACGGTCAACCTCTCCGCGAAACAACGAGATATTCTCGCCACGGCCGCCGAGGAAGGCACCTATCGTGAGTCCCCACCACCGTATTCTGCCGCCCTGGAGGGACTCGTTGACCGGTTGAAGTCAGTGTATGGTCCAGAGACTTCCGTCTACGTTCGGTTCAACGGGAACTACTACGAAGCACGCCACACCCAGTCCTTCGACGACTGAATGCTATGGGGTGACGGTATTGAGCGTCCGCTATGTGTCTAGTTGGCCCAAACATCTCCGATGGCGAAGCCGACAGAAATGTGAGGTAAGTCCAATTCGATTTCCAGAAAATAGTAATCAGATTCATCGCATCCAACAGCATCGAGAAACCGTTTTCACAGGTCACCTCTGCGTGACCGTGAACGACGAGCCAAGCGCGAATTCTGTTTCGAAGTCGCTCTCCTGTTTCGGGGAAATGCCGAAATAGACGAAGCGATACGTTCCCGTTTCCAGAGGAAGGCACACGTAGTAAGCAGGTTGATTCTCCAGGGATCGAAGACCCTTCTGCGTAAACGATAGCCTCCACGTAAAGCCCTCCCCCGGAGCGTGGGAAAGCGCTTCATCCGTCCAGTAACCGGTCTTCGGACGCCAGAAGACCGACTTCCACCCGGCGTCTGTCTGCCGCTGAACATCGTAATCCTGCTTGTTTCCAGATGTTCGTTCTGTCTCCGTCACATTCTTCAACGAGACCGTCAGTTGGCTTCCGAAAGTGACTGACTCTTCGAAAACTTCGAGTGCAAACCCCGCAAGTGGTCCCGATTTAACCTCCGCTCCCACGCTAACGTGGTCGAGGTCATCAGTACAGGAGGAGCCACCGGTTGAGGAATCTGTCGAGGATGCTTCCGGCGAGGGGGTGCTCCGTCCCGGACAGCCAGCCAGCGTCGATAGCACACCACCGGAGGCACCGAGAAAGTGGCGACGGTCCATATTTCTTCAATTTTCTGCTGTGACAATAAATGGCCATGTGACCAAAGCATTGATTTGACCTATAGGCACGCTCTACGTATCGACCAAGTCACCCAGACTTCCCAAGAAGCACAGCGACCATGAAAATAGGTTTTTGACAACTTCTCCGTGACGCAGTACCGTTCCGTAGTCCATTTACCGTCCGTAGCCGAATTACAGCGTCTGAAACCGTGCTCCGGCATTGAAGTATCCGAGATGCCTCGGTTCGCCCGGAGCTGATCCGATGGAACTCGACAGACGCGACCTCGTCGGAAGCGCGATTATCCTGCTTACCGTCGTCGTCTCGGCCTTCGTCTACCCCGACCTTCCCGAGCAGATGGCGATTCACTTCGGGAGCAGCGGCGAACCCGACAGCTTCGTGGCCAAACCGATAGCTGTCGCGCTGTTGCCGGTCCTCGCCGTCGGCATGGTGGCGCTGTTCAAGGTCCTGCCGCGACTCGACCCGCTGGGCGAGAATTTCGAGGCGTTCCAGGCCTACTACGACCTGGTCGCCGTCGTGGTCGTCGGCGTCCTCGCCTACGTCCAGGGTCTGGTCCTGGCGTGGAATCTCGGGTACGACGTCCCCATCACCCGGGCCATCGTCCCGATGCTCGCCGTCGTCTACTACGTCGTCGGCGTAGTCATCGAGAACGCCAGACAGAACTGGTTCGTCGGCATCCGGACGCCGTGGACCCTGTCGAGCTAGGAGGTCTGGAACCGGACGCACGAACGGTCGGGCATCCTGTTCAAACTCGCTGGCATCGTCTCGCTCTCCGCGCTGGTCTTCCCCCAGTACTTCGAGATCCTCGCCATCGGTCCGATCGTCGTCGCTGCACTCGTTCCCACCGTCTACTCCTACCTCGTCTACCGGCGCGTCGAGAAAGCCTAATCCGGTTCGGCGCCGTCGGCGAGAAACGACTCGACGACAGCCAGCATTCGGTCGGGAGCGTCGATGGTCGGAGCGTGAGCGCAGTCGGAGAGCGTTTCGCTGCGTCCGTTCGGAAACGCCTCGGCCACCTCCCGGGCCATCTCGGCCGTGATGACGTTGTCGTCCTCGCCCTGGAGGACCAGCGTCGGCGCGTCGACGCTGGCGACGGTGTCGCCGGCCGCCTCCGTCTCGTCTGCCGGCGGCGAGGCGTCGAAGTGGACCAGGGCGTACGCGACGTCCAGCAGATTGCGCTGGCGGAGCGTTTCCTCGACGTACGCGTCGAATCGCTCGGGGCTGGGGTCGCCGTTGACGAAGACGATCTTCGACCAGATCTCTCGCATCGACTCGGCGTCGTTCGACAGGATCGCCTCCCGGGCCGGCATCAGGGGTGAGTGCTGGGCGCTCAGACTCTCACGGGTCGTCAGGCCGTCGGTGCTCTCGTCGCCTTCGCCACCTCCATTGCTCTCCGTCGCTCCGTCGGCCCTGGCGTACACCGGGTGCCCCGCCGGACTGGGTGGCCCCATCAGCACCAGCCGGTCGACGCGGTCGTCGTCGATCGCGTGTTGCATCGCCACAGCGGCCCCGGACGACCAGCCCCAGAGGTGGAAGGTCCCGAGTCCGAGTTCGTCGGCGAAGTACCCGACGTCGGCCGACAGGTCCGCTATCGATTCGATCGGCTCCTCGTAGGAGGACCGGCCGTACCCCCGAATGTCCGGGGCGTAGAGAGTAAATCGGTCGTCCATTCGCTCGAAGACGACGTCCCAGTGGACCGAGGAACTCATGTTGCCGTGGAGCAACACCACCGGGACGTCGCCGGTGTCACGGGCCCGATAGAACAGCGTTTCGCCGTTGCTCAGGTCGACTGTCGCGCCGAACCCCCGCATTTTCTTTCGATGCGTCCACGGTTCCAATATGTCTTGTCAAACGTACAGACACTCGGAACGTGTGGTCGAGACGCCTGCCAGGAACCGTCTTACCTCGATCAGATACCAACGGCGAGGAGTCCGCCGTCGACGAGGAGCAGGACGGCGACGACCGATGCGGCCTGGAACAGTCGCCTGGCCGACCGGGCCGGCTCTCGTACCTTGTCCCGGCTCGCGCCGTCCGTCAGACGACCAGCACCCACCTCGACGAGGCCACCGAGGAGGAACCACAGTGCCAACATGCCGAGGACGAGGTGACCACGAGTCGTCCCCGTCAGCGAGGACACGTCGTATCTGGACGCAGCCATGTGGCCGCCGGTGACGAACAGGAGCAGGGCGCTCGCCCGAGATACGGTGGTGAGTTTGCCAGCGAACGTCTCGAGCGGCCCGGCGTTCAGGTCGCCCCTGGCCGCCGTCGGGACGACCGCGTAGGCGACGAACAGGACGCTCCCGGTCCAGAGGCCAGCAAACAGCAGGTGAGTGGCCACGATGGCCGCGTCGACGAGGGTCATGCCGAGAGCCAAGCCAGCGCTGTGCCTTCAATTTGCCCGATCCAGGGCGACACTAACGGCTAGGGGCTTCACAGCGTCGTCGAACCCCTGGCCGAGTTGAGCACGCTTAAGACACGCCGCCCGCTTGGGTCGACCATGGAACCACGGGACCTCTCGGCCCACGCCGTCTACCGCGCCGGCCGGGGGATCGAGGAGGTGGCCCGCGAGTTGGGGATGGACCCCGACGACCTGGTCAAACTCTCCTCGAACGAGAACCCCTTCGGCCCGTCGCCGGCGGCCATCGACGCCATCCGGGAGTACGCCGACACGGCCCACACCTACCCGAAGGCCGCCCACACCGACCTGGTGGCGGCCGTCGCGAACCGCTGGGACGTGGCCGACGAGCAGGTCTGGCTCGGCGCCGGTGGCGACGGCGTGCTCGACTACGTCTCCAGGGCGTTTCTCGACCCCGGCGACGCCGTTCTGGTCCCGAAGCCTGGCTTCGCCTACTATCCGATGAGCGCCCGGTACGTCCACGGCGACGTGAACGAGTACGCCATCGAGAAGGCAGACGACTTCGCCCAGACGCCCGAGATGGTCCTCGACGCCTACGAGGGCGAGCGTATCGTCTACCTCACCAGCCCCCACAACCCCACCGGTTCGGAGGTCTCCCTCGGCGCCGTCGAGACGATCGCCGACGAGACCGGTCCGGAGACGCTCGTGGTCGTCGACGAAGCCTACGGGGAGTTCACCGAGGCGCCGAGCGCCCGACGGCTCGTCGACGAGCGCGACGACGTCGTCGTCCTCCGGACGTTCTCGAAGGCCTACGGCCTGGCGGGTCTCCGGCTGGGCTACGGGCTCGTTCCCGAAGCCTGGGCAGACGCGTACGACCGGGTCAACACCCCATTCGCCGTCAACGCCCTGGCGTGCTACGCCGGGCTGGCGGCCCTCGAAGACGACGAACACGTCGAGAAGACCGTCGAGACGACCCGCTGGGCGAGGGAGTACATGCACGAGACCCTCGACGCGCCGACCTGGGAGAGCGGGGGCAACTTCGTACTGGCAGAGGTCGGCGACGCCGGGGCGGTGTGCGACGCAGCTCAGCGAGACGGGGTCATCGTCCGGGACTGCTCTAGCTTCGGGCTGGCGGAGTGCGTTCGCATCTCCTGTGGCACCCGGGAGGCCACCCGGAAGGGCGTCCGGGTGCTAAACGAGGTGGTCGAGCGGTGAACGGGGTGACCGAGCGATGAACGGAGTGGTCGAACGGTGAACGCGGTGATCGATCGATGAGAGTCGCCGTCACCGGCACCCCAGGGACGGGCAAGTCGACCGCGACGGACCTCGTCGAGACCGACCTGGACGTGGTCCACCTGAACGAAGTCATCCGCGAGCAGGACTTCGCGACTGGTCGCGACGAGGGCCGCGACTCGCTCGTGGCTGACCTCGACGCCGTCGCCGACTGGCTCGCGGGCCGCGACGACGTGCTCTTCGAATCCCACCTCGCCCACCACTTCGACGCCGACCGCGTCGTCGTGCTCCGCTGTGCTCCCGAGGAACTGGAACGCCGGCTCCGAGAGCGCGGTGCCGGCGACGCCAAGGCCGAGGAGAACGCCGAGAGCGAGGCCCTGGACGTGATTCTCTCGGAGGCCGTCTCGGCCCACGGACTGGACAGCGTCTACGAGGTAGACACGACCGACCGGGAGCCGGCGGCCGTGGCAGCCGCCATCGAGTCGGTCGTCGAGGGGTCCCGAGAGCCAAGCGCCGGAACCGTCTCGTTCGTGGACTACCTATGACGCTCGACCGATTCCGTCCATTGGCAGACCGGGCGCTCTCGCCGTTCGTCGCGACGGCCGCCCGACTCGGACTGTCGCCGAACGGCGTCAGCGTCGTCGCGTTCCTCCTGGCGGTCGGTGCCGGCGGGGCCTTCTTCGGCGCCGGTGACGAGCCGATGCTGTACCTGGCCGGGGCGCTCCTCGTCTTCCTGAACGGCTGGCTGGACCTCGTCGACGGCGCCCTGGCGCGAGAACTCGACGTGGCGTCCCGGGGCGGCGACGTGCTCGACCACGTTCTCGACCGGTACGCCGACATCGTAATCATCGTTGGACTGGCGGGCGGCGTCGACCGGTGGGCGCTGGGCCTGGCGGCCGTGACGGGCGTCCTGATGACTTCCTACCTCGGGACCCAGGCCGAGGCAGTGAATCTCGACCGGGAGTACGGCGGGCTCCTGGGCCGGGCGGACAGGCTGGTGCTGGTCGGCCTCGTCGGCGTCGTCGCCCCGTTCGTCTCGGCGACGCCTGCGGGTCTCTCGGCCGTCGGCTGGCTGCTCGTGCTGTTCGCCGTCGTCGGTCACCTCACCGCCCTCCAGCGGTTTTTCGGCGCGATGCGATCCCTGGAGTGACGGCGGCGTACCTTTTATACACTGTCCCGGTCAAGGGTCGCTATGGTCCAGTGTGAGATGTGCGGGACGGAGACGGCGAGTCCCAACCGCGTGAAGATCGAGGGGGCCGAACTCGACGTCTGTGACGAGTGTACGGACTTCGGTACCGAAGTGAAGACGGGAGACTCCGCGTCGACCACCTCCACGAAGTACTCGACGAGTTCGAGCGGCAGTTCATCGTCCGGGTCGAGTTCGACGAGCGGCGGTCGCTCGACCGGCAGTACCTCGTCGGGCGGCGGCAGTCGGGGCGACGACATGTTCGACGACATCGACGAACTCGCCCAGGACTACGACGACCGGCTCCGGGACGCCCGCGAGGCCGCCGGGCTCAGCCAGGAAGACCTCGCCAAACAGCTCAACGAGAAGGCCAGCCTCATCCGGAAACTCGAGCACGGCGACACGCTGCCCAGCGACGACGTCCAGCGCAAACTGGAGAAGGCGCTCGACGTCGACCTCTCGGCCGGCGCGAGCGGCGGCGACACCGAGTGGGAGGGCGGCGCCTCGAGCGGCGAGTACACCCTCGGTGACGTCGTCGAGCGAAAGGACTAGATGTAGCGCTGGCGTTCGTCGGCGTCGATTTCGTCAGCGATAGCTGCCACTTCGGATTCGAGGTCGCGTATCTCTCCCGTCAGCCGGTCGAATTCGTCGCTCCGGTCGAGTTCGGCTCGCGTCTTCTCCACCGCGAGGACGTTCCGCTTGAGTCGCTTTGCCGTGAGTTGCTGCACGCGGTCGCCGTACGCCTCGAGGCGGAGGAGCCTGTCGACCGTGTCGAGGGCTTCCTGCCGGGTGACGGGCTTGACCAGGTAGTCGTCGATGCCCATGTCGATGATGTCGAAGTCGGGATTGACGGCAGTCACGAGCGCGATCCGGCAGTCCAGTCCGCGCTCGACCATGGCCGCGATCACCTCGTCGCCGGAGACGACCGGCATGCGCCTGTCCAGGAGGACGACGTCGACGTCCGCGGCGAGCATGTCGATGCCCTCCTGGCCACCGCAGGCCGTCCGAACGTCGTACTCGCTCTTCAGGTAATCAGCGTACAGTTCCGCCAGCTCGGGCTCGTCCTCGACCACGAGCACCGTAGCTTGCCCGTTCGTCCCGTCGGTCACGGCTGTCTCGTGCTCCGTTGTCGACCCGGCATATTAACGTTCGCCCTGGTATCTGGCGCTGAGTCGCCCCGGCTGCCGGCGGTGGGTCACCGCGAGTCGCTGACCGGCGTCGACACGCAACCTATTTGCCGGGCCCGCCCCGCCCACCTCCTATGTTCGTCCTGGTCAATCTGAAAGCCTATCCGTGTGATCCGGTGGGGGTCGCCGACGCAGCGGCGACCGTCGCAGCCGACTACGGGGCCGACGTGGCGGTCGCGCCCCAGGCAGCCCACCTCGAGCGCGTCGCCGACACCGGCGTCGAGACCTGGGCCCAGCACGTCAGCGACGTCGAGCACGGCAGCCACACCGGCAGCACGCTCGCCGAGGCCGTCTCGGAGGCCGGCGCCACCGGAACGCTCCTCAATCACTCCGAACGCCGGCTGAAGCTGGCAGCTATCGACGGCAGCCTCCAGGCGGCGGAGAGGACCGACCTCGAGACGGTCGTCTGTGCCAACAACCCGGAGCAAGTCGCCGCCGCCGCTGCGCTCGGCCCGGACGCCGTCGCAGTCGAACCGCCGGAACTGATCGGAACGGGGACGCCGGTCAGCCAGGCGGACCCCGACATCGTCAGAGATGCCGTCGACGCGGCAGCCGGGGTCGACGAGAACGTTGACGTCTACTGCGGGGCCGGCATCTCCACGGGCGATGACGTCGTCGCGGCCAGGGACCTCGGGGCCGACGGCGTCCTGCTCGCCAGCGGCGTCGCGAAGGCCGACGACCCCGAGGCGGCGCTCGTGGATCTCGTCGAACCGCTGTAAAAAGGTGAGCGCGTCGAACCGACCGGCGCGTCAGTCGCCGAGATACTCCTCTTCGATTTCTCGGGCGTAGGCTTCCCGGGTCCGCTCCGGGATGTCGTCACAGACCGTCTCCAGGCAGTCACGGAGCCGGTAGTCGTAGTGGCCGCGACCGACGTGCTGGACGAGGCCGAGCGTCCGGAGCTGTCGGTTCCGAGCGTAGGCGGCTTTCCGGTCCTCGACGCCTTCGACGGCAGCGTAGGCGTCGATGGCCGTCGTCGGGCCGTCCTCCCGGTAGAGTTCGAGCATCTCGATGGTCGTGCGGTCGACGGCGTCGAGGACGTCGTGGAGTTGTTCGACGGCTGCCGGACGACCGCTCTCGGTCCGGTGGTGGCCCGTGGCGGCGTCTGCCGCGTCGGCGAGCAGCGACGCACCGCCCTCCTCGAACTGGCGGACCTGGGCGTCGAAACTCATGCCCTCGCTCGTGGCGTTTTTCGCCGTCGACACGCGGTGGATGTCTGCGATGGGCTCGATGACCAGCGTCTCGAAGTCCTCGTCCGCCGCCGAGCCGTTCTTCGGAGCGTCACCGTTGGCAGCGGCCGTCTCCGAGTCGTCGGCGGAGTCCATCATCGCACCGAAGGCCGCCACGGCGTCGTCGTCGGCCGACGAGTCGTCCACGTCCTCGGCAGCCGAGGCGGTAGCGTCTGCGGTACCGTTCGGCGATGGGGTGCCGTTCGACGACGCTACGCCATTCGACGACTCGTCGGTGGCGTGGCCGAAGTCGAAGCCGAACTCCATCGCGGCGTTCTCGGCGTTGGCGTCGCCGTCCTCGCGCTTCCTGTCGCGGTCGTCCCGCATCCGTTCCCGTTCGGTCCGGCCGGGCGAGGAGCCCCGGACGTGTTCGGTCATCGCGTCGACGAACTGGCGGGCCATCCGGCTGAGGTCGCGGGCGTCCTGGAGTTCGGCCTCCAGTTCCGCGATGCGGGAGTTCTTCTCGTCTAGCTGGTCGCGCAAATCGGCGATACGGCTCTCTCTCGCCTGCTGTTCCTCGCTTATCTCGGTGAGTTCCGAGA
This sequence comes from uncultured Halobacteriales archaeon, assembly GCA_964523745.1. Classification (GTDB taxonomy): domain Archaea; phylum Halobacteriota; class Halobacteria; order Halobacteriales; family Haloarculaceae; genus CAZGAX01. The sequence goes on along the minus strand of CAZGAX010000096.1, from coordinate 5,894 downwards.
CCAGGTCGTCGCTGACGGACTTGAGTTCGGGCCGCTCGAAGTCGTCGAGGCCCGGCGTGGCGCCGGCGTCGAAGGTCTGCTTGCGGAAGAACTGGACGCGACTCACGTCCTCGTTCCAGTCGGTCATCATGAAGCCCTCGCCGTCGTCCAGGTCCTCGACGGCGTCGGCGTATTCCCCATCGAGGACTCGCCGGACGACCTTCGTGTCGTTGTCCCAGGTGAGGCGGTGCCAGACCATCCAGTCACACTGGGTGATGAAGTCCTTCTTCACGTCGGCGGGGCGCTGGCTGATGCCACAGATTCCCAGTCCATGTTTCCGGCCCCGCTTGCCGATCTTGATGAGCATCTTGCCGCACTCGCCGACCGAGCCGTTCTCGGGTATGTACTCGTGGACCTCCTCGACGAGCATGAGGAAGGGCTGTTTCTGCTTTTTCGCCTTGGCGAAGAGGTGGCGGGAGACGGCAGTGAGGACTTCCTCGGCCTCGTCTTCGTCGAGGAACGACGAGACGTCGAGGATGATGGGGACGTTCTGTTCGAGGGCCAGTCCGGCCAGCTTCTCGGCGTGGTCGGCCGTCACCTGGATGTCACACTCCTCGTCGGCGCCGGCGTGGAGGATCTCGTACTCCTCCTTGAGTCCGTAGTACTCGCCGTCGATGTCGACGATCAGCAGGCCGAAGCCGTTGTCCAGCAGCTTCTCGGCGACGACGCTTGCGGTGTTGGACTTGCCCGACCCGGACTTGCCGGTGACGAACCCGCGTCCGGTCAGCAGTTCGACCACGGGGAGTCCGACCGACCGGCCGGACCGACCGGAGGCGCCGGGCCCACGGGTGGTCTCCGCGACGGTAATGTGCTCTGTCTCGGCCATTCGTCCGGTACACCGGTTTCGCCCCGGATAACTCTCAGTCAGACGTGCGACAGACGACCTCCGACCCGGGCCTCGAACGTTTATACCGCTGCCTGCGAAACCCCAGGGTGAGCCAGTCGCCATGACCAGGTACGAGACGGTCGTCGAGGACGGGACGGTCCACGTCGGCAGCGACGACGGCCTCCTGGAGATCGGTGACCTCGACGCGCTGCTGGACGTGGTCGGCGGCCCCGCCTGGACGATCACGTACTCCGAGGAGGCCAAGGAGCGCCATCCCGAGATGGACACCTCCGACGAGGGCCTCGTGGTCGACGTCGTGGACATGATGCAGGCGATGACCCACTCCGAGCGGTTCGTCGAGACGCTGGCCGCCCAGCCGGCCGAACCGACCGACGGCGGCGACGTCTCGCCGCGTCTCGGACTGTTCGCCGGCAAACTGCTGGAGAACCTCGAAAGCGGCGTCGCGTGATCACTCGAAGTCCGTGAGGGAGAGCTGGCCGTCCTGCTGTGGGCCGGGGTCTGCCACGCCACCCGCGTCGGCTGTCGAGTCGTCCGTAGATCCGGACGACTGTCGGCGTGGCCGGCCGTCCGTGGTCGTGGCCTCGTCTGCCTCCGCGCCGTCCCAGCCCTCGAGGCTGGCCTGCTCCTCGGCGGTGAAACTCAGGTTCGAGACGCGAACGCCGAGTTTTCTGACTTCGTCGTCGGCAAACTCTTCCAGGAGCTCCAGCGCGATCGTTTCCAGGAGGTCCGGGTCGTCGACGGGACCCGGGAGCGACGTCGCCCTCGTGTTGACGTCGTAGGGCGGCGTCACGACCTTGATGCCGATGGTCTGGTAGAGGGCGTCCTTCCTGGTGGCACGCTCGCCGACGGACGTCGCCAGGGCCTTCACCCGCTCTCGCTTTCGCTCGGCGTCGGTCGTCGGCTCCGAGTACGCCGACTCCCGGGAGAGGCTCTTGGGTTTGCCGACGGGCTCGACGGGTCGGTCGTCCTCCCCACGGGCGAATCGGTGGATCGCCAGGCCACGCTCGCCGAAGCGGTCCTCGATGCGGTCGGGGTCGGCCTCGGCGAGGTCGCCTGCCGTGTCGATACCGATCTCTCGCAGTTCGGCCGCCGTCACCGGGCCGATGCCGTGGACCTCCTCGACGTCCATCGGCGCGAAGAACGACCGGACCTCGCCGGGTTCGACCACGACCAGGCCGTCGGGCTTGTCGTGGTCGCTGGCTACCTTCGCGGCGCTCATGTTGGGTGCGACGCCGACGCTCGCGGTGACGCCGACGTCGTCCTCGACGTCCGTCCGGAGGTCGGCGGCGAACGCCCGGGGGTCGTCGTCCCACGAGAGGGTCTCCGAGACGTCGAGGTAGGCCTCGTCGATGCTCACCTCCCGGATGACGTCGGCCCGGTCGCGGAGGATGGCCCTGGCGTCGGCCGCAACCTCCTGGTAGTAGTCCATGTCGACCGGGCGGTAGAAGCCAGCTTCCTCGACGTCCAGATCCGGGTCGTTTGCCGCGTCTATCTTCCTGGGAAGTTTCTCGAGGGCCTCGGAGATCGGCTGGGCGCTCTCGACGCCGAACTCCCGGGCCTCGTAGCTCGCAGTGGCGACCGCGCCGATAGTGTCGCCGGGCTCGAATCCCATGCCGACGACGAGGGGTTCGCCGCGGAGGGCCGGCTCTCGGAGTCGCTCGCAGGCAGCATAGAAGCAGTCCATGTCAATGTGACAGATGACTCTGTCGCCGTCGTCTTCGGGAGCCCCGGGCAGTTTCCCGGCCCGCGCCATGTCCAGTGGCTCGAAGGCCACCGAGTTTAAGCTTCGCCGGTCGGGGTGAAACTGGTCGAAGAAAATCGAACGGACCGCGGTGTCTCCGGCCGGAGGACACCCGGGCGCGCTGCCTTGACTGCGGTGCCAATACCGGTACCGTCTGGCGGTGGTTCCCGCCGAGAGCCCCGCGCACCAGGGCTCTGACAGTATGTTAGCACGTACCACACTTAACAGTTGGCCTTCCGGTCAGTCCAGCGGAAGGTAGCAGGCAGGCTCGCCCGCTTCGAACGGAGTGAAAATCGCAGTCGCAACCTGTCACGCGCTCCCCAGTGCGTTCCAGGCACGCTTCTCGGATTCCGGGGTGGAATCCGTCTCGTCGTCGCCAGCGCTCCCATCGCTCCCTCGGACGCCCTCGTGGGCGTCCTGTGCTAGGGCCTAGCAGGGAGGTCTACTTAAAAGTGCGTCAGACGTTGCGCGGAATCGGTCCGGCGTGTTGCCGACCCGGGCGTCGGTAGATTGGTGGTCGAGGGGTTCATTAGGACGGCTGTCCCAGCGAGGGACGGCGAGAGTTCGATGACGATAGAGACGAGCGACAGGCCGTGTCCGGACTGCGGTGCGGACCTGCAGGTGATCTACATTTCCGAACTGAAGCAGGTGGTGTCCGGGTGGTCCTGTGGCGAGTGTGGCTACTGCGAGTCCGAGAAACACCGGTTCCGGGCGAGGGTGCCGAAACCAGAGCACAGCGAGTACGTCCTCCGGATTGAAAAGCCGCTCACGTCCGACGACGTGCGGGACCCGCTGGGCGACGTCGAGGGAGAGTTCCGTGCCCGGGCCAGCGCCGACATGGAAGACGACGAGGTCTGGCTCCTGATCGACCCGGAGTCGGGCGACCTCGTGGACATCGTTGCCGGGGATGCCGTCGACGCGTCCGGTGGCGACGGCGAGGCTGACCGGGACAGCGGCGGAGGACAGTCGTAGGCGCCGACGCGTTCTCGATTGGGGGAGGGTTCTTCACGGAGCCACTCGTTGGGCCGACGCATGAGTGAGGCGTTCGACGAGACGCCGGAGGCGCTCGGCCAGAACGCGGAGGAGGCGTTCTCGCTGCTCGGCGACGAAACCCGCATCGCCATCCTCCGCGAACTCTGGGACGCACACGACCCCGGCCCGGGCCAGGAGCCGGTCCCGTTTTCCGTCCTGCGAAAGCGCGTCGGCGCCGAGGACAGCGGCGGGTTCAACTACCACCTCAGCAAGCTCGAAGGCCGGTTCGTCCGGAAGACCGACGAGGGATACACGCTCCGGCAGGCCGGCTACCAGGTCGTCCGGGCGGTCCTCACCGGCGGTTTTACCGAAGACACCACCGTCGGCCCGGAGGAACTCTCCATCGAGTGCCCGTTCTGTGCCGGCACCGTCGAGTCTACCTACCACGACGAGGTGCTGTACGTCCAGTGTACCGAGTGCCCGGGGATGGCCGGCGGCGACAACTACTACGCCGGGACGATCACCGAATTGCCTTTCCCGCCAGCGGCCCTGTCCAACCGGACGCCCGACGAGGTGGCCAGGGCCTACCTCACCTGGATCTACAGCCGGAACCGTTCGATGGCGGCCGAGGTTTGCCCGGAGTGTGCCGGGCCGATGGAGACGGAGACGGACGTCTGTGAGTGTCACGACTGCGGGTCGGAGTTCTGTGAGGCCTGCCAGTCGCGGTACGCCTGCTGGACCCGGGCCACCTGCCAGCACTGCAAGTTCACCGCCTCGGCGCCGACCTACTACGCGCTCCTGGAACACCCGGCAGTGAGCCACTTCTTCTATCGCCACGGCGTGAGCTTCGAGGAGGGCCTGACCTGGGACAACTGGCCGGCCGTCGCCGAAGTAGAGGAAGACGTCGAGAACGCCGATCCGCTGGCCCTCCACGTCACCTTTTCGGCCGACGACGAAACCCTGACCGTGGAACTCGACGAGTCCCTCGAGGTCGTCGACGTTCGAACCCAACCGGACGAAGGCTAAGCCGGTCGCTCAGTCGTCGGCCGCCACCGGCTCGCCGTGGGAAACTTCGTCGCCGAGCAGGTCCATGAACGTCGCAATCCACTCGGGGTGGTCCGGCCAGGCCTGGCCCGTCACGAGATTCCCGTCCCGCGTCACTTCGTCGACCCACGAGCAGCCGGCCGCCTCGCACTCGGCCCGGACCGCCGGATAGGAGGTCATCTCGTAGCCGTCGAGCACCCCAGCAGCCGCGAGGATCTGCGGGCCGTGACACAGCGCCGCGACCGGCTTGTCTTCCTCGAAGAAGTGCTGGACCGCCTCGATGACCTCGTCGTAGGTCCGGAGGTACTCGGGAGCCCTGCCGCCCGGCACCACCAGCGCGTCGTAATCCTCGGGAGAGATGTCGGCCATCGTGGCGTTCAGTTCGAAGTTGTGCCCTCGCTCTTCGAGGTAGGTCTGGTCGCCCCGGAAGTCGTGGACGGCGGTCTTGACCGACTCCCCGGCCTCCTTGTCGGGACACACCGCGTCGACGGAGTGGCCGACCGTCTGGAGGGTCTGGAACGGTACCATGATCTCGTAATCCTCGCCGAAGTCGCCGACGATCATCAGGATGTCCTTCCCCATTGGAAACACCACACATACCTACTCGCCGAACTGGAATAAAGGAACCGTCGGGACGTCCTGGACTATCTTCCCGTACTGTCGAATCAACCCCGAGAACGGGGTGGAGTCCAGACGATAGGCGGACCATGGCGGTTCGAAATTGGTCGTCTCGACACCCGGAGAGCAGCGATTCGAGTGTTTCGACGATCGTCGCAGACACCTTTAAGTATTGTCGTACAGTGTACACACCCAATGAGTCCGGTGGCTTACCGACCCGAGAAGGATCATTCAGAGAGCACAGAAGTACAGCGATTTTCCTGCCCAAACTGTTCGGGAACGGTCCGCCAGGACGAACAGTCGATGCGGTGTCCCGACTGCGGCCACGTCCCCCGGCACGGCGCGGACTGACCAATCGGCCGAGTCTTAGACGAGGACACCTCCACGGGGTGCGGTGAAATTCATTCAGTTTTGCGGAGGTAGCCGGCACAGACCCAGGGTGGGACTGAAAGGGGCCGACCGCGCGACGGCTCCGCCGTCACGTTATAGGTGGTCGGCTTAGCCGACCACCCGCTCGACCCTCCCGGACGAAGCAAGCACTGGAGCGACCGAACGTAGTGAGGGAGTGAAGAGCGCAGCGAGTGCGAGACGCGACTTGAGCGGGACCTCCGGTCCCGCTTACCATGCGAACGG
>CAZGAX010000095.1:0-15715 GCA_964523745.1 uncultured Halobacteriales archaeon | reverse complement strand
CAGGGCTAACATCAGATCCCATCTATACGGCGGACCGCAGGGGTGGAATCCTCATGTCCTTCGGACCTACTCGTAAGCCGGAAGGGTCCATAAACCCTTCGAGACGCGAGCGGGTCCAGAGCGGCGGTCGAGCCGACCTCGACCGGGCCGCGTTCGCATTACGTCCGAAACGCCCTGTTGTACTTAAGGGCGTCGGACTTGCTTCGTCGAAACCGCCCGACGAAGCGTTCGTGCGGATGCAATCGTTGGCCCCGGTATCGTATAAGGGCGTCGATTGCCTCCGACCGTGCGAGCCGACCTCGCGGCGACATCGGCCACCCGGCATCGGAGGCCCCTCGCACCTGCGAGGAACCGAGCTCCGTCGACGCCGGGAGTCACACTATGAACGTAGGCGGCCCGCGTATTTCAGGCCGTCGTTCGTTCGGGCGACCCCCGGATGGGTGGCGCGTCCGCCGCGCCGCGTTCGCAACACATCCGAGTGGCAGGTTGGACTTAAGCTCGTCGCATTGCCCCCGCTACGTTACGCGGTTACACGCCACGGGAGAGGCGGTCCCACGGCTCCCGGGCTGGTGTCGCGTGGCAGGAGGGCGGCCGGTCATTCCACGCATCCTACGTGTGGTCCGGCCGGGTGGGAGCCACGCACTGGAGGGTCGCGTCCCGAGGCGGATAGGTCATCCGGAGTGACAGCGATGGTACCCAATCCGGCTACGCGTGCACGCAAAGGAAGAAAAGGGAATTAGAGCGAAGTCTGGCCGTGGAAGCCGTCGCGTCGCTGGTCGACTGGCGACGAAAAAGGTCGAATGCCCGACTAGATCTCGTCGAGGTGTTCGACGCCCTGTTTCGATACGTTGCCCTTCGTGATGTCGCCCGGCATCCAGTCCGGACTGTCGTCCGGTGCCTCCTCGTTCCAGGCCCAGCCTTCGTAGACGTGGACCTTGTGTGTGCCCTTCTCGCGGAGCCGGATCGGTTCCGGGTCCGCGGCGTCTTCAGAGGGTGCCGGGTCGAGCCGTCGCGCCGCTTTCAGTGCTGCCTGTCGGGGTGTGCCCCCGGAGAAGACGCTGGTCTCTTCACCATCTTCGGTACGGAGCGCGAAATTGCGCTTATCGTTGTCGCGTGCCATGGTTTTCACCGCTCCATGTCAATGGAGCACATGACCCATTATAAATATACCCCAAAATCCGTCGCCCTGTGGCGGTGTACTTAAGTATGGACCCCGGAACCACCACCGAAACGGGGAAGATTTGCCCCGTTTACCTTCGGAATCCGGGGTCGATCGCGGGCCAGCGAGACGGCGCGCGCAGCAGAGACGCGTTTCGTCGCACGGTAGACTTAAGTATATCCTGTGGCGAAGCACCGAATAAGATAGCGCGATGGTGCGAAAGAAGAAGCTCAGCCCGAGTGGCGCCAAGGACGAGGACGGCGAGTACCACAACGTCCACATCAACCTCCACGAGGACGAGCTGGCCGTTGCGGGCATGGAGATCGGCGACGAAGTCTTCGTTCGCGTGCGTGACAACAAGATCATCATCCAGAAGGCCGACCCCGAGGACGTCGAACACGAGTTCTGAGTTAACTCCCGCCAACACCTGATGTTGTACGACCTCGCGAAACCGCTGCTTTTCCGCCTCCCGGCAGAAACCGCCCACGGCCTCGTTTCCGGGATGCTCCGCAGGGCCCAGGCCACGCCCATCCGCAGGGTGATGGCCGCCCGCTACGTCGTAGAGGACGACCGCCTCGCGACCGACATGTGGGGCCAGCGGTTCCCGAATCCGGTGGGAATCGCTGCGGGATTCGACAAGAACGCCCACCTCCCGGTTGCCCTCCAGGCCCTGGGTTTCGGCTTCGTCGAAGTCGGCGGCGTGACCGCCAAGCCCCAGGAAGGCAACCCCCGGCCCCGGATGTTCCGTCTCCCGGAAGACGAGGCGATCGTCAACCGGATGGGGTTGAACAACGACGGCGCAGCCGCTGTCGGCAGCCGCATCGCCGCGACGGACGTCGACGTGCCGCTGGGGGTGAACATCGCCAAGTCCGAGCACGTCGGCCCCGAGGACGCGCCGAAGGATTACCGCGAGACCTACGAGCAGGTCAGCGACGCCGACTACTTTGTCGTCAACGTCTCCTGTCCCAACTCCCAGGGTTTCGAGGAGCTCCAGAACAAGGACGCGATGGCCGACATCTTCGGGGAACTGGTGGACGCCGGGGCGAGTCCGCTCCTCGTCAAACTCTCCCCGGATCTGCCCGAGCCGGCGGCCGCCGACGCGCTGGACATCGTCGACGAGTTCGGCCTGGACGGCGTGGTCGCGACGAACACCTCGACTGACCGTCCCTCGTCGCTCAGGTCGCCCAATCAGGCGGAGGGAGGTGGTCTCTCCGGCAAGCCCATCGAGTCCCGTGCGACGGAGATGGTCCGCTTCGCCGCCGAACGGGTCGACGTACCCATCATCGGTGTGGGTGGTGTCTCGAGTGCCGAAGGGGCCTACCGGAAGATCCGGGCCGGGGCCAGTCTGGTGCAACTGTACACCGGGCTGGTCTACGAGGGCCCGGCCATCGCTCGGGAGATCAATCGTGGCCTGCTCGACCTGCTGGAGCGGGATGGGTTCGAGTCGGTCGAGGATGCCGTCGGGGCGGACCTCTAGGTTCGGCTTCCCGGTCCCGTGCGATCCCGCTCTCGAACCCCCAACGACTTTACAGGTTCCCGGAGAAGCGAGCGTCGATGCAGCTTTCCAGGCGGTCCCTGCTGGCGGCGCTCGGTGGCGGCGTGGCCGTGGCCGGCTGTTCGGAGTCGACTTCGACGCCGGGATCTTCGCCGGCGACGACGGCCCCAGAGCCGCCGGACGAAGTGACGGGGGCCTACGGGCAGTTCCAGTTCGACGCCGCCACCACTGGTTCCTCGACGGCAGTGACGGGGCCGTCGGACGCACTCGAAGAGTGGTGGCACTTCAGCCGGTTCGAGACCGGGTCCGGCTACGGAACGAGCAGCCCGGTCGTGGCAGAGGGCACGGTCTACGTCGCAATTGACGAGACGGGCGAGGCCCCGCCGGTCCTGTTCGCCCTCGACGCGACCACCGGTGACGTCGAGTGGGAGTCCCCCGACGCCCTGAGTGCGAGGGGCACTCCGGCGGTCGCCGGGGACGTCCTCGTCGGCGCCCAGGGCAGCGCCGTCGCGGGGATCGAGCGAGAGACCGGCGAGACGCGCTGGACCGTCGGCGAGGACATGACCCCGGAAGTCACCGTTGCCGGCAATCACGTGTACGCCGTAAAGACCAGCATCCCGAACGACGCGCTGTACAAGGTCGACGCGGCGACCGGGGACGTGGTCTGGGAACGGACCCTCGAGCGAGCACCGCAAAAGGCCGCCGTCGCGGACGGAACGGTTTTTCTCGGCGAGCAGCTCCGGGCGCTGGACGCGGCCTCGGGTCGCACCCGCTGGCAGGACACCGACGGGCCCACGGTCGTCAGGACACCCACCGTCGCCGACGGTCGACTGTACGTTGCGACCCAGACCCACGAGATACAGGCCAGGAATCCCGACGACGGCTCAGTGGTCTGGTCCGCGACGCCGCGGTCCGACGCCGCCGGTGGCGGACACGGTCCGATCCACAACTCGGTTGCCGTGGCCGACGGCACGGTCGTGGTCGTGACCGGGTGGGCGCTGACCGCTCTGGACGCCGCGACCGGCGAGCGCCGCTGGGCCCGGAGAATACGGGGCGATAACCCGCCGCTCGTCGTCGACGGCCGGGTCTACGTAACAGGCATCCAGACGCTGGAGGTCTTCGACCTCGCCGACGGCACCCGGACCGCAACCGCCCGCTGGGACCGCAACCAGGGCAGCCCAACCACGCCGGCCGTCGTCGACGACGTGGTCTTCGCTCCCGGCGACGGCATCTACGCGCTACTGTAGGGCCCTCGACCACCAGGCGACCGGCTCCGAGTGATCGTGACGTCCATCTGGTACAGCGATGGCTTTGATCTGACGCCTCCCGGACAATGCGGTCTCTCAAGCCCTACCATTGCTGGGTGTGGATTTCGACTGCCAGCCCCGCAACCGCAACGACATTGAATGCCGTTGTAGTAGCGGGAGCCTGGTTCAAAAACTGCCGGGAAGAACCAGGACAGTGCGCAGACGACTGATGCTGCTATCAGGCCGGCAGTCAGTATCGGCACACTACCAAAAAGAGCCGAAATTGCGTGTGCGGAGGACCGTCAGACCGCGTCGTCGAGCGTGACGACGTGGTCGACGTCAGCGGTCAGCCACTGGGTCACGTCGTCGACGCCGGTCGGGAACAGCGTCACCTCGGTCGGTTCCGCCGGGTCGTCGTACGCCGCGACCAGCGGCGAACTGTCTGTCGTTGACATAGGTTACTTCCTGTAATTCGATTTTGTTTGGTTACTCTTGAACGTTGGCGAACCGACCGGTAAGTCGGTGAGCGGTCCGTAACCGACGTTAGCGGGCGCGGTAGCCAGCCAGGCCGGCGATGGCTGCCATCGCGAGCAGGGCCATCACGACCGTGAAGCCGGGGCCGGAGCTACCGGGCGTCGACTCGCCGTCGGAGCTTCCGTCACCGCCGTCAGAGCCGGAACTGCCCGAGTCACCGGAGCCGCTGCCGTCACCACTCGACATCGTCACGTCGCGCGACGAGAAGTGGTTCAGGGCGACCATGACGTCGGCGCTGGCCTCGGCGCTGCTGGACTGCTTGACCATGTACTTCGACGTGTCGCCACCGTTGGCGGCAGCCTTCAGCGCCGAGTACGAGGAGGCCTTCGCCGCGGCCTCGCCGTCGACTGTGACCTGGAGGTCGTTCGCGTTCTCGACGACGGCCTCGCTGACCGACGTGATGACGACCTTACCCTGACTCTGGGTGCGCTCGACGGTCATCTTCACCGTGCCCTCTGCCTTCTGTTGGACCGTGACGGAGGTCTGCTGGCCGTAGTCGACGACGTCACTGCCCTTCTCGGTCACGTAGACCTGGGCAGCGGCCGTCCCCTCGGTGATCATCTCTTCCTGGTTCTTGTCGCTCTCGGAGCGCTCGCCCTCGTAGCTCCGGACGACCAGACGGCCCTCGGAGCCGAGTTGCGCCGAGACGTTGCCGTTCTCGTTGACGGTAACCTCGCCCTCACCGGCGACGAGGACCGTGGACTTCGTGCCGTCGCTCGTCGTCACGACCACGCGCTTGTCGCTCTCGCTCTCGGCACTCGCGCCACTCGAGAGGTTCAGGCCGACGACCTGGCTCTCGCCGTTCGCAGCGACGACCAGGCTCCCGTGACCGTTGTCGTGGGCCTGCATCTTCGCGCCGCTTTCGGCCGTGACCGTCGCGTGCATCTCCGTCTTCGCGTCGACCGACAGGGCCGCACCGGCGAAGCTCGTCACCGCCGAGAGGTCGGCGCCGACGTCGACGCCGGCGTTGGCCTGGGCCTTGCTCTGGGACTGAACCCTGACCGACTCGGCGACGGTCGCGCCGTCGACTTTGTAGTTCACGATAGCGTCACCGGCCGTGTCGAAGCTGACGTGCGTGCCAGCGTAGGCGGACGCCGATTGCTGGGCTGTACCGTCGCGAGTCATTGCCGCGGCCCCGGGCACCACGGCCGAGGCCACGAGCACCAGTGCGAGCACCGGTGCGAGTCGTTTGCGGTCGAACATTGCACCTGGTCCTGTGGCCGGGTGTTCCATATAAATCCACGATGCTGACGGCGAATTGGGGACAGTTGGACCGAATTTGGTCGGATCAAAGCAGGTTATCGTCTTGCGGTTTGCCCGTGTGTCGAGATCTCTCACACCGTGAACGGCCGGTAGATATAAATACTAGTCCTGGCAGCCGCGATCGAGTTCGTTGCACACCGGGCGTACTGCAGTCCCACCGGCACGCTCGCGTCTCGCTCCGGTAAACCGCCTCGCTCCACCGGACAGTTGCTCACTTCAGCGCGTCTAATCGGAACTCGAACGCAGCCACCGGTAGCTCCAGGTCGTGCTCGACCAGCACCTCCGGGTGGACCTCGCCGACGACCCCGACCGACTCGCCGTCGAGGACGACCTCGGCGGCGCGGCCGCCGATGAACGTCGGGTGGTCGGTGGGTGGCGTCTCGAGGTCTTTGTCGAAGGCCCGGGCGATGGCCTGGAGGCGAGCCCTGGCGTCCTCGTAGGAGACGTCGGTCCGTGCCAGTGCACCGGCGACGGTCCGGTGCTCGGCGACGTTGGTGTTCTCGCTCTCGTCTACTTCCGCTGCGAGCCCGATCTCGGCCAGGTCCTGGGGGTAGGCCCGGTGGGTGTTGTTCTCCAGGACCATCATGATGGAGGGTAGCGCCCACGTCCGGAGGATGGTGTAGTCCTCGCTGTAGGGCTCCCCGATAGTGACCGGCTCGCCGCCACCGACGACGTCGGAACCCGAATCCACGCGCATGCGTGAATAGTTCTCCCCCTCGCTGGTCATGTAGAAGTTCAGCAGGTCCTCGAAGCCCAGGCCGACGAGGGCGTCCCTGGCGGCGTCCTCCAGCCGGGAGCGCTCGTGGCGGCCGCCGACCGTCGAGACGTCGGGATACCGGGGTTCGAGCTCGTTGAAGCCGTAGGCCCGGCCGATGTCGTCGATGACGTCCAGGCCGTGGAGCACGTCGACGCGGTAGGGCGGTATCTCCACGTCGTAGGCCACCCCGTCATCCTCGATTTCGTTCTGGGTAGCGTCGAGACCGGCCCGCTCGGCGCAGTCGACGACCTCCTCGGGGTCGAAGTCGACGCCGATGATGGATTCGACGCGGTCGTGCGTGACGGTCTTGGTCTTCGTCTCGAAGTCCGGGCGGTCGAGCGTCCGGCCGGCGTACTCGCCGGGGGCGTCGTCGGCGTAGCTGACATCGACCCGCTCGACCGTGCCGCCCCGTGCCGACAGCGAGTAGCAGACGATGTTGCACATGTGGTCTATCGTCCACTGGTCGGTCCCGGTCATCTCGATGAACAGGTCTCGCGAACTCTCGGTGACTTCGGTCCGCTTGCCGTTGATCACCGGCGGGAACGAGAACAGCCCGACGTCGTCGTAGATAGCCGGGTAGCGGTCCATCTCCGCCACGAGGTCGGCGTACTCGCTGCCCATGTGGTGGCGCTCGGTGATTTCGCGGGGACTCATCTCCTCGTCGCTTTCGAGGGGGACCATCCGCTCGTCGTCGGGGTCCATTCCCGTGTACCGGATGGACTTCTGGACCCCTTCTCTGGCCGCAGCACCCTTGAGCATCGTCAGGTCGTGGACCCCGATAGCGCCCTTGGCCCGTTGGCGGCCCATCGTGGCGTGAAGTTTCTCCTGGAGTTGGATCAACGAGTCCAGCGAGTCTTCGTCGAGGTCGAGCCCCCGGACGATCGCGCCGGTGATGTACGGCCGTTCCTCCGGGGGAGCCTCGACCTCGATGGTCCAGTCGGCGTCGTTCGTGTTCGGCACGTAGACGCCCCGGTCGTCGCCGTAGTGGTAGCGGAGCGACCGGGCGATCCCCTCGACCGACAGGCGGTCGAGTCTGTCGGGGGCGAACTCGAGTTGCATCTCGTCGTCCTCGGTCCAGCCCTCGAACTCGAGGCCAAGGCCGAACAGGTCGTCGCACAGGTCGTCGTCGGACTTCTCGTCGTGCCCGGTCAGCTCTCTGAGTTCGTCGGGGTCGACGTCGACGACGGGCATCAGTAGATCACCTCCTCGGTGCGCAGGTAGTCCAGGTCGACCAGGGTTCCGTGGACGTCCCGGATGTCCTCGGCGCCGGTCACGAGCATCATCAGCCGTTCGAGGGCCAGTCCCCAGGCCATCACGTCACAGTCGACGCCCAGCGGTTCGAGCATCTCCTCGCGGAAGATCCCGGAGTTTCCGATCTCGATCATCTCGTCGGTCTCGGGATGCCGGCCGAACAGCTCGAAACTCGGCTCAGTGTAGGGGTTGTAGTGGGGCTTGAACTCGATGCCCGTGATCCCGAACTGCTCGTAGAACTCCGTGAACGTGCCCATCAGGTCCCGAGCGGAGAGTTCGTCGGCCATCACCCAGCCCTCGATCTGGAAGAACTCCAGCAGGTGGGTGGCGTCGAGCGTGTCGTTCCTGTACGCTTTCTCGACGCTGAAAAAGCGCTGGGGCGGTTCGAGGTCGCCCATCGCCTCTCCCGAGAGGTGGCGGGCCGTCAGCGAGGTGGTGTGGCCCCGCAGGGCCAGCTTCCGGGCGAAGTCCTCGTCCCACGGCGAGTGGTAGCCCTCGCCGTCCTCGCCAACCCCGTCGAGGTGGGCCGACCGGACGCGCTCGACCAGGTCCTCCGGAAGGTCGTCGATGGATTCCGGATTCTCGAGGGCAAAGCGGTCCCAGTGGTTGCGTGCCGGGTGGTCCTGGGGCATGAACAGGCAGTCGTTGATCCAGAAGTCGGCGTCGACCGTCGGGCCCTGCATCTCCTGGAAGCCCATGCCGACGAGGACGTCTTTCACCCGGTCGGCCATCTGTCGGAGGGCGTGCTTCCTCCCCGGTTCGAGGTCCTCGGCTTCGGCCTCGACGTTGTAGTCGGTGAACTCCACGTCCTCCCACTCGCCGCTGGTGAGCATCTCGGGAGTGAGTCGGTCGACCGTCTCGGCGGCCTCCACGCCCTCCATCAGCGCGGTGACGCCGTCGTCGGTGAGGCGAACGGAGCGGACGGTTTGCTCCGAGCGCTCGACGAGTCCTCGGTCGACGAGGCGGTCCACGGCCTCCGCGTCGGCCGCGCCGGCGTCTCCAGCGTCGGCGGCCCCAGCGTCGATGCCTTCGAGGGCAATTCGCTCTGCGTCGCTCCCTGGATCGGCGTCGGGGTCGACGGACACCTGTCCGCTGTCGACTTCCCCATACTCCTTCCGGGCGAAGTTGGCCAGCGCGATGTCGACGGCCGGGCCGTCGAGACCGGCTGCGCCGAGCACTTCGCCCAGCGAGACCGGGTCGTCGGCCGCGCCGGCGTCGCTGGCAGCCTCGTAGAGGCGGATCTCGGGAAGTCCGTCGTCGAGGTAGGTTCGGCCCTCGTCGGTGAGGGCGAGCGAAACGTCGGACGTCTCGGTGACGGCGACGAGGCCCTCGCCTTCGAGTTCGAACGCCGCCCGGGTGGCCGTCTCGGGCTTGAGGTCGGCCTCCCCGGCGACGTCGGATATCGGGCGGTCCTCGTTCGCACTCGCCGCCTCGAGGACGGCGACCTGTGCCTGTGGTAGCTTCATCTGTTGTCTGGTGGTGTGACGGTCGGTCGGTTAACGGTTCTCAATCTCCCCGGGCGGTATCGACCGCCCGAGCGACGGATTTCGTCCCCGTCGGCGGTCAGGCCGGCCGGGGAGTCCGCCCGTCGCTCAGGCGAAAAAGAAGCCGAACCCCGCGACTGGCGACTGGCGAGCGGTGCCGCGATCCTGGGGTTCGGATGGCATATGCGACCGATTGTGATGGTCCGGCAAAAGCGTTCTGGGTCGGAGTTGATCTGGTGGTGTTGTCCGACGACCCACCGCAAACAGCCGGAAAGCCCCCGGCGGCTCGATGGGCCGGGACTCGCTGTGCTCCTCGTCGCTCGCTCCTGCGGTGGCCGCAGGTCACACCTGCGGCACTAGCGAGAGCTCCGCTCTCGCGTCGCTTACTTCGTCCGGGACCAGTCGAGCCGCCGGCCCCTTTCAGCCCCACCCCACGTAGCTTGACCAATACGCCGACACGGGTGGGAATGAAAGGGGCCGGTCGCTCCTGGAGCGAGACGAAGCAAGTACCGGAGCGAACGAAGTGAGCGAGGAGCGCAGCGAGTCGCAGCCCAGGAGCGACCGGGGGCTTTCTGGCTGTTCGCGAACGTGCAGTCCGCAGTTTCGCCGCCAACCAACAAGTATCAGATTCAATCGTCGCCAGCCACGTCGGGCCGATACGCCTGGCTGACAGCCTTCCACTTGCCGGTCGTGAAGCGATAGTAGTTGATCGCGGCCGGAACGGTCGTCTCGGCCAGGAACGAGAGGTACAGCCCCAACATCCCCAGCGACGTCGTCGCACCGAGGTAGGCCAGCGGAATGGCGAGGCCGAACATCCCCAGCGCCTGGCCGTAGAAGGGCCAGTCCGTATCCCCGGTGGCGTTCAGCGCGCCGGCCGCCGTCGACGCGACGCCCTGCGGGACGATGGCCAGACAGGAGACGTACACCAGCCCGATGGCGATGGGAACGGCCTGGGCGGCCGGGTCGTCGACGAACAGCAGGACGACCCGGTCGGCAAAGAGCGCGACTAGCCCGGCCAGCACGGCGTAGGTCGCCACGGCGAAGCCGACAATTTCTCGGCCATAGGACTCCGCGATCCCTTCCTCCGCCGCGCCGAGGTGTTGGCCGACGAGGCTGCTCGCGGCCAGCCCGAAGCCCCAGCCCGGCGTGTTCAGCAGACCCCAGATGCGGATGGCGATGACGTACGCCGCGACGGTCGGCGCGCCGAACAGACCGACGATTGCCAGCATCGGAAACCGGGCGACCGTCCAGGTGAGGTTCCGGCCGACGACGGGCGTCCCGATGTCGACGACGTCCCGCACGTCACCCCGGTGGAGATACGAGCCCCGGAGCGAGACCTGGAGCGGGAAGCTACCGACGACCGGGAGGCCGCCAGCGACGAGACCCACGGCGAAAGCGGCCGTAACGAGAACGTTTGCCAGCACCGTCCCCAGGGCCGCGCCGACGACGCCCATTCCCAGTCCGAAGATGAAGACGGCGTTGAGGACGACGTTGGCGACGGCGCCGCCGCCCCGGAGGACCATCGGCGTCCAGGCGTCGTCGGTCCCGACGAGGATGCGACTGCCGACGAGGTTGAGGCCGGCAAACGGGATTCCCAGCGCGAGGACCCGGAGGTAGTCGCCGCCGTAGGAAATCGCTCGGGGGTCGCTGCTCAGCAGGTCGACGAGCGGGGTGGCGAAGGTGAAAACCGCGATGGCGAGGGGAACCGTCGTCGCGAGGACGACGAGGACGCTCGCTCTGACCGCCCGCCCCAGGTTCTCGTAGGCGTCGGCGCCGAAGCGCTGGGAGACCAGCGCGATGGTGCCTGCCGCGAATCCCCCACCGAGGGAGAACGCCAGGCCCCAGTAGGCGCTGCCGTATCCCACGCCGGCGATGGCGAACTGGCCCAGCGCCACGCCGACCATCGCCACGTCGGCGGCGTTTTTCGACATCCGCGCCAGCCCGGTGACGATGCGCGGCCAGGCCAGGTCGGTCGTCCGCCGGGCTCGTTCGCGGTCGATCAGGCCCAGCCTGGCCAGTGCCAGACCGATGGCCAGGACGACGCCGCGAACGGGATTGGGGGACCGGACCACGTGCCCCGGAGAATTCCTCGCGTGCTCCGAAAATACTTGCCATCTGCGTGTCGGACTGTGTCGCCGCCGTCACGACGGCCGGCCGTCTCCAGCGGCCGGCGGTGTCACGCGACGACCGTTCCGGCCTTGACGACGGTGTCGATGGGATTCACGCCGAAGTTGTAGGGGACGTGGACGTGACTCGGTCCGTCGAGCACGCAGAGGTCGGCCGGCGTCCCGGGCTGGAGCGTCCCGAGTCCCGCCTCGCGGTCCAGGGCGAAGGCGCCGTTCCGGGTGGCTGCGACGAGGGCGTCGGCCGGCTCCATCCCCATTTCGACGCAGCCCAGCGCGACGGCAAAGGGCATGCTCTGGGAGTAGCAGTTCGGGTTGAAGTCCGAGGCGAGCGCCACGTCGGCGCCGGCGTCCTGGAACAGCCGGGGGTCGGCGTAATCGGCGCCCAGCGAGAAGGCCGTCCCGGGGAGCAAGACCGGGGTGACGCCGGCCGCCGCGAGTGCGTCGGCGTCCGTTTCGGTGGACTGGAGGAGGTGGTCGGCACTCGCAGCGCCGAGTTCAGCTGCCAACTGCGAGCCGCCGAGACGCTCGAACTCCTCGGCGTGGACCTTCGGCGTGAGCCCGTGGTCCATTCCTGCCGTGAGCACCCGCTCGGACTGGTCGACCGTGAACGCGCCTTTCTCGCAGAACACGTCGCAGAACTCCGCGATGCCCTGGTCGGCGACGGCCGGAAGCTGGTCCTCGACGACGGTCCGTGCGTAGGCTTCGGCGTCGGTGTCCTCGGGAACGGCGTGAGCACCCATGAACGTCGGGACCACGTCGACCGGATGGCGGTCGTCGGCGCGGTCGATGGCCTCGAGCATCCGGAGTTCGGTCTCGGTGTCGAGCCCGTACCCCGACTTCACCTCCACGGTGGTCGTGCCGTGGGCGAGCATCACGTCGAGGTGGGTACAGAGGTGGTCGACCAGTTCGTCGGTCGAGGCCTGGCGAGTGGCACGCACTGTTCGGAGGATGCCGCCACCCTCCTCGGCTATCTCCTGGTAGGTCTTCCCCCGGAGCTTGGCCGCGAATTCGTCGGAGCGGTCGCCGGCGAAGACGGCGTGGGTGTGCGAGTCGACGAATCCCGGAATCACGGCCTGGTCGCTGGCGTCGACGGCGGTGTCGGCCGCCTCCACCTGGTACTCGGCCGTGACCTCGTCCGTCGGCCCGACGGCAGCGACCTTCCCGTCGACGACGGCTAGCGCGGCGTCCTCCGCGACCGCGAGGCCGGCTTCGTCGACCTGGCAGACCTCGGCCGCGTCGTGGATCAGGAGGTCGGCGGCCGTCATTCGTGGTTCCCTCCGACTCCCGCGAGGAAGTGTGCCACGGTCCGGGCGCAGGTCTTGCTCGTCAGGCTCTCCCTGTCGAGCGGCGGCGCACACTCGACGACCTCCAGGCCGGCGACTCGCGAGTCGCCGGCGAGGTGGCGCACCAGCCGGAAAAGTTCGCGGGCCTGGAGCCCGCCGGGCGTCGGGGCGCTCACGCCGGGCGCCGCCGCGGCGTCGAGGACGTCGGCGTCGACGCTCAGGTAGAGGGTGTCGACGCCGGCCAGCGAGTCGATGATGCGGTCGAGGGCGGCGTCGAGGTCCCTGCCCACCGCCTCGGCCGTCACGACCGAGCCATCCCGGGCGTCGAGGTACGCTGCGTAGGCCGTACTCGTCTCGAAGTCCCGGGCGCCGACGACGACGAGGTCCTCGAGGCCGGCCTCGAACAGCTGGTGGTAGGGCGTCCCGCTGGTCGGCTCGGGAGACGGCTCGCGACAGTCCAGGTGGGCGTCGAAGCTGACGACGGCCGTCGGGCCGGCCTCGACGAGCGGCAAGGCGTTCGGGTAGGACAGCGAGTTGTCGCCGCCGAGAAAGACCGGCGTGGCATCCATGCCGTGGACCTCCCGGGTCGCGTCGGCCACGGCGTCCTGGACGGCAACTGTGTCGGCGTCGGGAATCACCAGGTCGCCCAGGTCACGGAGGCCGCTGACCGGCCCGGCCGCGAAGTGGTGGGTCTTGAGCGAGGCGAGCGTCTCCCGGATAGCACCGGGGCCCTCTGCTGCGCCGGGCCGGCCGATGACTGCGCCGTCGTACGGTTCACCCACGAGGACGAACCGGGGGCCGAATTCGCGGTCGGCGTCGCTCCCGGATTCGCGGAGGGCGTCGAGAGTCACGGGCTCGACGGCGTCGCCGAACTGCTCGTCGTTCGGGTCGCTCGACGGCCCGACCCACTCGAAGTCCCGAACGTACTCACTCGTCGGTGTCATCGGTCCTGCATCGGCACGTGGACGTCCGAGGCCTCGGCCTGGCGCTCGGCGCGGTCGTAGCCGGCGTCGGCGTGCCGGATAACCCCCGTCCCGGGGTCGGTGGTGAACACCCGGCGGGCCTTCTCGGCTGCGAGGTCCGACCCGTCGAGGACCACGTGGTTGTTCGAGTGCAGCGCGTTGCCGATGCCGACGCCGCCGCCGTCGTGGACAGAGACGATGTCCGCGCCGGCCGCACAGTTCAGGAGGGCGTTCAGGATCGGCCAGTCCGCGACGGCGTCGCTGCCGTCTTTCATGCCCTCCGTCTCGCGGTTGGGGCTGGCGACGCTGCCGGCGTCGAGGTGGTCGCGGGTGACGACGATGGGGGCGGAGATTTCGCCGTCGGCCACCAGGTCGTTGATCCGCAGGGCGAACCGGGCCCGCTCGGTCAGGCCGTCTTCGGCCTCGTACCCCAGCCAGCACAGCCGGGCCGGGAGGCCCTGGAACTGGACCTGTTCCCCGGCGAGGTCGATCCAGCGGTGGAGTTTGGGCTTGTTCGGGAACTCCTCCTTGATGGCCTCGTCAGTGCGATAGATGTCCTCGGGGTCGCCCGAAAGCGCGAGCCAGCGGAACGGCCCCTTGCCGTCACAGAACAGCGGACGGACGTAGGCCGGGACGAACCCGGGGAAGTCGAAGGCGTCCTCGCGGCCACGATGTTCCCGGACCTGGCCGCGAATGTTGTTGCCGTACTCGAATGCGACGGCCCCTCGGTCCTGCATCGCGAGAATGGCGTCGACGTGGCGCTCCATCGTGTCCAGGCTCTCCTCGACGTAGCGGTCGGGGTCGCGCTCCCGGAGGTCGTCGGCCTCCGCGACCGTGTAGCCGCTGGGGACGTAGCCGTCGAGTTCGTCGTGGGCGCTGGTCTGGTCGGTGACGACGTCGGGGACGAACTCCCGGTCGAGCATCGTTTCGAGGGTGTCGGCGGCGTTGCCGTGGACGCCGATGCTCAGCGGTTCGCCGGCGGCTGCGGCCGCCTCGGCGCGGTCGATGGCGTCGTCGAGCGAGTCGGTCTTTTCCATGCAGTAGCCCGTCTCGATGCGGCGGTCGATGCGGGCCTCGTCGACCTCGGCCGCGATGCAGACTCCTTTGTTCATCGTGACCGCGAGGGGCTGGGCGCCGCCCATGCCGCCGAGGCCGCCCGTGACGACGATCTTCCCCGCCAGGTCCGTCTCGTCGAATTCCTTCGTTGCGAGTTCGCCCAGTGTCTCGTAAGTCCCCTGGATGATACCCTGGGTGCCGATGTAGGCCCAGGAGCCGGCGGTCATCTGGCCGTACATCATCAGGCCGCGGTCCTCGAGGTCGTGGAAGTGGTCCCAGTTGTCCCACTTGCCGACGAGGTTGGAGTTGGCGATCAGGACCCGTGGGGCCCGGTCGTGGGTCGTGAATCGCCCGACGGGCTTGCCGCTCTGGACCAGCAGCGTCTCGTCACTCCTCAGGTCACGGAGTTCGTCCACGATGGCGTCGTAGGCGTCCCAGCTTCTGGCCGCCCGACCGGTGCCGCCGTAGACGATCAGGTCCTCGGGTCGCTCGCCGACCTCGGGGTCGAGGTTGTTGTTGAGCAACCGCAACGCCGCCTCCTGGCGCCAGCCCTCACACTCGATGTCCGTCCCCGTCGGCGCACCCTGGTAGTCCTGCCACTGCTCGCTCGGCGCGCCGACCTCGTGGTCCGCCGGCGAGCCCTGCGGATCGTTGCCGGTCATCAAATTCACCTGCTAGTGTGTAGCCGATTCTACGTGAAGAAAGTACGTCTTCGGGACGTCTGTCCAGTCCCGGCCCGGCCGCGTGTCAGGCTCGCGTTCGGGCCGATTCGAACTCGAAGTCCAGTTCGTCGAGTTTCTCCTCCCACTCCGCCCGTTTTTCCTGGTGGTCTTCCAGGTACTCCTCCATCAGGACGGCAGCCTGTTCCTTGCAGTCGCCACAGAGGCGTTCGCCGCCGACGCACTCGTCGTAGACCTCTTTCGCGAACTCGTCGTCGTCCCCCGAGAGGAGGTAGGCGTACAGTTCGTACACCGGGCACTCGTCGGCTTTCCCGCCGAGTTCGCGCTGTTTCTCGGCGGTCTCCCGGCCCCCCGTCGTCGCAGCCTTGACCTTGTCGTAGCCGTCCTCGGGGTCGTCGAGCAGGCTGATGTGGCTGGC
>CAZGAX010000094.1:0-15759 GCA_964523745.1 uncultured Halobacteriales archaeon | reverse complement strand
TGCGTCGATACGCGTCACCTTCCCGTCGACTCTCGTCAACCCCTCCCCCCGTCGACTCTCGTCGCCTCCCGTCGCCCCCGCTCCCCTCGACCCCAGCGGTCGTCGCTACGTACTCAATAAACTAGACACATATGAGAAGAAAATTTACCTAGGTATAGGTGTACCGAATCCGATCTCCACGTGTCATGTGTGGGATTGACAGACGCGGCGATGGCCACAGAGGAACGACCGACGACCACGACGACTGCGACCACCACGGCGGGCACTCGTCGTCGACACTGCGTGGCGCTCTCGGCCGACGAGGATTCCTGCGTCAGGCAGCGGGAGCGACTGGTGCCGCGGCGTTGCTCGGCGGCGCGGGGACGGCGGCGGGCTACCACACCCAGAACCCCGCCGCCGACCGGTTCGTCGCCGCCGACTCGAGTAACTACACCAGCGACAGCCGCGGGGCTGCCGAAATCGACTGGATCGTCGTCCACTGCACCGTGGGGTCCTACAGCAGCGCGATAAACTGGTTCCAGGACCCGTCGGCGGACGTCAGCGCCCACTACGTTGTCAGCAACTACGACCACACCAGCGGGCCACCCGGGGAAGTCACGCAGATGGTCCACAACGAGGACCAGGCCTGGCACGCCAGTGCGACGAACGGACCCTCGATCGGCATCGAACACGAGTGGCACAGCGACTACGGCCGGTACTTCACCGACGCCTGCTACCAGGCCTCTGCGGCGGTCGTCCGGAACCTCGCGGACGAATTCGACATTCCACTGGAGTACTACCGCGACCCGACCTGCGTCTTCGACCAGCCGGGCGGCATACTTGGGCACCGCGACGCCCCGGACAGCGGGTGTGGGGACTACCCCGCAAAGTCCTGTCCCGGCCCGGACTGGGACGCCGACACCTTCATGAGTTACGTCGAGGACGGCAGCGGCGGGGTTGGGGGTGGCGGCGGTGGGACTGACCCCAAGTTTGCGATGGACGACGGCGCGATGGCGACGGTCGACCTGAACGGTCGGGAGGGGCCAGGGCTGAACTACGACGTGGTCGAGACACTGCCGGAGGGTGCCGTCGGACAGATCGTCAACGGACCGGAGACCAACGACGGCTACACCTGGTGGGGGCTACACTTCCACGAACAGGACGTCTGGGTCTGGTGTGTCGAGCAGTACCTCCAGCAGGTCGCGTTCTACGACGGGGAAAGCGTCCACACCACGGTCGACCTGAACGGGCGGACCGGCCCCGGTCTGAACTACGACGTGGTCGACACCTACCCCACCGGGACCGAAGCCGAAGTCGTCAACGGCCCCGAGGCCAACGACGGTTACACCTGGTGGGGACTGCACGTTCCGGCCTACGGCGACTGGGTCTGGTGTGTCGAACGGTACCTCGACAGCAGCGAGTGAGCCGGGCGACGGTCGATTCCGGTCGAATCCGACCTACCGCCGGCCCTCGTCCTGGTCGCCGTCGCGACCGTGGTCGGTTCGTACCTGCCGCTCGGCGTCCGCCCTATCGACCACCCGCTCGTCGGCCGTTTCCGACTCGATCAGCAGCCAGATGACCACCGGCACGGCCAGGCCGAGCAGCAGCAACAGGACGACCGCGCCACCGGACGCCATCGTCACCCGAGGAACACGTCTACGAGGTTGCTCGCCCCGGCGTCTGACTTGTAGAGTTCGGTGTAGCCGCAGTTCGTACACGTCACGGTCCGGAATCCGCGGTTCTGGACGTCGAACATCTTGCTCAGGCCGCCGCCGCTGGTCGCTATCTTGTCGACGGTCGCTTCGTCGTGGCCGCACTTCAGGCAGCCGCTGTCGTCAGTTTCGGAGGGCATCACGTAGCGGTGGGGCCACTGCCACCATCAACTTTGTCCCCACGTGACAGGACGCACAGTCGGTCATCGCAGTGTCAGTCGTCGACCCACTCGCGAGCCAACAGGCCGTACTGAACGACGTCGACCCGCTCGCCCTGGACGTAGGCTTCCTCGCGGAGGACTCCCTCCTGGATGAATCCGACCTTCTCCATGACCCGTCCCGAGGCGGGGTTGGTCGCGTAGTGTCGACCGTTGATCTTCTCGAGACGCTGTTCGGAGAACGCGTAGTCACACAGCGTCCGGAGGGCGTCCGTGGCGTAGCCGTTTCCCCAGTGGTCGGGGTGGATGGCGTAGCCGACTTCGGCGGTACCCCAGACTTCGTTGACGTCGTTCAGGCCGATGGTGCCGACGGGGTCACCGTCGACGCAGACCAGCGCGCTGACGGCGTCGCCCTCGGTAGCCTGCTGGACCCACTCGCGTTCCTGTTTTCGGTTGATGGGAAACGAGGAGGCGAGCGACCGGCGGCTCTCGGGATTGCTGACGTTCTCCTGGAGGAACTCGACGTCGTCCTCGGTAGGCGTCCGGAGTTCGACCGTCTCGCCCTCGCGGAAGACCGGACCGGGCATACCCGCCGAGACGGAATCGCTCGGCAAAAAGCCTCGCGTGGTGTGCCACACTGTCCCGAGTAGCTGAGGGCACTTCCGCCACCGCAGTTTTTTCTCCGCCCGGTTCGACTCCCCGGACATGTCATCGGCCCTCTTCATCGGCGGCACGCAGTTCATCGGCCGCCACACGACCGAGACCTTCCTCGACGCCGGCTACGACGTGACGCTGTTCAATCGCGGCAAGCACCCCAACCCCTTCGAAGACCGGGAGGGTGTCGACCAGTACACCGGCGACCGGACCAGCGGCGCCGCCCTCGCCGAGGCCCGCGACACGGTCGAACCCGACGTCGTCGTAGACTTCGTCGCCTACCACCCCGGCGAAGTGAGAATGGCCACCGACGTCTTCGAGGACGTGGACGCCTACGTCTTCGTCTCCAGCGGTGCATCCTACGGTCCCAGAGAAATTCCAAAGCGGGAGGACGATACGCCTCTGGAGCCCTGCACCGAGGAGCAGGCGGTCTCCGACGACTGGGACACCTACGGCGCCCGGAAGGCAGAGGGCGACCGGGCGGTCTTCGAGGCGGCAGACGAGGGGCTTCGGGCGATGGCCGTCCGACCGACAATCGTCTACGGGCCCCACGACTACACCGGCCGGCTGGACTACTGGATCGACCGGGTGGAAAACTACGACCGGGTGATCATCCCCGGCGACGGCAACAGCCTCCACCACCTCGTCGCCGTAGAGAACGTGGCCCGGGCGATTCTGACGGTCGTCGAGGAGGGCGACGCCGGGGAGGCGTACAACGTCGGCGACCGCCGGCTCCTGACGCTGGGCGACGTGATCGAAGCCATCGCCGAGGCCGTCGGGACCGACGTGGAGATGGTGAACGCCGGGCCGAGGGAGCTGGCTGCCGGGGACCTGGCGCCCGAGGACATCCCGCTGTACGCAGACTATCCCCACGTCCTCACGACCCAGAAGCTGACAGACCTGGGCTGGGACCCGGTGGCTCCAGAGGACGCCTTGGCGGAGACTGTCGAGGCAGACGACGAGGTCGAGACCCACCGCTGGCCGGACCGCGACGCCGAGGTGTCGGTGCTGGAGATTCTGGATACGGTCTGATTGGAGGTCGTTTCGCGCGAACAGCCGTTGCCGAGTTGGTTACGGCGTGAAAGCCCTCGCACGACCGTAGCTTCATATACGATGCCGGGACCAGATGGCCCGTGCGCTGAGAGCCGCCCCACGGCGACTCGCGGGAGTGCGACACACCGCCGTGGGTCTCCCGTGGTGTCGCCTGTTCGCCATCCTTCACTCACCGCCAGTCCCACCTAAAGGATTAAACAGCCCCGGGGGCCACAGGGCTGTATGTTCGAAAAGTCGACGTGGATCCGGCTGCCGCGGAGCGTCCTGGTGGGCCACGGGGTGCTCGACCGGACGGCCGACGCGGTGTCGGAACTCCACCTGTCGGGGACGCCGCTCGTCGTCACCAGCCCCACCCCCAGGGAGGTGGCCGGCGACCGGGTGGCGGCCGAACTGGCCGGCCTCGGGAGCGAGCCCGAGACGGTCGTCGTCGAAGAGGCCAGCTTCGACGCCGTCGAGGAGGTCATCGAGGTGGCCGACGCCTGCGAGGCGGGCTACATCGTCGGCGTCGGCGGCGGCAAGGCCATCGACATCGCGAAGATGGCCGCCGACGACCGCAACCGCGGGTTCATCTCGGTCCCGACGGCAGCCAGTCACGACGGCATCGTCTCCGGGCGCGGCTCCGTCCCCGATGGCGACACCCGCCACAGCGTCGCCGCCGAGCCGCCGATGGCCGTCATCGCCGACACGGCGGTCCTCGCGGACGCCCCCTGGGAACTCACGACGGCTGGCTGTGCCGACATCATCTCGAACTACACCGCCGTCCGGGACTGGGAACTCGCCCGCCGGCTCAAGAACGTCGAGTACTCCGAGTACGCCGGCGCTCTCTCCCGAATGACGGCGGAGATGCTCGTCCAGCAGTCGGACTCGATCAAGCAGGGCCTCGAAGAATCTGCCTGGGTGGTCGTCAAGGCGCTGGTCTCCTCCGGCGTGGCGATGTCCATCGCGGACTCCTCGCGGCCGGCCAGCGGCGCCGAGCACCTCTTTTCCCACCAGCTCGACCGGCTGGTGCCCGACGCGGCGCTGCACGGCCACCAGGTCGGCGTCGGTGCCATCCTGACGGAGTTCCTCCACACCGGCGAGAACGGCGAGTGGCGCGACGTCCGGGACGCACTCGCCGGCATCGGCGCCCCGACGACGGCAGCCGAACTCGGCATCGACGACGAGACGGTGATCGAAGCGCTAACCACGGCCCACGAGATCCGCGACCGGTACACCATCCTCGGGGACGGCGTCAGCGAGCCGGCGGCTCGCGAGGCGGCGACCGTCACCGGGGTCGTCTAGACGTACGCTGCCGGAACTTCGCGGGTGTCGGCCTGCCACTCGGCGTCGCCCTCGGGATCGCCGCCCGTGTGGCTCGCGTCGAATACCACGAGCAGGTGGTACAGCGTGTCAGACTCGGCCGCGTCGGCGTTGCTGATGCCGGCGATAGTCACGGAGGAAACGCCGTCGATCGCACACTCGATGCCCGTCCGGTCGGCGACCTCCCGCTTGACGTTGCGTTCGAGCGCCTGCTCCGGGTCCGAAACCGCCCCCGGCAACGAGAGGCCGTCCTCGTCGGGGACGTGCAGGATTTCGCCCGCGTCGTTGGCCACCTCGACGTACGTGTCGACGAGCCCGTCGGCGAACCGACCCCTCGCGTCCTCGTACCGCTCGGCCGGAAGCGCCAGCGTCGTCTGATTGACCGGGAACGCGTCGTAGGTTCGCTCTAATTCCGTGAGGAGGTCCTCGACTCGCGCCCGCGACCGCTCCGCAATGCCCATGGCCCCTTCCACGAAGGGCCACCGGATAAACACCGTGGACCGGAATCAGACGTGAGATCGGGGCGAAAGCGGGCCTGAAACAACGGGATCTTCGCACCAATTAAAGCGGGCGGGGCTACGTCAGGTCGGCCCTGGTAAATCGCCAGTAGCCCAGTGCGAGGGGAACGACGACCCAGAGCGCGAGCAGGACCAACATGAACGGGCCGTCGGTGTACCACGGCCCGGCACCGGCGTTCGCCCCGGCCGTAGCGTTGAACATCGCTTCGGGGACGACCATCTGGAGCGCGTTCAGGTAGCTCCCGGTCGGGCTGAGGGTGAAGATGAACGTGGTGAGGTTCTGTGACGCGTCCATCCCGAACTGGTCGAACAGGAATTCGACCATCTGGACGGGCCCGACTGGCAGGAAGTTCCAGACCAGGTTGAAGACGAAGAAGTAGCCGATGGACGCCCCCATCGCACGGGACCGGCTGGCGGTCGCTGCCGACAGCGCGACGGCGACGCTGACGTACGCCAGGGCGTAGAGGACTGTCATCAGTGCGAACAGGGCGTAGTCGCCGTACTGGAATGTCGTGTTCGGGATGAACACGAACGCGGCCCCCACGCCGACGACGAACGAGAAGACGATGCCGAAGGCGACGATAGCGCTCCGCGAGATGAACTTCCCGAGAACGAGGTCGCCGCGGGCGATGGGCAACGAGAGTGCGAACTTGATGCTCCCCGACTCGCGTTCACCGGCGATAGAGAGGTACGCTGCGACGAGCGCCGCGATCGGGATCAGGAGGGCCCCGCCGACGCCGGCCAGGTTCCAGATGACCCGGTAGAAGTTCGGCGAGTCGCTCTGGCTCTGCCCCCAGAAAAAGAGGAGCATGAACAGCGTGTACAGCAGGACGGGACCCCAGACGACCTTGGCTCGCCGGACGTCCAGGAAATCCTTCCGGGCAACGTGGGCCAGACTCATGCCGTGGCCACCTCCGGTTCGGCCGCCTCGCTCTCCGGCGTGCTGGCGCCGGTGTAGCGGTTGAACAGCTCCTCGAGCGAGGTGTCCTCTGACAGGATGTCCGTCACCGTCGTCCGCTCGGCCAGGTGGGTGACCACGTCGACCTTGACGGTGGGGTCCTCGACCACTGCGGTGATGGCGTCGCCGTCGGCGGTGACCTGCCGGACGCCGTCGATAGCCGTGAGGTCGGTATCGGGGACCGCGCTCACCTCGACATCGATGGTGGCCGTGCCGTCGGAGTCGTCCCGGAGGTTCTCCAGGGTGTCCTCGATGACGAGTTCGCCGTCGTTCATGATGCCGACCCGGTCACAGACCGCCTCGACTTCCGAGAGAATGTGACTGGAGAAGAACACGGTCGTACCGTCGCTGGCCTCGTCTCGGAGGATCTCTCGCATGTGCTGGATGCCGGTCGGGTCCAGCCCGGAGGAGGGCTCGTCGAGTATGAGGAGATCGGGGTCGCCGACGAGCGCCATGCCGAGGCCGAGGCGCTGGCGCATTCCCTTGGAATAGTCGCCAGCGGCCCGGTCACCGTCGTCGCCGCCGAGACCGACCCGTTCGAGGATCGCGTCGGGGTCGGCCGGGGCGCCCTTGACGTCGATCACCCACTCGACGTGTTCGCGGCCGGTGAGGCGCTCGTAGACGCTGGCGCCCTCCGGGAGGACGCCGACGCGGTCGCGGATGGCCTCGGAGTTCGCCTGGGCGTCCATTCCCAGAACCGTCGCCGTGCCCTCGGTCGGGCGGATGAAGTCCAGCAACAGGTTGATCGTCGTGGATTTGCCCGCGCCGTTCGGGCCGAGAAACCCGAATATCTCCCCTTCTCCGACCGTCAGATCAAGGTCGGACACCGCCGTCACGTCGCCGAACGTCTTGGTGAGTCCGGCTGTCTCGATCGCTGACATCAACCCCGATATCGAGGGGGGTACTTGTAGACCCCGGGGGTGTGTTTCAGCAACTGAAGGTCCGATACCACTTTAGTGGTACCCGGGGAACGAGTCGTTCGTGAGCGAGGAGTGCGACCTCGAGGCTATCGCCGGTATCCTCGAAGACGAATCTACGCGCACCATCCTCGCAGAGACGAGCGTCCAACCGCTGTCGGCGAGCGAACTGGCCGACTGCGTCGACGCGTCCAAGCCGACAGTCTATCGGCGCATCGAACGGCTGGAACGGTACGACCTGGTCGAGTCACGGACCCGGCCGGACGCCGACGGCCATCACCACCAAGTGTATGCGGCCACCTTCGACCGACTAACGGTCGACCTCGTCGACGGCGAGTACGAGTTCGAACTGGAACGCACAGAACCCATGGCAGACACATTCACCCGGTTGATCGAGCAGATGTAACGATGCTAGCCAGTACCACCTTCGGCGACCTGACGACGGTACAGAAGCTCCTCGTCGCTAGTGGCTACGTCACGGTCGCACTCGGCCTGGCCATCTCGTACATCGCCTACCGGGGCTGGCGTCGCAACGACAGCAGGCCGATGCTCCTCATCGCCATCGGGTTCATCCTGGTGGTGGGCGTGCCGGGCGTCCTCCAGACGTTACTCCTGTTTTTCGGCTTCGGCGACCGCATCCTGATGTCGGCGGTTATCCACGTCAGTCAGATCGTCGGGATGGCCGCCATCCTCTACGCCCTCTGGCGCGACTAGACGTGGTCGTCGAGGAAGGCGACGACCTGCTCGTAGGCCGTGACCTGGTTCTCGAGTTTGCTCAGCCCGTGGCCCTCGTCCTCGAAGACCAGTAGCTCGACCGGCACGTCGTTCTCGCGGGCCGCCTCGACGATCTGTTCGGCCTCTCCGAGCGGCACTCTGGGGTCGTTGGCGCCGTGGATGACGAACAGCGGTGCCTGGATCCGGTCGGCGTCGTGGATGGGGCTTATCTCCTCGAGAAGGTCGCGGTCGTCCTCGAGGCTGCCGTACTCGGCCTCCCGGAGCGGGCGTCGCCAGTCGCCCGTGTTTTCGAGAAACGTCACGAAGTTGGCGATCCCGACGACGTCGACGCCGGCGGCCCACAGGTCGGGGTATCGAGTGAGGCCTGCCAGGACCATGAAGCCGCCGTAGGAGCCGCCCTTCACAGCGATGCGGTCGGGGTCGATGGCTTCGTGGTCGGCCAGCCAGTCCCGGGCGGCCCTGAGGTCTTTCACCGAGTCGAGGCGCTTTTCGACGTCGTCGAGTTCGGTGTAGGCCCGGCCGTAACCCGACGACCCTCTGACGTTCGGCTCCAGGAGGGCGTACCCCGCAGCGAGGAAGTACTGGAACAGTCCCGAAAAGCCGGGCCGGCGCTGGTTCGCCGGGCCGCCGTGGACGTCGACGATGGCCGGCGTCTCGCCGGGCTCTGCACCCGGCGGGAGCGAGAGGAACGCTGGAATCTCCCGGCCGTCGAACGTCTCGTAGCGGACGAGTTCGGGTTCGACGAAGGTGTCTCGAGGAATGCCCGCCGTCGACGCGTTCGTCCAGCGCTCCGCGGCGTTCGGAAACAGTTCGGCGGCGTCCCTCGTCGGGTCGTCGATCCCCTCGGTAATGCCCCCCGCGTCACGGAGCGTCGCGACGTCGACGACGTAGACGTTGGTGTTGTGGGCCCGTCCGGAGGCCGAGAGCGCCAGGCGGTCGCCATCGGGACCGTAGGAGACGCCGCCTGCGACGGCACCGGGAAGCTCCGGGAACGGGAGGTCCTCGACCGTGGTCGGTCCCGAGAGCTGTCCCATCGAGAGTTCGGTGTAGCCGTCCACGTTCCGAGAGTAGACCAGCAACCCCGTCTCGTCGTCGACGGCCACGCCGTCGATGCTCCAGTCGCCACCCTCGCGCACCGTCGTCAGGTCGCCCGTCTCGGCGTCGAGGCGGGCGAGGTACAGCGTGTCCGAGCCGTCGTCCGTGACCAGGTAGATGCCGTCGCCGTCGGGACCCCACTGGCTGCTGTAGAATCGCGTGTCGTCCTGGGGCGTGAGGTGACGCAGGTCCCCCGATCCGAGGTCGAGCACGTAGACGTCCTGGTCGAAACTCGAGTGCGATTCCGCGACGATGAGGCGCTCGTCGGCGGGGTCCCAGCCGCCCAGCGAGAGCCAGCCGTCGCCCTGGTGGACCATTTCGGCGGCCTCGTCCTGGTCGTCGCCCCGCTCGTCACGGCCCTGGACGTAGACATCGAAGACGCTCTCGTCTCTCCTGTTGGACGCGAAGGCAAAGCGGTCGCCGTCGTGGCACCAACCGCCCCAGCGGTGTTTGGCGTCGGGGTGGTCCGTGAGCGGCGTGATCGTCCCGTCGGCGTCGAGGCGGTGGAGTTGCATTCGTTCGTTGCCACCCTCGTCCATGCCGAAGACGAACTCGGGACGCGTAGGCGAGGCGGTGACGAAGGAAACGGGTTCGTCGTAGAAGGTGCGCTGCTCGGGCCAGGCGCCCGGCTCGTCGAGCGTCCACACCTGGGCGACGCCGGTGACGTCGTGACAGAAGGCGAGCGTCCCGTCGGTGGCGAGCGAGGCGCCGTAGGCCCGCCGGGCGGACAGGTAGCGGCTGAGGTCGTACTCGGTCACGGCCGATCATCGACGCGGCGACGCATATGGATTTGCCCCGTCGGGCGTGTCCGGTGCGGGTAGTGAGCCGACGGTGAAACGGGGCGGTCTCGACTGCCGGTTAGAGGCGGTCCAGCGACGCGGGGTGAGGAACGATGCGGTGAGACGCCGGGTCGTAGTCGACGAGACCGACGTCGTCGAGCAGCGGGAGGTGACTGTGGTGCAGCGCGATGCGTATCGCATCACCGTTCGGTCCGTCGTCGGCCCCCTCCCGAACGCGAACCGCTTCGGTCACCGTCTGCAGGTCGACCGGCTCGGTGTGTCCCGCGAGCAGGTCACAGACGATCCGTCGCCGTTCGTTGGCGAGGACGCGGTGACGCTGGCTCGTCGTCAGACGCGGCTCCCTCTCCCCATCTCCAGTGGTGTCGTAAGTGGTTTCAGTCATGGTGATGGCACCCTGGTCTCGGCCCGATAATACCCTGGTCGCAGCCGAAGACCACCTGGGCGTATGCGTACTCAACAGCCTGGGGCGATTAAGGACATTCTATAACTGATTAGGCCCGGTAGACCGCAAGTCACGGCGTGTCACTGTGAACGAACGCGAACCGGATTGCGTTCGATACGTCGGCATACCTGATCCGTACAGACGGGTGGGTGCAGGCTACCAACTACGTGGTTGCCTCCGTTGGCGGAGGGTTCATTAGTGAGCCCGACGTGTAGCGATTGCATGGGTACGAGGGGGCTGACGACAAGCTTGCGTGAAACGATCGACGTGTTCGACGCGATGGGTGACGCCTGCGAGCCGCTGACGACGAAGGAGGTGACCGACCAACTAGACGTCTCGCGCCGGAGTACCTACGAACGGCTCGAACGGTTGGTCGAGGAGGGACTCCTGGAGACGAAGAAAGCCGGGGCTCGCGGCCGGGTCTGGTGGCGTCCGCCGAGGACGGCAGCCAGAGCCACGACCGGGGGCGACCAGCGACCACCGGTTCGGCCCCGCGTCGAGTTTCGAGCCCTCGTCGACGCCGTCGAGGAGTACGCCATCTTCCGGCTCGACGAAGATGGCTACGTTCGGACCTGGAACCCCGGTGCCGAACAGATCAAGGGCTACGAACCCGAGGAGATCATCGGTGAGCACCTTTCGACGTTCTACACCGAGGGAGACGTCGCCAACGGCGTCCCGGAGGCAAACCTCGACGCTGCAGCCGCGACGGGTGAGATAGCCGACGAGGGGTGGCGCGTCCGGAACGACGGATCGAAGTTCTGGGCGAACGTCACGCTCACAGCCATCCGCGACGAGGATGGCACCCTCGAAGGGTTCGCGAAGGTCACGCGAGATATGACCGAGCGACGCGAGTACGAACAGCGCCTCCGGGAGGAGAAGACGTTTCTCGACAGCCTGTTGGACAATCAACAGGACGTCGTCTTCGCCTTCGACGCAGACGGCGACGCCGCCCGCTGGAACGACCGCCTCCCCGAGGTAACGGGCTACTCCGACGAGGAGATAGCCAACATGCACCCGGCCGAGTTCGTCGCCAGCGAGGCGAACGACCGCGTCGTCGCCGCCCTCGAACGCGTCCTGGGAAACGGTGAATGCGTGACGATCGAGGTGCCTCTGGAGACGGCCGACGGCAGACGGGTCCCGTACGAGGTGACGGCTTCGCCCATGGCAGACCCGGACGGAAACCCCACGGGACTGACCGGCATCGGTCGGGACGTCAGCGAGCGAAAGGAGAGAGAACGGCGACTCGAACGCCAGCAAGCGGAAATCCAGGCCGAACTCAAAGACGTCATCGACCGTGTCGCCGACGGATTCTTCGCCCTCGACGGGAACCTCCGGTTTACCTACGTCAACGACCGCGCCGAGGACCTCTTCGACTGCGCCGAGTCTGCGGTTATCGGCTGTGACGTTCGAGACGTGCTGGACCTCCCGGGGCGCTTCGAATCGGCGCTTCTCGAGGCCAGCGAGACCCAGGAACCGGGCTCGGTCGAAGCCGAGTTCGAGTTCGTCGGAGCGTGGTTCCAGTGTCGCATCTATCCCTCGAAGTCCGGCGTGTCAGTCTACTTCCGGGACGTCACCGAGCAGAAGGACCGAGAGCGGGAACTCAAACTGTACGAGACGATAGTCTCGACGATGCCTGACGGCGTCTACGTCCTCGACGAGGACCGCCGGTTTTGCAAAGTCAACGAGGCCTACGAGGAGTTGACCGGCTACGACCGCGAGGAGTTACTTGGGGCAAAGAGTTCGCTCGTCGTCGACGACGCGGTGGAGGGAGACGCCGCCGAACTGGTCGATGCGATCCTCGCGGGCGAGACGTCGAGTGGAACGATCGAAGCCGACGTCCAGCGGGCCGACGGGACTACCGTCCGGGCAGAGAGTAACGTCACCGCACTCCCGGAGTCAGACCTGAATGGCTTCAGAAAAGTAGGCGTCGTCCGCGACGTGAGCGACCGGGTCGGACGGGAGCGAGCACTGGAGGAGGCCCGACAGCGCTACCGGACGCTCGTCGACCACTTCCCGAACGGCGCCGTCGCACTCGTCGACGAGGACTGTCGCTACGTGGCCGTCGGCGGGACGACCGTCGCCAGCGTCCAGAACGACGAACTGGAGGGCCAACGGGTCGCGGACGTGCTCGATCCGGAGATCGCGGAGGTGCTCGTCCCCGGCTACGAATCCGCGCTGGCCGGCGAGTCGACCGCCTTCGAACACACGTTCGGCACGCAAACCTACCAGATACGGTTCGTACCGGTCAGAGACGACGACGGCGAGGTGTTCGCTGCCATCGGGATGTCACAGGACGTCACCGAGCGAAAGGAGCGGGAGCGAGAACTACGCGACGCCAAGGCACAACTCGAGGCAGCGACGGAGGCCGGATCGGTCGGTACCTGGGAGTGGCACATTCCAGAGGACCGGGTTGTCGCGGGAGCGTCGCTCGCCAGGCTCTTCGACGTCGACCGCGAAGTCGCCAGCGAAGGCGTCTCGCTCGACCAGTTCGTCTCCGCGATCCACGACGACGACCGCGATCGGGTCGAGGCAGCCATCGAATCGGCCCTGGGGACGTGCGACGAGTACGAAGCCGAGTACCGCGTCTGGAACGCCGATGGGGACCTCCGGTGGGTCGTCGCCCGTGGACGGGTCAAGTGCGAAGACGGGACGCCGGTGTCGTTTCCCGGCGCACTCATCGACATCACCGAACGGAAACGGGCAGAACAGGCACTCGAACGCCACCGCGAGCAGCTTGCCGCGCTGAACGGGCTCCACGAAGTCGTTCGTGGTATCACCGATGCCGTGGTCGACCAGTCGACGCGGGAGGAAATCGAGTCGGTCGTCGTCGATGGGCTCGCGGACACCGAGTCGTTCAGCTTTGCCTGGGTGGGCGACGTCGGGCGGAACTCCCAGACGGTCGAGGTCAGGACCGAGGCGGGGACGGGGAAGTACCTGGACGACATCACAATCACAGTCGACCCAGACGACGAGCGTAGCGACGGCCCGACCGCCCAGGCACTGCTGACCGGCGAGATGCAGGTCGTTCAGGACGTTCCTGGCGACGACGCCCACGACCCGTGGCGCGACCAGGTCGAACGCTACGACTTCCGGTCATCGGCGGCGATTCCCATCGCCCACGAAGACACGATCTACGGCGTCTTGAACGTCTACGCTGACCGCCGCTACGCCTTCCAGGCGGCCGAACGCCAGGTGTTGGACCAGCTCGCCGAGGTGGTCGGCCACGCCATCGCAGCCGTCGAGCGCAAGCGAGCACTGATGAGCGACGACGTGGTGGAACTCGAGTTCTTCGTCCCGGACGTCTCGGACGTCTACGGCCTCGACGACGCCATCGAGGGACGTACCGTGCTCGAACAGGCCGTTCCCGCCGGCGACGACGAGTTTCTGCTGTATGGCACCGCCGACGAGGCGGCCTGGCACTGTCTCGAGGCGGTCGTCGAGGCAGTGCCGTACTGGGAATCCCTCTCGGAGATAGGCCACCGGGCCGGCACCCACAAGTTCGAAATCCGGCTCGGAGAGCCGCCGATCCTCTCTGTGGTCGCCAGCCGGGGCGGCTACGTCGCGGAGGCAATCATCGAAAACGACGACCTGCGGATGTCGATCCACCTGCCACCGACGGTCGACTCCCGGTCGATAACCGAGGCAGTGACGGAGACGTTCGCGAGCGCCGACCTGGTCGCCCAGCGTCAGTTCTCCCGTTCGGCCGAGTCCGCCGACCGTCTCGAACGGCTGGTCCACGAGGAACTCACCGAGCGCCAGCGGGCCGCCGTCGAGGCTGCCTTCCACGCCGGCTTCTTCGACTGGCCCCGCGAGAACGACGGCGAGGTCGTCGCCGACTCGCTGAACGTCACGCCGCCGACCTTCCACCAGCACCTCCGGAAGGCCGAGCGGAAGGTGTTCGAAACGCTGCTGGCAGCCGGCGAGGACGGTCCCTGATCCACGTCGGTCTCTGATCCACACCGACACGCCCCTTCCGGCATCCTCGACCTGCGGCGAATACACGGGGATTTTTGATACCTGGCGTCAACGAGGTGGACATGCGAGTGGCGCTCGTCGCGATGGAGACGACCCACTGTCGCGACACGGCGGGCGCCCGGCGGTTCGAACGACTCGCCAGGAACCTGGCCGGCCGAGGTCACGACGTGACGGTGTTTTGCGCCCAGTGGTGGGACGACCGAACGGTCGAGGACGAGGACGGAAACGAGGTCCGTGAGCCCGTCCCGACCCACGACGTCGACGGCGTCACCTACCGCAGGGTGACGACAGAGCCGAGCACGATGGCGTTCTACGTCAAGCTCCCGTTCGTCCTCGCCAGGCACAGCCCCGACGTCATCCACGTCCGGCCCTCCCCGCCCCAGGCCGTCGTCGCCGGCGGGACCGCCGGGCTCGTCACCCGAACCCCGGTCGTCGCGGAGTGGTACGGCGACGAAGGGCTGGACTCGGACTCGGCCCGGAGCCGCTGGGCGGCAACGGAGCCCGAAATGGTCATCACCCCCTCGGAACTGGTCCGGACGAGAGTCAGGGAGCTCGGCGCCAGCGACGAGAAGACGCGGATCGTCCCCGAGAGCATCGACTTCTCGATGGTCGAGGCCGTCGACCCGGCCGAGGAAGTGGACGTGGCCTTCGCCCACTCCCTGGACGAAAGTGCGAACCTGGAGAGCCTCCTGCTCGGCCTGGCAGAACTGCGCGACAAGGGCTGGTCGGCCACCATCATCGGCGACGGTCCGGAGCGGGCGGCCTACGAACAGCAGGCCAGCGACCTCCGGATCGACGACAGGGTCGAGTTCGTCGGCGCCTGCGACAGGGAGGGCCGCCTCGAAATCTACCGGGGTGCCCACGCCTTCGTCCAGACGGCCTACCGGTCTGAGTTTCCCCGCGACCTGCTCTGGGCGCTGGCCTGTGGCTGCGTGGGCATCGTCGAGTACCAGGCCGAGTCGAGCGCCCACGAACTCATCGAGAACTATCCCCGGAGCTACGGCGTGACGAATCCCCAGCAGATCGCAGACGCCATCGTGGATGCCGGTGATTACGACCACCTGACTGTGGACGAAACCTGGAAAACACACGACCACGACGCCGTTCTGGAGCAGTACCTGGAGTCGTATCGGGACCTCCAGGACGACTTCGGATTGTTCTGAGTGGATTCGTCGGTAAAAGTGGCTTATCTCGCTGGCTCTGGGATTGTCCCTTTGTTTCAGACAGCCCCGCAACCGCCACCGCAACGTCGGTGAAAGCCCTCACCTCGCTGGCGGTCGCTGAGTGACATATCCTCGCTACGCTCGGATAGAGGTCACTCAGCGACTAGACAGAGCGCCAGCGAGGTTCGCCCTTTCAGTCCACCAGGAGGCGGTTGCGGTGCGGGCGGTGGCGCGCTGGCTCGGCGCCGAGTGCGAGACGCGACTTGAGCGGGACCTCCGGTCCCGCTTACCATGCGAACGG
>CAZGAX010000093.1:0-15830 GCA_964523745.1 uncultured Halobacteriales archaeon | reverse complement strand
CCCGGGTTTTGCAACTTTTCCCCCCCCCCCCGGGGCCCCCCCCCCCCCCCCCCGCCCCCCCCCCCCCCCCCCCCCCCCCACTCGGCGACAAAGTCAAGCTTACTCCTTGGACCTCCCTTCCGGCGGATTAGCGACGGGAACAAGGCGCTCTCTTACAATCCGCGTTCGACCCGTCCGTTGGACCAGACACCGCGACGGAGGCCGGCGATTTCGGCGGTCACCGTCGTCGGGCGAGGTGTCCGACCGACTACCATGACTCACCACGAGCACCACCGGCGAGAGCGACAGTCCGAGGAGTACCGCGAGCCGGGTCGAGCCGAGACGGCCGAGGAACCCCTCGGCGGCCGACAGGGTCGACAGCATCGGCAGGGGCAGCAAGGCCGACGCCAGGGAGGCCAACTCGGCCAGCAGGCCCAGGAAGCCGCCGCACGGGGCCATCCACAGCAGGCCCGAGAGGGAGGCCAGCACCAGGGCCAGGTCGGGCGGCGCGAACCCCAGCAGACCGGGGCGTACGGGACCGAACAGCGCCAACACCCCCAGGACGTCGGGCAACGCCAGTCGGAGGGACGTCGGGGACAGCACGACACCGGGACGCCCGGAACGACCGGTGGCGGTCGCGATGCCTACCAGTCCTACGTCGACCAGACTGAAAGTGGCCGGCAGTCCCAGCAGCAGGGCCAACAGCACGGTCAGCAGCAGCCGCAAGGGCAGCAGCAACAGCACGGCCAGCAGCAGGAGCAGGGACACTTCCAGCAGGACGTCCGAGGCCGCCAGCAGGTCCAGGACTACCAGACCCAGCGTGCTCGGGTCCCCCAGTCCGACCAGCAGGGCCGACCGGTCGGGCAGGGGCAGCAGCCCCAACGTGGCCAGCAGCCACAGCAGCACCCGAACCAGCAGCCACGTCACCTGCAGCACCAACAGCCTCAGCACCAACAGCAGCCTCAGCAGCAGTCCCGGCAACACCAGCAACAGCCTCGACAGCAGCAAGGTGGGCACCAGTTGCAGCAGCGCCAGCACCAAGAGGGACGCCGTGAGCACCTCCAGCAGGAATCACAGCGTCGAGGGATGGAGGGCTACGGTGACATCGAACCCCAGACGGGCGAAGGCGGCGACTCGCGCCGACGCCAGGAAGGAGGCGAGGAGCACCAGAGTCAGTACTGAAGAGGGGCGGTTTTCACCACAAAAATTCTGGTTCGGGTCACCCCTCCCCGGGTGGCCGGACGTCCATCTCTGACACCCGTTCGTCGAGAACCCGGAGGATCGAGTGAACCTGGCGTCTTCTCGGGAGGACTGCCGAAGCTTCGGTGTCTTCTTCGGGGTCACCAACTCGAACGCCGAGCCCCTCGGGTTCGACGACGCGGAACGCGTCTTCGTCTGTGGTGTCGTCACCCACGTAGACGGTGGTCCAGCCGGGGGGCGCTTCGCCGGCCAGGAGGTCGAGCAGACGTCCCTTGTCCCAGTCAATAGCGGGCCGAATCTCCAGTATCTCCTTGCCCTCCGTGACGGTCAGTGGCGTGGTAGACTCCCCGGCGGCCGCCTCGACGGCCGAGGCGACCTCGGGGATCCGGTCGGCGGGCACCCTGCGGTAGTGGACTGTCGCAGTCACGCCTTTGTCCTCGATTTCCCAGCCCGGCACCGTCGCGATCCGGTCGGCAACGCGTTCACAGGCTCGGCGGATGGCCGGCCGCTGGCGTTCGGCTGTGGGATGGACGACCGTCCGGCCGTTTCGGCTGAGTTCGAGCCCGTGGTTCCCGGCGTAGGTGAGGCCCGATTTCCCGACGCGGTCGACCAGGTCGTCGACCTGCCGGCCGCTGACGATTGCGACGTCGACCGCCGGCTGTGCCGCGAGGTGGCCTAACGCAGGGGCCATCGCCGGGTCGATGGTCGGCGCGTCGGGGTCGGACTCGATGGGGGCGAGGGTGCCGTCGAAGTCCAGGCCGAGCAGGAGCCCCTGACTCGTCTCGACGTGCCGGACCAGTTCGGCGGCCACCGAGGTCGGCAACGTCTCCGAGCGGGCCTCGTCAGGCACTGGCATGGGGATAGCCGCCCTCCGTGCCACGGTACAGCGTCGAAGCGACCTCGAAGATGCGGCCCATCCAGTCGTCGAGGTCGTTCCCCAGGACGTCCTGGCGCATGGCTCGCATCCGGCGGCGGCGTTCGGCCGGCGCCATCGTCAACGCTCGCTCGATACCGGCAGCGAAGCCCTCGACGTCCGTCGGCGTCACCGAGACGGCCGGCTCGCCGATCAGGTCGTGGATCCCGGCCTGGTCGCTCAGCACGAGGACGCCGTCCTCGTCGACCTGTGCGGCGACGTATTCCTGGGCGACGAGATTGAGTCCGTCACGTATCGGACTGACGACCGCCGCGTCGGCCCGGCGGTACAGCCCGTTCAGTTCCCGGTCAGAGAGGTGTTCGGTCGTGTAGACGACCGGCTGCCAGCTCTCGGTGCCGAACCGCTCGTTCAGGCGGTCGACGCGGTCGGCGACCGTCTCCTGGACTTCCCGGTAGTCGGGGATCCGCGAGCGACTTTCCGACGCTATCTGGACGAAGGTGAACGAGCCTCGTAGGCCGGGCCGAATCTCGAACAGGTACTCGAGGGCGGCAAGACGCTCCGGGATCCCCTTCGAGTAGTCCAGTCGGTCGACGCCGATAGCGATGCGAGTCCCGTCGTCGACGTTCCATCGGTCTAGCAACCGGTCGACGGTACCGCGAGTCTGCGCCTCGGTTGCCTCCCGCTGGATCCGTTCGACAGGGACGCCCATCGGGAAGGCGCGAACGGTCGTGACGTTGCCGCCGTGGTAGACGCGTCCGGCTCCCCAGTCGACCTGGGCGTCGGGGAGCGTCGCCTCGACAGTCCGGAGGAAGTTCGTCTGGTACCGGCCGAGGTGGAAGCCGAGCAGGTCGTTGCCGAGCAGTCCTTCGAGGATCTGCCTGCCGTGTGGACAGGCACGGAAGACGTCGACGCTCGGCCAGGGGATGTGCCAGAAGTGCATGAGAAACGGATGGCCGTCGGCCGCCGACCGAATGCGGGTCGGTGCCAGCGCGAGGTGGTAGTCCTGGAGCCAGACCACCGCGTCGCCGTCGGTTCGTTCGGCGGCGGCACCGGCGAACTCCTCGTTGACCTGTCGGTACGTCTCCCAGGCACCGGGCCGACAGCACATCCGCGTCAGCGCACCGTGACAGAGCGGCCAGAGGACGCGGTTGCTGAACCCGTAGTAGTATCGGTCCACCTGGTCGTCCGAGAGCCAGATCCGCTTGAGCGTGTAGGGACCGGGCTCCTCTGGCGGGACGAGGACGCAGCCGTCGTGGTCGGTCACGTCGCCGTCGGCCTCGCCGTCGCCCCAGGCGATCCAGGTGCCGTCGAGTCGGCGCATGGCGGCGTCGAGGCCAGCGGTGAGTCCGCCGGTGG
Source organism: uncultured Halobacteriales archaeon (assembly GCA_964523745.1). Taxonomy (GTDB): domain Archaea; phylum Halobacteriota; class Halobacteria; order Halobacteriales; family Haloarculaceae; genus CAZGAX01. Next base: position 12,421 of record CAZGAX010000093.1, on the reverse strand, counting down.
GTTGGTCGACAGTGACGCCGTCGCCCGATTCGGCGTACTCGTGGCGGTACGGTTGCCGGTTCGAAACGACGACCAGTTCGTCTGCGATGGCGTCGAGTGCGGCGATGCCACGGTCGTTGGGAACGGCCGCACGGTCGAAACCGTCGTCTGGTCTGTTCGCCATGGGGGATTGGTGGCCCGTTACCCGCTGCCAGGCAAAGCCTGCGTCCCTGCATATGTCGGGTGAGCACGGACCCGTACGGCCGCTGGCCGGCGGTCGGCACGCGACCGGCAGCCTCCCCGGAACGTGGTGCACGGCAGTGGCAGGCAACAGGTGAATCCGCCAGCCGACCGGAGTCACTGTCGATGGTACTGCACCGAGCCATCTCCACGGCAGCCGGACAGTCAGTGGCTAGTGACGCAGTGGCCCCGGCGAGCCAGCCGTCGGTTCGGCCCCCCACCAGCCTCGCCGGAACGACCAGGGAGTGGTCGGCGTGCTAGACGTCGTTACGCTCCAGTTGACTGGGGACTTCCTCTGGTGGGCAGTCGTCTTTTTCGTCCTCGCCGTCGTCGCCGGACTGTTCGGCATGCGCGGCGTCGCCGGGATATCTATGGACATCGCCAAGATACTCATCGTGGTCTTTCTGGTTCTCGCCGTGGTGGCGCTGCTGCTGTGACCGGGTAATCCCGTCTTACCGGTTCGTCCGTCCCGTAACGGCCGTATTTCCGGAGTGCAGTATCCGTTTCCCCAGGGATTCGGACTCCCCTGGTACGACCCGACTACGGATAACATCTCGGACCCGCGAGGGGAGAAAACCTTTTATTAACTCCACGACAATGCGTGACTGTCTCGAATGATGAACGGAAACGCATCAGCAATCCAACAACAGACGCAGCCGAGATACCGTCCCCAGGAGTCGAGTACGTACTACGTAACTCACGACTTCTCGGGTTCGGCCAAGCTTACCACCACGCTGGTCCACGCGCTCGCCGACGTCGCCGGAGTCGACGTCACCGACACGGAGTTTTGCCTGGACGACCACGTCGACCCGGACGCACTCGACCGGCTGTTCTCCCCCAAGAGCGACGGAACGCCTCGCATGAACGGGACCCTCTCGCTTTCGGTCTGGGGCTACCAGGTCACTATCTACGGGGGCGGGCAGATCGCTATCACCGAACCCGTCCAGGGCGTGGCGCCGTCGGGCCGCCTGTAGACGCCGTGGACAGGAGATTCGCGTGACGGACGGATAGCTGGGTTGGCCGTAGTGGGCTGTTCCTGGTGCACGGGTGTTACTCCTCGTAGGCACGTCCCTGTTTCCTACCCAGTAGACACCTACCTGGACGGCCAGGAGTAGGGGACTCACTTACCGACTGAACGATAGCTGTGGTTTATGGGACCAGCCACGGACGGACAGTCTGCCGGCGAACGACGCGCCAGCCGACGCCCGTCAGACCCAACAGTGTCGCTCCCACTGCCGGGAACGCCACGAAACGGGCTGCGAGACGGCGAGTCGGGTGGACAGTCCGCGCCAACGGACAACGGAGTTCAGGCGAAATTCACTACCCATGAGCCAGCAATCTCAGCCGATGCAGACAGGCGCCCAGAGCCAGCAGACGATGCAGAACGGCCAGCAGGCCCTCCAGCAGGCGATCGAGTACCCGATGCGCCAGGCCGTCCAGTTCCAGCGGAGTGCCGCCCAGATCTTCCTCAACGGACTCGAGATGCAAGACTGGGCCCAGCAGCAGGGCATCCAGATGACGAAGACGCTGCTGAACAGCTACCTGCAAACCGTCGAACGCGCCGGCGAAGGCGCGGCACGGATTCCCCAGGAATTAGCCCAGCAGGCCCAGGAAGGCATGCAGGAAGGTCAGGAGATGGCCCAGCAGGGAATGCAGGAAGGCCAGCAGATGGCCCAGCAGGCCATGCCTGGCGCCGGAATGGAAGGCCAGCAGCAGGGTCCACAACAGCAGATGGAGCAGTACCCACAACAGCAGCCCCAGGCTGGGCAGCAGATCCCCGTCCAGCAGCCACAGCCGGCCCAGCAGCAACAGGTTCCACAACAGCAACAGCCGCCACAACAGCCGCAGCCACCACAACAGCCCCAGGCACCACAACAGCAGCAGGCACCACAACAGCAGCAGGCACCACAACAGCAGCAACCCCAACAGGCCACCCCGTCCCAGGGTGAGACCGAGCAGCGCCAGCAAGTCGCAGAGCCGACGCAGGAATAACGTCGGCGCAGGAATAGGGTCGGCGATCGGACCGTGCCCGGGACCAGGACCCTGAACTAGTACCTGGGACCAGCACCCCGAACTAGCACCTGGGACCAGAACCTGGGACCAGCATCCCGGGATTTCTTGGCGTCCTACTTTGCCAGGTCCGTCGAGGCGGACGGTGTCTCGACGCTCAGAGCGACTCTTCGTCCGCCGAGTCCCGACCGGTGACAGTGCCACGGTCGGAGTATCCCTCGCGTCCGACGGCGTCCGACCCGACCATGTCGAAGATCGCCTGCCGTACGTCTTCGGGTGACTCGTGAGTCGTCTCGCCAAGCGGCTCAAGGAGTTCCCGGAGCGACGCCGAACCGTCCGGCAGTTCGACCTGGCGGTCGCCCAGGTCCTCCAGGAGGTCGTCGTTCGACACCGGATACGTCCTGGACTCGATAGCGTCGGCCACGTCTCCGAACTCGACGCCCATCTCTCGCGAGCTGTCGTCTGGTGTCATTGGCCACGCTTCGGCCGGGACGGGGAAAAGCGGCGGGCATTTGTCGCAGGCATCGGGTTTTTCTTCGAGACGGAAGAACGATCTAGAACTATGGCCCTCACCGACTCGCTGTTCGTGTTCGTCGTCAGCCTGCTCGTCGGCGGCTTCGCCATCTACGTCGCCGGCCGCGTCGTCGCAGGCGTTGACGACTACTCCCACGCCGTCGTGACGGCGTTGCTGGGCGCCATCGTCTGGGGCGTCCTCGGCTTCCTCGTCGGCTGGATACCCCTGCTCGGCCCCCTGGTGGTCCTCCTCGTCTACGTCGGTGTCATCAACTGGCGGTATCCCGGCGGCTGGGTCCAGGCCGGCGTCGTCGCACTGACCGCCTGGGTCGCAGCACTCGTCGTGCTCTACGTCCTCGCGGCGGTCGGCATACACAGCTTCGATGCAGTCGGCGTTCCCGGCACCTAACTCGGCGGTTCACGCGATCCCTCCAGCACGACGAGGCAGTGTGTGAATCACTCACGTTCAGGTAGTTGCGTATTACAGTCGTATAGCTGTAACAGGTAGGCCCGTAGACGCCCTGATAGCACCGACGACGCGGGTCCCGCCGCTTGCCGCCGACTCGGGCTCCGTCGCTGGCCGACCGAGGGGCCCACGAGAACTAGAGGTCCTAAGAGCCGAGCCGGCGGAGAAACCGGTCACTCGCTGCCGAGACCGGCGGCTACAGCCGTGGCGACTGTGCCTGAACGATGTCCCCGACGTTGCTGAGTTCCGACGTGAGCAGGACGATGATGTCGTCGAGAGTCACGATACCCTCGAGCGTTCCTTCCTCCTCGTCGACGATCGGCAGCCGACGGACGTTCGCCTCGCTGAGTTGGTCCAGCGCATCGAACAGCGTCATCTGGAGCGTTCCGGTGACCAGTTCGCTCTCCGAGACCAGTTCGTCGACCTGGGCACTCGCCGGGTCGTCCAGCTGCGGAATGTTGAGCGCGATCTTCCGGTCGGTGAGGACGGCGACCGGGGTGTCGTTCTCGAGGACGACCACGCTACCGACGTTCGCGTCGGCCATCCGGGAGACGACCGACTCTATCGTGTCGTCTCGGGTCGCCGTGACGACGTCTGTCTGGATCAGGTCTTCGACGCTCGTTGGACGGAGCTGCGGGCGCTGCATTGTCTGGGGCCCGGGACCGCCGGCCATCCCGGCCTGCGGAGGGGCCTGCGGCGGCGCACGCTGGGGCATGCCCCCGGTCTGGGGCTGGGCCCCGGCACCTGGGGGCATGCCCTGAGGCTGACCGCCCGGTCGGACACCACCGCCGGGTCCGCCACCTGCCTGCTGGGGCGGGCCGGAAACGGGCTGGCCCTGCTGTGGCTGTCCACGCTGGGGTTGTCCCGGTGGCTGCTGGCCGGGACCGCCCGCTCCCGGTTGGAGACCGCCGGGCGGTCCCTGGGGCTGTCCCCCACCGGGGCCACCGGCTTGCGGTTGCCCTGGCTGACCGGGTTGTGGCCGTCCGGGTCCACCCGGCTGCTGTCCCGGCTGTGGAGTCGGCTGTCCTCGCTGACCGCGCATCGGCTGCTGTTGTGAGGGCTGTTCGGGCTGTCGGTCGGACCGCTGTCTGCGGTCGTCTCCTCGATTGCCGTTCATAGTACCACCCGGTGGTCGGAATCTGCTGGCGCGACCAACCACTACGCCGTACGGTCGACGCGTCAATAAAGGAGGGGGGTGGCCACGCCGGTGCAGTCTGCCAGTTCTGTACCGGATTACTCCGTCGGCTGTCCCTCGGCCCGCTGGATGACGTATCCCGACACCCAGGTGACGACCGCCAGTACCACCAGCGGGAACAGAGTCAGGAAGTGCATAAGCACGACCGTCAGGGGGTCCCATCCCCAGGGGTTGACGACGAAAAACAGCAGGTCGAAAAACCCCAGGATGACGATGGGGACGATGTTGACGACGAGGTCGAGCCAGGTCTCGTGAGTCAGATCGAGCAGGGACATTGGTCTGAACCGTCGGCCACCGTGTAGCCAGGGAGCGCTACTGGAGCGTCGGCTGGGGACCGTGCCATACCGAACCGTTTGCGCTCGAACGTCTTGAACGCTGTGTCGGCGGCCGCTTCCAGGTGGCCCGAGTCAAACGATGTCCCACCGGTCGGCCGTGACGCCGTCGACCCCGGCGGCGCGGAGCGCGGCGATCTCCTCCGGCGTTCGGGCCGCCTTCCAGGCGACGACGTCGAGGCCACGGTCGTGGGCCTCGTCTACCACGTCGGTCGTCAGGCAGAGTTCGTAGTGCGGGTGGACGGTGCTACACTCGAGGTCGACGGCGCGGTCGAGGTTCACTGCGGGTTCGTCGTCGAACAACAGCCCCAGGCGAACGTCCCAGTCGAGGTCCCGGACCGTCTCGACGACCGGCGGGAGAAAGGATGAGACGGACACGTCCAGGTCGTAACCCGCCGAGACGTCCCTGACGTCGGTAGCGAGACCCGTCGCCTTGAGTTCCAGCTGGACCTGAATGCCGTCGGGGACGGCGTCCAGGACGGTTTCGAGTCGGGGAATGGGCTCGCCGGAATCTCGAACCTCCAGGTCGCGCACGGTTTCCCACGGGAGGTCGGCGATCGCGCCGGACGCCTCGGTCAGTCGGTCGACCGTCTCGTCGTGAAAGACGACCAGTTCACCAGTGCCACAGCGACGAATGTCCATCTCGACGGCGTCGAGTACCCGCGAGGAACGTGTTACTGCCCTGACAGTGTTTTCCGGATACTGCTCGGCACACCCTCGGTGCCCGATGATCTCCATTCACGTGAACACTGGAGTAGGGAGAGTTTAACGCTAACGCCTCCAGGGAACTGATAGCCTACGCCGGGATGGCCCCTGCCAGCGACCCGAGCGAAACGAATTCGGCGACCGGTCGGCGGATTCGATAGCGCAGTCAGGTCTGGAGGTTTCGTCCTTCCACCAGTGCAAATGGGAGCTTACCCCGGGCAGCCACCAGGTCCTGTGGCCGATTAATCTCGACGTGCTGTGACCGGGGCACCGTGACGAGTCGCGTCTCGACGGCAGTGTAGACGACCGGGTACCAGTCCCGGCGGTGCCGGCCCAGCACCGTTGCTGCCGCGTCCAGGTGTTCGTGGTCGACGATGCCGACGCCGGCGTGTCGGTGGCCTCGGATGAGACCGTAGTCGCTGACGAGTCCCTGCTCGTCGCTCCTGAGGGCCGTCGATTCGGTCTGCATCCCGGGGATACAGCCGACGACGCTCTGGCCCGGCCCGAGCTGGTCGTGGCTGTCGACCAGCGTTCCGACGACCGTGTCGGTGACGACGACGTCGCCGTTGAGCACCAGCACGTCGTCGTCCACTCCCCGAATCGCCCGCCGAAGCGATTCGGCGTTCTCGAACGACCGCCAGTCCTCGATGACGACCACGTTCGCGTCGCCGACCCGGTCGCGCACCGAGTCGGCCTCGTAGCCGAGGACCACGGTGACGTCGTCGACGTAGCCGGAGAGCGCCGCTCGCTGGTGGTCGTACAGCGTCCGCCCGCCGAGGTTGAGAAACGCCTTGGGAACGTCGTCGGTGTACGGCCCCATGCGACTGCCCTCGCCGGCAGCGAGGATCACGGCGTGCACGCCATCACCTCCCGGGCAGCCCGTTCGCCGGCACGGCCGTCCATCGGCACCCCCAGCTCGGCCAGGTGGCGGTCCCGCGCTTCTCGCACCCCTCGAGGATACCCCGACTCGTAGAGTTCCGTCACCAGGTCGATGCGAACGTCGTCGGTCCGGTAGCCCAGCGGCGGTACGTCGGCGTCGCCTGCGAGCGTCGTCACCTGGAGCAACGGCCGATCGGCGTGGAGCCACTCGACGACGATGCCCGAGCAGTCCGAGATGAGCAGGTCGGCCGCTTCCAGGCTCTCTCGCGGGGTGTCGGACTCGTCGAATTCGACGTTGGGCATCGTCTCGATGCGCTCTCGACACCGCCTCGTCAGCGAGCGGCCCGGTTCCTCCAGTCGGTCCATCGGGTGGGGGCGAAACATGAGTTCGAAGTCAGCCCCCTCGAAGGCGTCGAGGACGTCCTCGGCCGTCGCCAGGTAAGACCCGCCGCCGTAGTTGTGGTTCGTCGGCGCGTAGAGGACTCGCCCGTCGTCCGGCGGGGCAGCGCCGACCAGCGAGTCGGCCTCGGGAACGCCGACGACTGCGACCTCGACGTCCTCGGGAAAGTGCTCCCGGTAGTGGGTCGCCCAGTAGTCGCCCGGTGCGAGCGCCACGTCGACGACGTCGCCGAGGTCGTCGGTCGTGTTCCAGACTTCGCCCCGGCCGACGGAGGCGCCGTGACGGACGTGGACGACCGGATACTCGTCGGTGAACGCGAAGCGTTCCGGCGCGAACCGGTGGTTCTGGACGACCACGTCGGGGTCGAGCGCCCTGACCGTCTCGTCGACGGTGGCCGGGTCGAGGTCGGGAGGCCGAACTTCCTCGAGCGTCTCGCTGCAGTCCTCGGCGGCCGGTCGAAGCGGCAGGTACGCGGACGGTGCCGGGACGTGACTGTCGATCACCTCGAACGTCTTTCGCATGAAACTGCGGTCGAATGTGTACAGTATAGCAACCATCGTGTCCTCCGAAAGCGGCCGGAAGGGTCGCGAACGCCGCGCGTCCGGACCGGCCGATCCGGACGCGGGTCTGGAACCAGTATCCCGGGTACGGTAGGTAGTGGTAAAACGATGACGGGAGGTAGACCGTCGTTACCCGGAAAATACGGAGGATACTACGTAGACTGCCGCCCGGTTACGTAGTCGTCGGCCGGTCGCTCCTTGTCCTTGTCGGGCCGGCCGCTCCTTGTCCCCGTCGGTCGGCCGCTACCTTACTCCTCTGCCGGTCGTTTGAGCGACAGGACCGTCCGCTGGAACGAGCAGACCACCTCGTCGTCCTGGTTGAACGCTTCGACAGCCATCGTGACCACGCCACGGTCCCCGTCGCTGGTCTCTCGCTTGTCCGTCACCGTGGACTCTGCCCGTATCGTGTCGCCGTGGAAGACCGGCCGCGGGTGTTCCACGTCGTCGTACGAGAGGTTCGCGACGATGGTTCCGTCGGTGGTTTCTGGAATCGTGAGGCCGACGGCCAGGCTCAGCGTGTACAGTCCGTTGACGACCCGTTCGCCGAACTCGGTGTCGCCGGCGAATTCGGCGTCGAGGTGGAGGGGCTGCTGGTTCATCGTCATGTCACAGAAGCGCTGGTTGTCGGCCTCCGAGACGGTTCGCCGTCGCTCGTGTTCGATGGTCTCTCCCTCGGTGAAGTCCTCGTAGTAGAGCCCTGCCATACCCCGACCAGGGGCGGGGACCCGTATAAAATTCGTGGCATCGGAAACCGTTTTGCCCGCCCGTCAGGTCGGTACGGCGGCGAACGGACCGGGTGGTCAGCCGCCGAACTGCTGGCTGCCGAACTGCTGGCCGGTCATCTGCTGGCCGCCCATCTGCTGGCCACCCATCTGCCCGCCCGTGCCCTGCTGGCCGCCGAGGAGCTGCGACGTGGCGTCGACGGCCTGCTGGAGCACCTGGGCGCACTCCTGGCAGTGGCCACGGTTGTGCTGGGCACACTCCTGGGCACACTGCTGAGCGCACTGCTGGAACGCCGAGAGGATCGCCGTCGACTGCCGTGAGTTCCGCGGGACGAGCGCCAGGGCCGTCTCGCCGAGTTCCGAGACGTCCTCGCACAGTCGGATACACTCGACCATGTTGGGGTTGGCTTCCTGGACGCACTGGTCGGCACACCACTCACAGACGGCCGTCGCCTCCTGGATCGCGTCGAGGGCCTGCCGCTCCTGTGGCGACTGGACGTCACTGAGGCGCATTCCCTGCTGGGTACCTGTCTGTTGTTGCTGGGGCTGCTGGGACTGGAATTGCTGGGACATCGTTCTGGAGACGCGTCACACGGTACGGCGATGCCCTGGAAAAAGCCGGCCGACCGTTTCCAGCAGTACAGACCGCGTATCTCCGGTATCTGGTGACTTCCGTCGGGACGGCGGGCGTCGGAGAAGCCGGGACCGCCGGCCCTCGACGGAACTACTCGGAAATGGCGCCCTGGCGAATTCGTTCCTGTGCGAGTGCGAATTCGAGATACGGCGCCACGACCGGCGTCAGGTCTGTCGTGGTGACGACCTGTCGTTCGACGTCGTACTCCACGAGGTTCTCGCTGGCCAACCGTGGCAGGTGGGTGTGAGTCAGTTCTGCCGCGACGCCGTTGCGGAACGCGGACGGCGTCATCGAGGGGTCCGTCTTCGAGACGACGTAGTCGACCAGGTCGCTACAGGAGACAGCGCCGTCGGTTCCCAGCACGTAGGTCAGCACGTACCGCCGACCGGGGTGGGCGAGCACGTCGAACAGCACGTCTGCGGACAGGTGAGGCGCCGCGGCGATCGTCTCGCTGTGAGCCTCGAGGAAGGCAGCGATTCCCCTGTCGATCGCGTCGTTCGTCGACACTAGGTCGGTCGGCTGTTCGTCCGTGTGGAGGTTCGTGGATTGGTCGGGTACCATGTATCGTGGGAACAATGTGACGGTGACCGGCCGATCCGCCTACCGTCCGGCCCGAAGAGCGAACTCCGTCTGGTGGGGATTCGGGCGAGGCGTATTTCAGCGCTGTTGCGGGGTAGTGTCCGCTTCACTAGCTTTCGTCTCAGACCTCCACGCGTCGACTTCTGCCGACCCGTGGCAATCCGGGATAGCCGTCGACGTGCCAGAGGACCACCGTTAACAGCAACAGCCCGATTTCCGCCCCGAGGTAGAGCGCACCGGCCGGACTCGAAAGGAACGACACGTAGCTGGCGAGCAGGTGTTCCAGGTGTTCGAGCAGCTCCACCGTCCCCGAGTCGGCCGCCGGGACGACCGGCCAGAACAGTATGCCGGGGCGGATAGACCCGCCGATGAAAGCCGGATAGGCAACGTCGGCCGGCAGGTGCGAGAGGTAGCCGACGCCGAACGCGACGGCGCTGTCACGAACGCCGAGCAGACTCCCGACCAGGACGACCGTGGCGACGACGGGGGCAGCCACGAGTAGCGAGTGGGCGAGTGACTGTCCGGACGGGAGAATGCCCAGGATCCACCCCAGGGGCTTGTCGACCAGGTCCGGAAACTGCGTGCCAATGGCCAGGGCGACCACCGGCCAGCCGCGAGGCCGCTTGCCCGCAGCGTGGCTCAACAGCGAGTAGCAGACGTACCCCACCGCGAGGTGTTCCCAGGGCCACACGGTCAGTTCCCTCCCTCGACCACGTCGACCCAGAGGTGTGCGTGCCGGTAGGCCGAGGACGCCGTCGGCTCGGCCGGAGGCTCGCCACGGTACAGCAGATAGGTCAGTCGCCGGTCCCCGCCAGGGTCGTCGGCGCGGATATCGTGGTCGTACAGCCAGACGTCGCCGTCTTCCAGCGTCCTCGTCGTTCGGGCGACCTCCGTTCGTTCGGTGACCGTCACGCCCCCGTCGCTCCGTTCGACGGTCTGTAACTGGGCGACGACCGTGTACTCCACTTGCTGGCCCTCCTGGTTTTCTATCCGGGCAGTGAGCGACGTCGGCTCGCCGGTTTGCAGTTCCCTGGGGTAGTCACCGGCGACGTACTCGCCGTCGGAGCGGGTGAGCAACAACAGGTCGGTGTAGCCGGCGCCGGACCCGGCTGCGACGACGGCGTATCCCAGCCCTGCCATCGACGTAACGGCGAGGACGGCGACGACGAGCCGGGCGGCCGCCAGCGTCACCGAGTCTGCGCCGGCAATTCCGCGCCAGCCGGCAGCAAGCCAGGTGCCGAACGGAAACCCGTACCGCTCGCCGGTCGGAACCCGGAGCCGCCGAACGGCGCCGACGCCCGAGCCGACGACGACCACGGCCGAGAGGGCGAAGACGGTTTCGCGCAGCCCGAAGCCCGTCGTCTGGCCGAGTACGATTCCGACTATCGGGAGGACCGCGACGCTCAGGCCGAACCCCAGGGCGAGCCGTTCGGTCGTCGATGGCGGACGTCCGCCGGCGATCGGACGCCGGACGTCGCCGAACACTCGCCCGGCGGCGTCTCCGTTCCGACCACGTGGAAACAGCGATGAGACGATCGCGTACCCCGGAAACAGGAACAATAGCGGAGTGCCAGCGACGGCACGGACGGCCATCGACGGCGACGGGAGGGCAAGCAGTGCCGCGTCCGCGACGGCCACCCCGACCAGGACGACCACGAGGTCCAGCGGGACCGCCGGAATCACCGCCGCGACGCGACGCCGAAGCGACTCCGAGGACATGGTCACCGACCCGGTGACGGATGCGGCTGCACCAGCCGGTGTACTCTACGTAGCATCAGTAGGAGAACCACCGGACGGACGCCGCATTGTTATGTTCCAACTGGCTGGCCCTAGCACGTGCTTTCCGGACAGACAGACCGCCAGACGGCGACCCGATCGATGGGGTCGCCCGGACCCCAGGTGGGTACGTCGGTCGGACCGGTGTCGATCCGCCCGGGACGGAAAGCCGTCCTTACTGACGGACCCACGATCCGTAACTACACAGTACCCAGTGAAGCGACGTAACGACTATAGGGACATCGACTGACAAGGAAACAGGGACAGTACCGGGACCATTCCGGTCGAGGTCACCCCAAACGGACAGAGATGACAGCCAATCGGTGACAGGGCTGCCCGCGCGGCGGTCAACGAGCCGTGCTGGACTCCAACCAATGAGCACAGACTGGGACGACATCAGCTTCGTAATCAGTTCGCGGTACCGCATCGTCGCCCTGAAGCGACTGTCCAAGGGACCTGCCACGCCGTCGCAGATCGCAGCCGACGCGGACGTCGGCATCGCCCACGTCTCCCGAGCACTCCAGGGACTCAGGGACCGGGCACTCGTCGACCTGCTGGTTTCCGACGACCGCAAGAAAGGTCGCGTCTACGGTCTCACCGAGAAGGGACGGGAGGTGTGGGAGACCATCGAGGCTGAGAACCTCGTTTGACGTGCCGGCCGAAAACGGTGTCCAACGTCCACTCCGGGGGGAAGGCACTACCCCACTCCCACACCAATTAGAGTAATGATACGTGAACGACAGCCCCTCGAGACTGGCCCGTAGCCCCGTCTCTCCGACGACGGTCACCGTGATGCCGTGTTTCTGATCTGGTACGTTACCAGGAACTATCGGTGGCGGGGCCGCCCGCGAACCTGGTTTATTCCGTCGAGGGAAATCCGGTTCCCCGGGGTCTCCGTGTGGCTGTTCGCCCGGAATCAGGCGCCACGCAAACAGATAATCGTTCTTAGGTTTCGTCGGCCTCCTCGTAGTTAGATTCGTTACATTATTTCGGTCGGCTAGCAACCAGCAAACGGGTTATAGAGGCTGGGACGGTTCGCGGGGTCTGAACGTACGACGAATTTCTGTCCTTCAGTCCGCGAAACAGGAATCGAATTCGGATTTCGAAATCAGCAAATGATTCCGTCGTATCGAGGCCACAGCCACAATCCAGAGGCGAGATAGTCTGATTGCTTTAATCTTACACCCATTTCTATACTAAGATAAGCAACGTATCTACCCCTGCACCCACAGCGACAGACGGGCACGACTGCTACAATCCCGGCGAATCCACGATCAGCAGGCCCCAGCTTCCTCCTGCGAGGATCCGGGTGGACTATCTCGACGAACTCGCAGTCGCCAGGACGGGCGGGATGTCCCCGTTCTCGGCCCCGAAACGGGCCCGTAGCGAGTTATTAATTAGTGAAATTTCTTCAACACTATCGGATAGGAG